>NZ_PKLB01000007.1:0-333938 GCF_002858905.1 Bacillus sp. UMB0893 | reverse complement strand
ATTATGAATTCTCAGAAGAACTTGCTGATGGTGGAGAACGAAACGAAATCATTACAAGACAACAAGATCATTAAGTAACATGAAAAGCATCCTTCGGGGTGTTTTTTACATTTTAATACTATGTCCACGACTACTTAACGACGAAGTACTATCAAAACGCTACGTTAAGACGTATCCTTGTGGGTAATGTGTGGTACCCTTGACGCTACCCCATATAGAAGAAAGGGGTAGTCATAATTTTCGGTTAATTTCAAAAAAAGAGCCGCAGCTGCAGCTCAAATGATTAGAAATTCTTCTTATCCTTTTTAATTTTATTGTTTAATTTTTTCTCAAGGTTTTCAAAGAATTTCGCTAATCTAAAGCAGATTAACATAAACACAATTGCTGGGAGGAAAAATGAGTAAAGAATCAAAAGAAGGAATATCATTTTTGATTGCCATTCGAATTTCCATTCATTTTCTCCTCTAATAAAATATATAGTTACCTTAATTGCTGAAATGGATGGGAAAGTAGTTGGTATGGCAGGGTTATGCACTGGACTTTTTTATGAGTTTGATGGTTCTTATGTTCGAATTGTAGCTTTTGTAGTAGATTCTAATTATCGGAGAAAAGGTATAGGTAAAAACTAATACAAGAAGCAGAAAATTAGGCAATAAAGCAAGGAGCTATCGCAATTGGACTCAATAGTGGTAATCGCGAAGAAAGAAAAGCTGCACATCAATTTGACTTAAGTATGGGATATATAGATAAAAGTGTAGGGTTTAGTAAGAATCTTACTTAACTATCGGGGGCGATCGTATTATAAGGTCAGTCAGATTTATTTCTGGTTGACCTATTTTTTATAGGTGCTATTTTATTTGTAGCCGGGGTAGAACGTTCGGGGGCGTGGGACAGGTCATCTGAACCCATCCGCAAAACTGTTCACCCCCTACTTGTTGAAACATGTGTGAGGCTGGTTGGGACACATCTTTCAGTGTGATCTCGTATAACAAGCGAAGATATGAAACTTCAAGTGGTAGAAGGGGTACCGGCTTATTTTCAAGAGAAGGGTAGTGATGTAAAGTGGATCCAGTCTTAGGCCTGGATGTAGCAAAAGAAGAAAGCCAAGTGCAAGCCTATCTGAAGAGAAAGTCTCCTTATAAGAAAAGTTTTAAGTTCATGCACGACCTTGAAGGGCTGCGTACACTACTAGAGTTTTATAGGGAACTAGAGAAGGTAACTGAAAAGGTGCCTACAGTGATTATGGAGTCTACCGGTCACTACCATGAACCGGTGGTTCAATTTTTAGAGAAGAATCAAATTGCTTATATATTGGTGAACCCAATTATCTCTCACGGATCAAAGAAAACAGGTATGAGGAAAACTAAGACAGATGCCATTGATGCAGCTCAGTTATGTGAGTTGTTCTACAAGGAAGACCTTGAGCCTTATCGGAGAAAGAGTGTTCAAATCCTAAATTTAAGACACCTGACAAGGCAGTATGATGCTTTAACGAATTCCTATGTAGAGATCTAGCTAAAGTTTCAGGCAGTATTGGATCAAGTATTTCCTGAATATAAAAAGGTATTTGGCTATCTTTATTCAGCAGTTTCATTAAAGCTTCTGTTGGATTTTCCCACTCCTGAAGATGTCTGTAGGAGCAGTCATTCTGAATTATCTAGAAGAATAAAGGATCACTGTAATTCTAGATCAATTGAGTGGGCTGAAAGGAAGGCTAGTACATTAAAGGATGCAGCCTCTAGAGATCCGTTTCAAGAGTCACTGTATAGAAGCCATCTCATTAGCATGCAGGTGTATATCAAGATACTCCTAGAATACCAAGAGCACCTATCCGCTTTAAAAGAAGAGATAGATGCCCAGGCGTTGGTTATTGAAGGATATGAATTAATTCGATCTATCCCTGGAATCGGAGATAAAATTGCGGCAACAATTTTATCAGAAGTAGGAGAGATAGACCGATTTAGTCATCCTAAAAAGTTGGTTGCGTTCTCTGGAATTGACCCGAGAGTGCATGAATCTGGAAGGTTTAAAGCTACTCAAAATAGGATCACGAAGCGAGGCTCAAGTAAATTAGGCAATCGCTGTATAGTGCAGTTTTGTGCGGTTTAAGAAGATCTCGAAACCCAAAGCTTTCTCTTAACTTCTTTAGTGCTTTGTCGTACCTTTTCATAATAATGGCTGGAATTAAATAACCATTTTCAAATTGAATTTCTTCATAATTTATATAATTAACGATGTTAGTGCGTTCTTCTATTAAATTAACATTAAAATATTCTGCTTTAAAACGTTCTAATTTACCCGATTGTGTATCTTCTACAAGAAACTTTATTGCAACCTCTTTATTATTCTGAATTCCAGCATAGACAAGCCCATTTCCACCTTGACCTATTTGCTCTAAATTAGAAATTTCTCCTAATGTTAAAGTAATAGACTTGTTATTCTTCTTGATAAAACTACTTATTCTTCTTATGTTTTCATCTGCTCCAACCTTTATAATTTTATCTGCTTCAGCCATTGTATCCTCCCGATTTTACAAATTAACAAATAAATATTTATCGATTTAAATTAAATAACCCTTTTATTTACCAAAATAATTAGTAATAAATCTAACTTCTATTAACTACTATCTTCTTTAAAAATGCAAAGTATATCCATATTGGCTTCTTTTATTCAAGAATATAGCCCTTATGTGGAATAACTTCTGAATCCGCTTACTCCGTTAAACTGCACGATTGCTTAATACCAATTATTTCAAAATCAGGTGATTAACTCAACATTTTTATTCCACTAAAAAGGACACTTACCTTATTTACAGATAAGCGCCCTTTAACGGAACATGGAAACGATTCGAGTAATGAGGGTCATATGGGAATAGTGATCCCCAGTCTAATCACTCAACAAGCTGATCCTCAATAAAACGCAACCACTTAATTATTTCTCCTTCCTTACTTTTATCATAAACATTGTATTCTTTTTGTGGTTCAGCATCTGACCAAATGATCGATGCAATGAGATCATGCTTATGATGTTCCATCCGATCCGTATTCATGTAACTTTCATCAGGCTGCCAGTCTCTTGGCAAATCGTCACTTTCCCTATAGAAGGACATATAAAAAATCCTGTTTTTTCCTTCTATTACTTTCATGTCTTCTTCAACTGGATGATTCTTAATGTATTTTTCAACTAATTCTTTTAAATCTATTAAATCTGTTGGTGGATTCAGAATCATATAATGCTTTCTATGAGTCACCTCTTCTTCATCCTTTTTACCAACGATCTGTTCTGTATTGGCAATTTCGAAAATCTTTGTTTCCCCGCTTGATTCCTCATTCTTTGTACATCCGATTACGTTTAATGGAATTAAAACTATACCAATCATTAAAACGATAATTTTTACATTAATTTTAATCACTCAATTTCCCCTCAAATGGTATATCCATTTCCATTACAGAAACAAAGGGCTTATATTTCCCATTATATTCATCATAATGCTGTAAGACAAACCAGGCACGAAATCCTGCTAAGTTGACATACTCCTTCTCCACATCTGGCTGATCTAACCCAAAATGATCATATAAACGAACATGCATAACACCTTTAAAGTGATTGTTCTCTACTGAAAAGTCTTTTACGGATACGGTATTCCCCCAAGTATCATTTACTGAAATTGTAAGTCCGCCTATTCTATCGTCCCAAGTGCTAAACGTCGGGTAAACAGCATTATCCTGTATATATTGATAAAATTTATCTGTATCCTTTGTACTTTTATCAAACTGAAGTGCTGACAAATTACCTCCATTTTTCTTTAACTCATCAACTAAAGCATTTTTGAGGAATTCAATATAGGCTTTTGTTGTCTCATGCTCCCTCGCTTTTTTCGTTAAAGTCTGATTGCGATAATCAGTACCATTTCCTTCCTCAAAATGATCAATCATATCTAAAATAACATCTTCCATTTCTCCCGTAGAAAATAAGCTTGTTGACATCCACTCGAACTCATCAAAGAGAATATCTGGCCAATCAGATTCCCATAATTGGAAGTTGAACATCCAGCTAATGTCAGTCATTTCATCTCCAGAATAATCATTTGTTTTCATATCATTCGCTACATCTCCATTTTCATCATAGCCTTCTGGTCTATCTGATTGATAAATTACTAAATTGGATAAATCAGAGTACAACAACGGTCTTTCATCCTCTTTATCAAAAATTCCATCTCCATCACTATCTTTTTGGTCAGGAAAACTGGTTGGAAAGAAACCTTTAAAATGAATAGTAATTCCAAAAAATTCTATAGTGAATGTTTTGAATGGACCCATTTCTTGCCCATCGGTTAATCCATCTCCGTCACTATCTTTCTTGTTAGGATCTGAGTAGATGATACCGTATGGTGTTTTCATTCCTTCAGTTTCATAGGTATCGTATAAGCCATCCCCATCTGAATCTTTTGGATCTGTCTCTCCACCACTTGAATCATCGCTACTAGAAACTATATTCTTATCTCTGCTTAAGTAGTCTATTTCCTTACTCCAAAGCTCCAACCATTTTTTCTTATCAACAACTATATATTCACTAAGCTGAGTCGTTTCCACACTTATTGTATTCTTACTTGTATCTAACACAGCGTTAAGGCTTTCAAACATTTCTTCCTCTTCATTATACCAAACGATGGCTAGATCATTTTCCAACGTGTCTCCTAGCTTTGATTCATCATAAGTAAATGTAATGCTTGCTTTCTCAAATTCTGATTGCGTATTGATCCTAATAGGAGAACCAATAATACCGTGTAAATTAGTTGTTTTCATATTGCCTTTGTTTGTGCTAATTCTAGTCGTTTTATAAATATTATCCTTTGCACTAAAACTAACTTCTACACTTGTAATTTCTGATTTACCAGACGGTTTCAATGATTGACGAATAGATTGTTGATGGAGTTCTTGTGAATCCGTGGTCTCGTCATTATCACTGTCTGCAGCATTCGGGTTTGTCTTTAAAGCATGTTCATCTCCATCACTTAATCCATCGCTATCTGTATCATCCTTATTAGGTAATGAATCAAACTGTTGAACTTCAAATCCGTCAGTTAAACCATCTTGGTCTGAATCTTTCTTCATCAAATATGTTTGATAAGCCTGCTCATCTTTATTTTTCAGGCCGTCTACATCGCTATCTTCATCTGCATCACTTATGCCATTATCATCTGTATCATATTTTATAGGGGAAATAGAGGATTTCATCTCATATTCAATATTGTCCTTTAATCCATCACCATCTGTATCCTTTTCAAATGGATTCATTCCCTCTAGGAATTCTATTCCATCGGTTATCGTGTCACCATCCGTGTCAGAAGTAGATTCAAAGAATTCTGTGTTAAATTGATAGCCTGCTTTTTCAAGTCCGAATAATACTTGTTTATATACATTTTGATAGGATTTTGATGCAGGGATAGCTAGATCTTTTTCTAGAAACCCATTCGCTTTTTCAGACATTTTCACAGCGTTATTCAAATGAGCTTTTATTTTATTTCCTTTGTGATCCGTTTGATCAGAGATATCCTTTAAAATGCCGATAGCATTTTTATTGACAATTTTATCCGATAAATAAAAATTAAAGAGTATATCTGAAATTAATACTTCAGTTGGTTCATTCAAATCGTTTTCTTTTACATACCCCCATAGACCTATGGTTAACTTATGTTTGATTTTCAAGAGCCGATCACTTTTAAGAACCACCTCTTTTATGTATTCCTCTTCAACAGCTTGTTCATATTCGTTAATCAATTGTTGAAGTACATCAGGTTCATTTATCTCTTTTTGTTTAAAGTCTCCAGTTTCATCCATTTCCGCTATCAGTTTAGAATCAAACTTCGCATTCGTTTCTTTTATGACTGTGGCAAAACGCTTTAATTCTTTTATTGCAATCTGATCATAGATTTTTGCAATTCTTGTGTCCTCATAGAATTCATATTCACTTAACCACTGTTTTACATTTTGCTCACTAGAAATCTTATTTTTTCCATGATTAGCTTGGTTATTGCTCTTGGCAACGACCGCTTGCCCAAATCCGCTAAAAATCATTGCAAAGATCAATAAAAAACTCAACATCCTTTTTAATTTTTTTCCCACCGTGATAATCTCCTCTATTAAAATATTTATTTAACCTATTGACGTTATCGTGGTTCCCAACCGAAGAAATATTGTCAAAATCCTTGAAATCATGTCATTAGATCAACTCCCTTACAAGTGTTATTTTTTAATAGAACTTGTTGTCTTTATCAAAAGATATTTGAATTTTACAAAAATTTCCGAGCCAGAATGACACTTAAATTTACCGAACATCAATAAATCTTTGCCCCAATCTATTTTCGAACTGTAAACCAATGAATGGACCCCGTTTCGCTCCCCCCCGTTTATATAAAATGTTCAGGGGATGATGCTTTTTGGTCCTTAGACTGTGGCGAAAATACAAAAGCATTTAAGAGCATAAAAAAACAGTAACAGCTCTTATCGTTCCTTGAGGAATAAATTCATTTTTCTCCTTTCCGTCACTAAAAAATTTATTTATCAACTCAGTATCAGTTTACACAGGATAAATATGGAATATAAGGTAAAAAACTCCTGAATATTTTTATCAGACTTATGAATCATTGATCTTTTTTAGAGATTGAACCTACCAATATTTTTAAAAACTTTTGTTCAAGAAAATGGCCCTTTAATGGAAGAAGGAAAATAGACTCTCCATCAAGAATTTAGGAATAAGATTAATATCTTTTTCAATTTATTAGGGGTGTTTTTGTGATTGCATTTTCAATGGAAGAACATAAAGTAGTAGACGATTTTAAGTGGTTAAATATTATGATCATAATTATCTCGAAAAGCTCCGTCAAAAATTCCGTTTAGAAAGCTTGATTAATAATCAAATGGATGAGTTACAAATTGTTGAAGTGGTAATGAAATGGGTAAGCGGACTTTGGAAACATAATGGTGAAAATGAACCTCGACACTTTGACCCATTATTTATATTAGAGGAAGTTTCAAATGGTAAACAATACAGATGTGTGGAATATGCAATCGTTCTTAATAGTAGTTTAAATGCATTAGGGCTATATTCAAGAATTCTATCCTTAAAAACTCAGGATTGTGAGACTAGAGAGTATGGTGCAGGTCATATTGTAGTGGAAGTATTTATTCCTAAGTTAGAAAAATGGATTATGGCTGACCCACAATTCAACGTGGTACCCTACATCGATAAAACCCCTATAAATGCTGTAGAATTTACTTTAAATAAGAAAAGGTCTGTGCAAATTAATCATTCATTCGGGAATGATTTTTCTTATTACGATTGGATAAAGCCGTATTTATTTTATTTTACTATCAACTTTGATAACCGGATCAATGATAAAAGGTCCTATAAAGATAAGAAACAACTGATGCTTGGACCTATAAATACAAAAATCCCAACTGTTTTTCAACAAATTCACACAATTGGAGATGTTCAATATATAAATTCGTTAAAAGCATTTTATATTGATCCTAGAGCTTTATAAACAGCTGCCTTACAATATTCCTTATTAAACAATCGGGGGGCTTTTCTGAAATATCCATGCAGCGTGGATTGTCCAGAACGATCTTCAACAATCTGGCCCGATTGTTGAACAAAAAGGTTGAAACCATTCTTCAATTAACGTTTAGTTCTCCCATGGCTTTAACAGCTGTCAACTCTCCTGCTTTTCTGGTATAGATTTCATTAAATCCATCTGTTGCCTGTTTTTTTGACCGACCAAACACTACTCCTTTCTCTAAAGCAACATCTATTCCCTCACGCTGCCGTTTCCTAATACGATCACGTTCTTCCTGTGCCATCCAGGAAAGTATCTGTAATACCAAATCAGCAATAAATGTACCAAGTCTATCTTTATATTGAGTAGTGTCAAGTAACGGAATATCCATCATTACAATATCTGCTTGAATATCCTTTTCCATTTCTTCCTCTAACTCTATCAAATCCGTTCGAAAAGTGTATGTAAAATAGAGAACGTTCGAATAATGTTTTCATACTTAAACGAACGAAAAAAATAAATGAATTAATAAAAAAACACCCGTTCGATAAAGTGTACTTTTATGGACGGTCAAAATAACAAATCATAAACATAAAAGTAGGGAAACCTCTCTCGAAGCTTCCCCTTATCAAACCGTATATGACTTATTAAACCTTACATGCTCTATCAAATTGTGCGTGTATTATCAAACTATGCATGTCTTATTTAACTATATTTGCCCTATTAAACCATTCGTATTTTATTAAACTGTACATGACCTATCAAACCGTGCATGTCTTATTAACTGTACATGACCTATCAAACTGTGCGTGTATTACCTGCAGAGGCGATATTCGCTTTATTTCCACCACTAATAGATGAAACAATAATAATGATTGCGGCAATTGAAAATAACGGTAATATTGAAGCACCCTTTTCCGGATTCCTTACCAATCACCTGCATGGCTTCACTCTCTTGATTTTTGTTGGTTTGGTTTAGCGTGGTATTACCTATTCCATCACCTTCTGTGACCATAAGGTTACCTGCTGAACCATTTGCTAAATTTTAGCTATAGCGATATTCTCTCAGACTATTCAAAATCGAGATTTCCTGTAATAATTCCTCTCCAACATTCGTTTCGATAACCTTTTTTCTTTCTAGTTCTTTATCGACCAATCTTTTGACTGATAACACATCTGTTCCATTTATTAGAATATCTTTTTTAGAATTAAAGTGTTTATGGGCGACAAGCTGCATGCCGTAGGAATTATATAATAACGTGTATCCAGCTATCCCTGTTTTTGATTGATAAGCTTTTGAAAAACCACCATCAATGACAATCATCTTTCCATTTGCTTTAATTGGATTTTCTCCTTCAATTTCTTTAACTGGTGTGTGGCCATTTATAATATGACCTTGATCAGGATTAAGATTAAATTCTGTTAGAATTTTGCCGCAGACTTCCTCATTTTCACGTAGATAGTAGTATGGGTTCTTTTTCTCTTTATGGGTTGCCTTATCCGAAATGAAATACCTTTCAAAGGTTGTCATTTCTCTTTTCCCAAAGAGCGATGAATATTCTCCAGTCCATAAATACCAAACCATATCTGTCGATAGATCGTCCGTCTCTTCAGGATGTGCATAAGCATGTCGTAAATAACGTTCAAAAATATCAAGTAAATCACGGCCAGCATAGGTTTTATCTTCAATCGCCATTTTTTCCATATTCCCATCTTCATCTAGAGGAATACAGCCATGTATGAGTAAGTTTCCGTTATATTTTAAATAAAGGCTGCCCTTCTTCATAAGGAAATTCATATGTCTGGCAAGCTTTTCTGAATGCTGTACAGAAAATAACAGTCTATCCATCACTTGCTTTTCTTCCTCTAATAATTGATCCGGCTCCTCTGGATTAATGGTTGCAAAACATGTATTTTCTAAAGGGTACGTTTTCCCATGAATGTTTATTTCATTTTTGTCATAATCAATTTTCTCAAGCAAAAGCCTTTCTGACATATTAAAGTACGGGCGTCTCTTGATAATAGGGCTTTCAAGCTTAAACTGAATCATAGCAATCGCTTGATGTATTTTCGTAATTTGTAATTGTTCATGATCAGATAGTTTTTTATCTGAATTGATCTTTGGTCGAAAGACTGGATTGTCTCCATAGTATTTCTCCGCTAGATTAAGAAGTGGTCTCAGATTGATTCCATATACATCTTCAATAATATCCAAATTGTTGTAACGAGCACTGATCCGAATAATATTTGCGAGACAAACCTTTGAACCAGCAAAGGCACCTAGCCATAGGACATCATGATTTCCCCACTGTATATCAACGGAATGATAATTGATAAGAGTATCCATGATTTTATCAGGTTCAGGTCCGCGATCATAAATATCCCCTACGACATGAAGATGGTCAACAACCAACCTCTGAGTGCTGTAAGCAAGGCCGATAATCAGCTTATCTGCCTGTCCAAGGGAAATAATTTGCTGGACAATTTTTGTATAATACTGTTCCTTATTTGCCGATTCATCTGTTTTGTATAGCAGCTCTTCTATAATATAGGCAAACTGATTAGGCAATGCTTTACGTAATTTTGAGCGAGTATATTTAGATGAGGCATAAGAAACGAGCTTAATCATACGACCAATAATTTCTTTATACCACTGGTTTAATTCTTGTTCATTTTCAAATTTATTCTTAATTAACTGAATTTTCTCCTCAGGATAATAAACTAATGTCGCCAATTCAATAATTTCTTTTTCGTATAATCCACCGTTAAAAAGGTCTCTTATTTTCTCTTTAACTCTCCCCGAACCATTTCTTAACACATGTTGAAAGGCTTGGTACTCCCCGTGTAAATCACTGACAAAATGTTCTGTCCCCTTTGGTAGATTAAGAATGGCTTCAAGATTAATAATTTCAGTTACCACTTTTTCTTCACAATCATATTTTTGGGCAAGTAAATCTAGATATTTTGCGTTCAAAATTATGTATCCCCTTTCAAAATTCACTATTTATATTCCATCTAATAGATTGAGATTAAATACTTATTATAAGATAAACTTAAAGGTTTTGGTGTAAAGATTGTATTTATTTGAATGAGGTATATAGATTCCTAATGGAAAAATAGAGAAAAGCTAAAAAAAATTATAGAAACACTACAAGTAAAACTAGTTGATATCAATGAAACAGCAAACCCTCTGAAATCTTTATTATTCAAGGTTTTAGGTTCTTTTGTGCAATTTGAAAGATATATAATAGTTGAACGAACATCTGATGGTAGAGAAAGAGCAAAATCGAGAGGTAAACACATGGGGCGTCCTTCACAACCGAGAAGGAATATAGAAGAAGCAATACGATTATATAATAGTAAAAACACGAATAGATCAAGTGTGAAAGACATTATCAAACTCACTAGCGTGCCTAATGCACCTTTATATGTGGAAATTAAAAAAAACAACCTAGAATAGTTATTCCACGTTATGAATGGCTCAACCATCTTTTTACTTAATGAGCTTCACAAAAATTGATGCACTACTTAAGGATTGCGCCGGTTTGTTCAATAAAGATTTATGTAACAATATCCTATTCTATTCTTTTAGCTGTTTCTTGAGCTAGTTCCGTTAGCTGTGCTTTGATGGAATCTTCAAGTTTTTGAAACCGAACACTTTTGATAGCCTCTTCTATTTGATTTAGGTTATATGGTTGAGACACAGCTTGTTTAAAGTTCGCTCGTAGCACCGCAAATGATATTGCTTCAAATCGATCTGCATGTCTCAACCCAGATCGGCAATTGAATGAAAACAGTGCGATCATTTACAAAATCTACGGACTGGTCCTCAACCTGTAAATCTAAGACATTTCCATGACGCCAGTCAACATGCACCCCAGCCTCCTTTGCCTGTTCAGCAGCGACCCTGAGAGCTTCTGCCATCATATGCAATCCGTATTGGGCAAGAAAAACTGCTTCTCGACCAGCTCCACAACCAACATCCAAACCCACTGTCTCCTTTGGAAAGTTTATAGTGGCAAGAAAAGCAACCAACTCCTGTGACGGATACGAAAGATCCCACATATCCCGAAAACTCCCATTCATATATGCTTCGTCCCAACTCATTTTTAACACCTGCCCATAAAAATTTTTTCCTTAATTCCCATTCTGTCCAATCCACTAAATTTCCTGAACATGACTATAATTATAACTATAAAATAATACTATTTAGTATGTTTATAAATTTATGTGACAAAATAGTAGTTGTATTTTTTATAGATAATGGTATAAAAAATGAGGGTGGAAAAATGTTCATTTTTGTCGGGAAGTTAATTCTGCTTTTTGGTATGGTGATTCTGGCAATGCGTTGCATGGGTAAAACTGTGTTAGCGCAGTTGACACCTCCTGATCTTGCAGCCATTGTGTTTCTCGTCACATTGTCTGTCACTCCTATCAAAGCCGATGGGATTTTACAGGCCATTATAGGAATCACTATCATCGTTGGGATGTACGTGTTATTTTCTAAATTAAGTCTTTTTCGCTGGTTAAACCGGTTGTTTATCGGTCAACCGAGCATTTTGATCAAGCATGGAAAAATCTCTAGAAGAGAATTACAGAAAACTCGCTTTCCTCTCGTGGAACTAATGTCCGCCATTCGAACCGCAGGATATCCGAACATACAGGATCTCGATTATGTAATTCTCGAACCGAATGGAGATCTTAGTATCTTACCTAACCAAGCTGTTGTTAATTTGACACCCAGACACTTAAACATTGAAACGGACTATCAAGGACTGCCGATTGCAGTGATCGTCGAAGGGAAAATCCAGCATAAAAATTTAAAATTAATCCAAAAGGATGAAAAATGGCTTCAGGAAGAGTTGGCGAACAAAGGATTTTACCAACTCAATAATATCTTTTATGCGGCCGTCAGTGATAAAGATCATTCTTTAATCATTGACACCGGCAATCAATACTCTTAATTTACATACACCTCTTTCCAAAGAGAAGGAGTAAAATTGGTCAAATATATACCAATCAGGCATCGGCAACGATCGTGGTTTACGAAGTGTTGTTCGTTAACAAGATATTATATGACATACCCGAAAACCCAATTTCACATTTTCCTATACTGTGACTTTTCTTTGTTATCATGAACTGTGACAAGGTGTTTTTTGTTTGGAAGGAATTTGTAACTTTTTAATAGAATAATTATGAAGATGATCAGATAATAAATTTTTACACATAAGGAGATAAAACTATGGCAAAAAACAAATTACTAAGAATGGACAATGTCGGCATCGTTGTAGAATCCCTTGATGACGCAATCTCTTTCTTCGAGGAGATTGGCTTGAACCTCGAAGGGCGAGCCACTGTCGAAGGTGAATGGGCTGGTCGCGTAACCGGATTGGGTTCTCAGTGCGTAGAGATTGCTATGATGGTTACCCCAGATGGCCACAGCCGACTTGAACTTTCGCGATTTCTCACCCCACCTACTATATCAGATCACCGGACTGCTCCTGTAAACGCCCTCGGTTATCTACGCGTCATGTTCACCGTTGAAGACATTGACGAAATGGTATCCAGACTCACTAAGTATGGTGCTCAGCTCGTTGGCGAAGTGGTTCAGTACGAGGACTCGTATCGGCTCTGCTACATTCGTGGAACCGAAGGACTTCTAATCGGTTTGGCGGAACAACTCGGTAACAAATAAGTAAGTGACGTTTTATAAAAAGCATTTACTAAAATATACATTACTGAAGTAAAAATTGAAACAGAAAAGCAGTGTGAAAGTAACTCGAAGAAGTCGGGTACGTCATATAACACAGCATTCACGCTGGGGGACGCTGCGGGGGACTCTCCGTGCCCCTTGGTCGCCAGGAGAAGAAGCAGGTAAGCAGATTCAGGCGATTGTACTATTGTCAATACCTGCGACCATGCACAGCATGCCCGCCCATTTCCGCCCCTAATTCTTCTTTGGAATAGACCTCTATAAGAAAAAGCTGCCTTTATGACAGCCTAGATCAGATCTTCAACTCTTTATGATATATTGAGTTATTGCTTGATTATTCTTGAGTTTGAAAAGCTAACTTTAAACCTAAACCAATATAGACTAAACCTGCGACTTTCCCAATCCAATTTGAACTCTGGTTAGTTTTAGCTAAGAACTTTTCACCTATTATACTCGTTAGGAATGCTATGAAAGTAGTATAAATTATACTCATCAGTACAAATGTTAACCCAAGCATTAAAAGCTGAATTGTTACTGGATAGCTATCGCTTCGGACAAACTGTGGTAAGAAAGCTAAGAAAAAAAGTGCAGTCTTTGGGTTTAGTAATTCAATCAGCAAAGCCTGACGAAAAGATAAGTTAGGATTCATCTTTTCAACAGTAGGTTTCCCAACCTTTTTAGTTTTATTGATCAAAGCACTTATTCCTAAATAAACTAAGTATGCTGCACCTATATATTTAACTACTTCAAAAGCATATGCAGATGTCATTAAAATAGCAGAAAGCCCAAGAACTGCCGCAAAAGTATGGATTAAGTCACCAAAGGCAATACCTAAACCTGTTACAATTCCATTTTTCTTCCCACCTTTAATAGTTTGAGAAATTGTTACAATAACAGCAGGACCAGGGATTAAAAATAACATTAGAACAACTAAAATAAAAGTCATATTCTTCATCAGTCCATTCCTTTAATTGATATACGGTTTTTACAAAAATAAAAGTTTCAATTTAAACATTTAATTAAATTGTTTATTCAATTAAACTGCTTATTTAGTTTAATATTCGAATTCATTTGTTTTCACTTCGATAATTCTGGCTATAATTCATTATTGTAAATTAGTTTCTGAGGAGGGTTTATTTGTTTTTATCCGAAGCGTGGAAAACTTATGATTCACTTAGTTTTTCTAACTTTCTTTCTTCACTATTTTCATGTAAGAAATATAATAAGATGTATTCCTTTTTATTTTTCCAGTCACAGTATAAAACCTTCATGTTCAAATGGTTCATTGAAATCATTCATAGTTTATCGCGGCAGAAAAACTTTCCATTCATTCCTTTGTTTCATGTACCAGGTTTCTACCATATTTACAAGCAACCCGTTAAATGAAGCCTCACCTCACCAGGCTTTATTTTTACTTCGGAAAATATTCGTTTATTAGCTCTTTATTAGCATTTTATCTAATTCACGTACTTTATCATATGACTTTAATAGTTGTTCAGGTACCAATGTTCTCCCATATTCCCAAGCATTAATTTCTATTTTAGAAAAAAGATTTTCTTTTTCTTCTTCGTGACCATATATTAGTATTCTTAAATCATGTTTGTTTTTCTTAAAATCTAAATAATAACCAATCTCATGATAAAGAATAATTTTAACAAAGTTTTCATCTGACTCTTTAATGCTAATCTTACCTCTATAACCGTTAACTTTAAGATAATTAAATTTTATAGTATTTGTCGACACGTTATAACTCATAGGTGCAGGCAGATTATTGTTAAACTCATAATTAATATCTAAATTGTGCTCATGTAATGTATTTTTAATTATCTTCTCGATATCCCATATATAAATCATCTTTCTCTCACTACCCTTCAAGTATATAAAAAACCTGTCATTTTAGTTTTATGTGAATCTATCACTTACTTCAAATTCATTGGTCAACCCGCATTTAATTTAAAATATAACGTTTAAATAAGATCTCGTTTAAATTATTCAAGTTTCTGTCTTGAATTCCCTCCTATTATTTCATAATATTGCCCTTCAGTGGAACAAGGGAGGGAAAGGAGTTCACTCAGATTTTTTTCTTCTTTAAATCAACTTCAGGATATTCATCCGCTAATAGTATTTGTATTTGTGCTTTTGTGTATATTTAAGCAATTTTCTTAAGATATATATGATTTATAGCAATATCCATTATTGCGTCCCCAAATTCCTCCTCATACATTCCTTTAACCGATTCATATAACGCTGAATTACCATTAAGAAGAAGCATATCTATTAAACTTTTTTTATTATTATTGTTATCCAAATGAACGATAGTTTACAGTTATAGCATTCAACGTCTTTAATTGCATGGAATATACCTCTATAGTCAAATACAGCTGACCGTGCATTGTTTCACTCTTAACCATTTCAGCATTAGAAAAAGCCCCTCCATGTTATGGGAGAGACATACTAGTGTTATATTCAAAAAAGAATGACTTTTATTTAAAAAATTCCTTTTTAGATATATGCTACTTTGCAGACCTTTGGTGAATATGATGATTCTTTGCAAGTAGTTTATAACATCTAAGAGCATCGGAACAATGAACAATATCTGTTCCTAGTCGATTACCTAAATGGATTTCTAAGCTATCTTTTGTAGACTTTCCAGCATTTTTATAGTTTAAATATAAATCCATAACTGTTCTTTAATATCCGGCATACAAATAGCAGAAACTTAGTAAAGAAAATTAAAAAGAGATTAGATCATTTGGTTGGTTAAAAAAGGACCTTTCATTAATGAAGATCCTTTTCAGTAAATGAAAGGGGTGAACCAGTTGAAGTATGCTGATTAACCCAGTCAAGCGAAACTTTTGAAACGGCAGTCCAGTCAGGAATTTGTGATCTGTGTCCTTCAATCCAACTCATACAATATTGCGGGTCTATATTATTTTCTTGGCATTGTGCTAAGAACGACTTAATTGTAGTTTCCGTACAGTTTTGCCATGATCCACAAGTATTTTTCCAAACATTTTCCATTATAAGATCAATTTCAGCAGGCATATATTTGATTCCTCCGTTATTTAAAAGTTAAAATCAGGCCTTAAAAACTAACATCAATAAGTATGTCCATGACTAAAAAAATCATACTGCGTTATAGAAATTCAGTTGTTTCACTGGAATAAAGTTTGATTAAAAATACCTCGCAAACCCATATTTACGAAAAATTTAAAGAATCCATTTTGAAAGAAGATTTATCAAAATGGTTCTTCAAATTCTTCTGCCAACGCATCTATCTTCTCTTTTAATACAATCCTTTGTAAAACTAAAGATAATCGAAACACAGACGTCCTGAGAACACGGTAAATAATAAAAGCCACTCCACGCTATGGAATGGCTTGGTGCCATGCAGCTAAGATTATACTCCTTAAACTCTGTTAAAACATACTAGATAATTGTGTATAGGATAAGTAAACAAATAACACTAAACATAAAGTAAATGCAGTATTACTAAGCCAATTATTGCTATTTTCTTTATCTATACATTTAGAGTTTAATAAGACGAATAATACCTATCGTTTATTCATAAAAACCACAGAAACTGCCCTTTCCCGTCAGACAAATTCTGTGGTTTATACATCAAATTTGAAAAATAAATGTTTTATGTACAGTAAAGGTTAAGATCCAACGCTTTGTTCTAATGCAGTTTCCCAACTTGGAAAATAATACAATGCATTTTTCATTAGCTCTGGATTTGACTTCTTTACTTGCTTCTTACGAAGTGACTGTCCTTCTTTTTGCATTAGTCCAGAGATTTGGTTCTTAACTTCTTCCACGCTCATACTCGTATCCACAAAATTCCTCCTTTCTATTTTCAACTATATAATTTCCAATTAATGAAAAATAATACAAATTCTCATCCAATACTTCTTCTTTAGTTCAATAAAAAAGGCAGATATCCTTATTAGCGGATATCGTCCGATTGTTGAGAAAATTATTCATGCGTGATTGACTAACAGATACCAATACTATTTTTCTCTTAAAATTCCGATAAGGCTCCTCAAGTTTTTGAATCTGATAGGTTGGAAAAATATCAGTGATATTAGGTTTTATTCTGGGTTAATCCAACTTTCAACTAAACCGGGTAGATGACTTGTTATCTAAGAAGTCAATTATGATTTTCGTCACTTGAGTCAAATGTCCCACAAGAACATTTGTTCGATAAAAACACATCTATTGTAACTGTTTATATGGATTCTGAATTGTTAAACTTTTAGTAACACCAAGAATACACAGAAACTTAATTCTGGGAGGGATACTAATGGAGCGAAAATTGCATTTAATTCCTTATCAAGTGAATGCAGAGGTCGAATCGGTGTATGAGGTGCCAAAAGGTATTGAGCTTATTTCGGCTCCAAAAATCTGGGAGAAATCGAAAGGTAAGGGAATCACGGTTGCGATATTGGACACAGGCTGCGATGTCACCCATCCTGATTTGAGTGAGCGAATTATCGGGGGACGGAATTTCACTGGTGATGATAATGGAAATCCTGATGTATACACTGATTTTAATGGCCATGGAACCCATGTGGCTGGCACAATTGCTGCCGTCCATAACGATACAGGAGTAGTTGGGATTGCACCTGAAGCAAGTTTACTGATTATAAAGGTGCTTGATAAAAATGGATCAGGTCAATACGATTGGATCATTAATGGAATTAACTATGCAGTTGAACAAAAGGCGGATATCATTTCCATGAGCCTCGGTGGTTCTGAGGATGTAACTGAATTGCATCATGCTATTCAAAACGCAATCGCTAAGCAAATTCTAGTAGTTTGTGCTGCTGGAAATGAGGGAGATGGACTGGATTCTTCAGATGAATTGGCCTATCCTGCCTGCTACAATGAAGTCATCAGCGTCGGAGCCATTAATCTGCAACGCGATTCTTCTGAATTTTCAAATTCGAATAATGAAGTCGACTTAGTAGCTCCTGGTGAAGAAATTCTTTCAACATATTTAAACGGAAAGTATGCAAAACTAAGCGGAACTTCGATGGCAACACCGCATATATCCGGTGCACTTGCGCTCATTAAAGAGATTGCCAACAAAAACTTTGAGCGAAATTTGACAGAGCCTGAGCTGTATGCACAATTAATAAAGAGAACGGTCCCTCTAGGAAACTCGCCAAAACTCGAAGGCAACGGTTTGCTGTACTTAACAGCAGAGGACTACTTATCGGATGTGTTCAACCAAAAATTATCTGCTCAGGCGTTGAAAATATAATGGAAAAGCTAGAATTGCTATACAGTGAATGGGAAACAGCAAAGTCAGACTTTTTAAAATATAAAGAAAATCGTCCCTATTATGATGAAAAGAAAGATAAGGAATCCAGGGACCAATACTATCAGAGCATTTCATTCACGGATGCTAATCTGTCAGACAGTCTTCATACATTGCTTAAAAAAACACATACAGATCAGTTAAACTACAGCCCGCACCGTTATGTGTACCCATGGGTTGATTTACAGGAAAACGGTTCATTAAAAAGCCTTTATTCTGGAAAAGGGATGAATCCACTTTCTGTCATAGAGGAGGATATTCGGCTCCATGAATTGCAGGCAAAAGGTTTAATCGGCAGCTTATCGGAATATCTATTAAACTGTGAACATGTAGTTCCTCAATCATGGTTCGATAAAAAAGAACCGATGAGGGGAGACTTGCATCATCTATTTGCCTGCGAACCCACCTGCAATAGCAGTCGCAGCAACCATCCTTACTTTGATTTCCACGATTATGTCCCTGAAGGATGGATTCTAGGAATCAAAGATGGCTGCGGCAAGTCTGAAGGAAGTAAATTCGAACCAGAATACGGAAAAGGAATCGTTGCCAGAGCAACACTCTATTTCCTAATTCGCTACCCAAACACAATAAAAAAAGAACTAGAGAATGTCTCTTTATTACTAAAATGGCATCAAACATTTCCGGTATCCATCTATGAAAAGCATCGCAATCTAGCTATCCATGAACTTCAAGGCAATCGGAACCCATTTATTGATTTTCCAGAGATGGCAAAGAGTATTGTAACCAAAGAAAAATGAAATGATTGATTGGAAACTCCTTTGTGAAGGGGTCTTTCTAGAATAAAAGATTGAAAGGAGAGCAGCCATTCGGCTTCCTTTTGTAATTTTTATGCTTCGTAAGAAAAGTGCCAAACGATTTTCAAAGGTTCCGGCAGCAACTTGCAACAGGCTCGATGTTCAATTTATATAATTACAATTAACTATTGAATTAAAAAGCCTGTATCAAAGATTACCAAGTAATCTTTGATACAGGCTTCTTTTATTTCTTTGCCCTGCATAAAAGCTGGTATCTCTCCTATGACTCTGTATCTCATTCATTATTGAGTTACTTTTATTCGAACGATAACAAAACCGGGCCAATACCCTGCATGTATAATCTTTTCATCTAGTGAACCCACGCATCTTTGGAGTAGCCGCGTTTTTCCCAATATCCAATATGTTCATAATCGATTAGCTCAATTCGGTTCAGCCACTTAACAGACTTGTAAGCATACATTTTTGGCACAATCAGCCGTACTGGCCCACCATTTTTTTCAGTAATGAGGTCCCCATCTATTAATACGGCCACCATGACATCATCAAGCATAGCTTGATCCAATGTTAGTGTATCTGTATAAACACCATCTGCTGAATACAGCTTAACGTATTTTGCTTCTTCTTTGATACCTGATTGCTGTAAAAGGGTTCTGAGTGGTATGCCTTCCCACGTTACTGAATAAACACTCCACCCAGTCACACAATGGAAGTCGCTTACTTGAATATCTCTTTTAAGCTGAACAAACTTGTCCCATTTGAAGGTACTCGGGTTTTCAACAAGACCATCAATGGTAAAGCTCCAATTCTTATCGTTTAATTTTGGAATTTCAGTTACCGTATAGTAACGAAACTCCCCCTTCCTTCCACCTCCTATTGGCGGGAGTGATTTTGCAGCTGGTTTTGGAATGGGTGAAAATTGGTTCCCATTTGAAACAGGAGTCTTTCCGCTAACAGACGCAAAGTTAAGCTGAGTCCATTTTGAAATAATAGGTAAGAATAAGATGGCAATCATACTTCCGCTTAATAGACGCAAAAACGATCTTCGCTTTAAGATGGGATTACCATCTTCAATCAGCAAGGGCTCCTCTTTCATCTCAGCCTTATGAATAAAACGATTTTCTGCGTTTTTAAACCATTTACTCCTCGTAATACTGTGATAGATCACATATGGCAAGCCACCCCAGGTTGCAAGATCATGAATGATTAATGCCCACGAACTAACAATTGGCGGAGTTTGTCTGTGAAATGTCAATAGAAAACCAGAGATAATGAGTACAATTAAAATCGAAATAACTAATTTGAGATTAATCCGATTATTCTTCTTTCTGCTCAATGTCTTTACATGCTTTTTCACCTTTGGTAAATAAAACAGTAAGGGCAAACAGCTAATCACACCGATCCAAATGTGGAGATCTTTTACTAAAACACGTATAGATGGAAACGTTGAACGAAAAGTTGAAGAAAATAAAAGCAAGCCTGTTAAGCTTAGTACGAAAAAGAAAATCGCATTGTAATAATGTAATTGAATTAGCTTCTTCCCAAAGTTTAAATTACGTTGAAATAAAATCTTCAAATTCACTCTTCTCGTTCACCTCTCCTCTATTCATTGGTAATACAATTAAGAATTCACTCCCTTTACCAACTTCACTTTCAACTGTAATGACACCGTTGTGCCTTTCTACAATCGTTTTTGCAATGGCAAGCCCGAGTCCAGCTCCGCCAAATTTCTGATTCCTGGATTTCTCAATTCGGTATGTTCTCTTAAAAATATGGGGAAGCTCTTCTATACAGATTCCCTCTCCCTCATCTTTAATAGAGATTTGAATTTTTTGATTCGGCAAAGAAACAACGGTTAGGCAAATGGTACCGCCAGCTTCTGAAAAACGAATCGCATTGTCCAATACATTAAATAGAACTTTTTGAAAATAGAGGCGGTCTACATGAATAATTGGGATTTGGTTTGGGAGATTCACGTCAATTTCAATCCCTTTTTGCTCTATGTGGATTTGCTCGTGCTCAAGGACAGCAAGCAGCAGTTCATCTACTAATATCGGCTCAAACGTAAGCTGAATCCCGCCTGAATCAAGCAATGATAGCTGGAACAGCTGCTGAATAAGCTGATCAAGTCGTTCCGTTTCAAGACAAATTGTACGTAAATATCGCTGAAAAGTAGCGTCATCTTCTACGACACCATCTTGGATGGCAGAAACAAATGCTTTAATAGATGACATTGGTGTTCGTAAATCATGTGAGATATTGGCTACCAATTCTCTTCGAGAGGCCTCCGTCTTTTTGATCTGTGTAAAAGCCTCATTTAACCTCTTATTCATATGATTAAATCGGTTTGTCAGTTCTTTAATTTCAGCAGGACCTTCCACTGGAAGAGTATGATTAAATTTCCCTTTTTCCACTTGGAGTGATTGCTTAACGAGTAAATGAATGGATCGTTCAATAGGTTTTGTCAGTAAATAATGAACGAAACTAGACAAAAGCGATGAAATAATCGTGATAATAGATAACCAGATGATCATTTGATTTGGTAAGACCATATATACATAGCTTACAAATAAGAAGGTAAACATGATGATTACACTCACACTATTTGCAATAAAAAAAATCCATTTTATTTTCATACATTTTCACACGGCAGGAATTTATAACCGATCCCCCATACCGTTTGGATATAAGCTGGTTTAGAAGGATTTTCCTCAATTTTTTCACGCAATCTGCGTATATGAACCGTAACAGTTGTCGTATCATCATCAAATTCTGTTTGCCACACTTTATTCAAAAGCTGAGAACGAGAGAATACTTGCTTCGGATGGGAAGCAAGCAGATGCAGCAAATCAAATTCCTTCATTGTTAGTTCTATTTTTTTCTCATGAAGAAAAACTTCTCTATTTGCAGCATGAATCGTTAATGAATTTGCTCTTAGGATTTGTACTTCATCCTTTTCGTGATTAGGTTTTTTCCTGTAATCCAGCAACCGGCAAATGGCATTTACTCGTAATACTAGTTCTCGAGGATTAAATGGTTTTGTTATATAATCATTCGCTCCAATGGTTAGCCCAATGAGCCGATCATATTCCTCGCCTTTAGCTGTGAGAAATACGATAGGAATATCATCACTTTGACGAATTTCCTCACATACCTTCCAGCCATCTACAAAAGGCATCATTAAATCTATGATAATCAAGTGAAATTCGTTCATCTTCCATAATTGCAGCGCCTCATCTCCGTTTGAACCCGTTACGACCATATAGCCTTCCCTTTCCAAATAGCGACTGCACACATCTAGAATTGCAGGTTCATCATCTACAAGCAAAATTCGTTTATTCACAAACGTGTCATTCCTTTGCATTTTTCCTTTATTTTATCACTTAGCTGTCTACAAATTACATGTCATCGTCCGCTTCTTGGCTATCCATTTCTTCCTCAGAGTTCATGTCTTCTTCCATCATCTCTTCATCTTCCATTTCTTCTTCGCTGTTCATATCTTCACTTTCTTCTTTTTCCATTTCATCGCTCATTTTGTCTTCGTCCATATTACCATTCATTTGTTCGTTTTCTGCATTTCCGCAAGCAGCCAAGAATAATACTCCTGCCATTGTCATTGACATTAATAATAACTTCCAATTTTTCATTTGCTCTCTCCTCTGTTCTATAATTTCGATTCGCTATTTATCGTACTAAATAAATCTTTCTTCAAAATAAATAAAGTATTAAATAAGTCTTACAATTTAAAGAATACTTTAAAATTCTACAATCATGTTTTAAAAAGGTAAATATTTCATATTACTCACTACTGACATTGGAAAAGAGTCTTGAGAGCGTCAGGAAAAATCGGATTTACAGCAGTAAGGAAATACCAATGTAAACAAACCTAATTTCTCGATTACAAGACCAAGAAATTAGGCTTAAGATACTGCAAAAAAACGCCAGATGAATACTTTTATTATTATTGATTTGTCTTTAAATTTTTTCCAATATATTGGACGATCTTGCGAAGTTCAGTAATATGCTAAGGTTTTCTTCCACAATTGCGCCCGATGATGGAAGATCATTATATATTCTTATTGAAGATAAGACCCGTTTGTTTAATATGATAAGGACACCTATTTGTATCCTCCTCTATAAGTTCATCATAACAATGATCTAGGCGTTTGAACCAATGGTAGACACTTCAACATGACTTTATTCATTGTGCTATAGTGTTACCGGTTCCTCACGTTTCCTGCCTCAGCTCTCTAAGCCGCCGATTCCTAAACCTTGAAAAAACGAAGTTATTTAAGCAAAAAAAGCAGGCAAATTCAGGTGTTTTAGAGTTTTTATCGGTGTCTAGTAGAACGTTCAAAAACATAACCCTAAGGATTAACGACCTCATTTCTACAGTCACCATTTATTAATCGCTCCGTTTGTTCATCTTACACGACTCAGAGTTACAAAAATTAATGACACAATAATGCCTTTAAACGTCCTTTTGTTCAATATCTAGTTCAAGGAAATGTTTTATCATTTCTTAAATAAATAAATACATTTTAAAGAATACAGGGCATATAAAAAAACTTATTTGACCTGATATATTGTTAACGACATTGTATACCAGGCAAAGAAGGTTTTTATATAATAGATAATGTCTTTTACATAAAAAAGGACGAACCGTTACTTTAACCTAAATAAGCTTTTAAAGCTTCTCAGTGACTTTGTATCTCTTCACATGTGCAGGTTCAATACGTGTTCCATGAGGATAATTCTTAGGTACTTTACTTATTACCTTATTGAATTAATGAACTCAGTGAAAACACTTCTCCATACGGATATCTGACCACAATTTATCTTGCCAATAGGTGAATTTTTCTATACGGCAGATTTCCTTGTATCCCATCTTCTGGTACAGCTTCTGGGCCTGTATATTATATTCAAATACTCCCAATTCAATCCGATTAAGACCTTGCTTCTTAATCTGTTCCTCTAAATATTTTATCGCTGCATAACCAATGCCTTTACCTCTGCCTTCAGGCTCACCTATCGTAATCCCTATCCAGGCCGTTCCTTTGTCTTTTTTGTAGAGATGGCTCGGATCTACCATGTAGTTCATTTCTCCGATAAGCTGGTCATTCTGATAGATCAGGTAGATGTGATGGTCTTCTAAGCGTTTTGTTAAGTTATCAAGGGTAATAATCCTCTTCTGTTCCAATTCTGACTTATTTTGGCTGGGGCGTGTCAACGGAATCAAAGTGGGGTCGTTTTCCCAACGATTAAACACTTCAACAAGGATTAGGGTAGGTTCTGTTAATTTGATGAAAGAAGTATTCATGGGGCGCTCCTCCAATTAGTATGTAGAAATATGATTTTCTTTTAACGGTTTATGTTATTTGCATAAAGCTACTCTAATACCTATCTTACTACACAAACCTCCCTGCCTGTTTTCCTAATTCTAATTATTTCAAAACCAGATGATTTACTCCATAATTCTTTCCAAAATACCTGATCAATTTCATTGCACTTTCTTTCCCTTTTATTTCTTTTATTCATTTCAATCTTAGGTTAAATTGATAATTACATAAAAACAACCATAATGGCAACACTAATATCTGAAACATGTCAACCTGAATAGGAAAATGATTATGAGGTGCAGTGATGGTAAATGAGGGAAAAAAAGTAAGCAAATGGTGCTTAGTAAGCATGGCATCGATTCCTCTAGTGATGACACTTGGCAATTCAATGCTGATTCCTGTGTTGCCAATATTCGAAAAAGAAGTACATATTACTTCATTCCAATCTAGTATGGTAATAACAAGCTATTCTATAGCATCCATTATATTGATTCCAATCGCAGGATATTTATCAGATCGAATCGGCAGAAAAATTGTTATTTTACCAAGTCTCTTAATTGCATTAATTGGTGGATTAATTGCTGGATTTTCATCATGGAAACTCGATGATCCTTACATGTGGATTATTATTGGACGAGTCCTTCAGGGAATAGGAGCAGCCGGGGCATCTCCAATCATATTGCCTTTAGTAGGGGATTTGTATAAAAATGATGATGAAAAGACAAGCTCATGCCTAGGCGTAATAGAAACCTCAAATACGTTTGGTAAGGTACTTAGTCCAATTATAGGTTCTTTTTTCGCTGCTATTTTATGGTTTATTCCATTCTTTTCAATTTCTTTTTTTAGTTTAATCTCAATTGTTCTTGTTTTTATTTTTGTAAAGGTTCCTAAACGAAAAGAAGAACCGATAAAATTCAAGGAGTTTTTATCAAGGACTAAGCAAACATTTCATAAAGAGGGTAAATGGCTTTACATCGTTTTTTCCCTTGGAGCATTTGTTATGCTTATACTATTTGGTGTTTTATTTTTTATTTCAGATCATTTAGAGAAAGTATATCAATTAAAAGGTGTGAAAAAAGGGTTTTTATTGGCAATTCCTCTGCTGGTTTTATGTATCTCTTCTTTTATTACTGGGAGATGTATTAAAGGTAATTTAGTTTTAATGAGGTATATAACCATTTTTAGTCTGCTTATTTTGTCTATTAGTGTAATCTTTGTAGGTTTTGTAAAGGATGAACTTGTATGGTTATTTGTCGTTACAAGTATAGTGGGTTTGGCTATTGGTGCTATGCTGCCAACTTTAGATGCAATGGTGACGGAAAATATTGAGAAAGATGAAAGAGGCACTATTTCTTCCTTTTACAGTTCTGCAAGGTTCATTGGAGTTGCAGCCGGGCCGCCAATCATGACTATGGTTATAAAAAATCACTTAAATATAAGTTTTATATCTGCAGGTCTCTTAGGGTTGACAATCTTATTGTTTGTTTTTAAAAATTTTAAAGGAAAACCTAAGGAAAGAAAAATAGTATATTACTAAAACTCTTCTTATCCTTTAAATAAGTACACCTTCCTTTGTGTTATATATGCTGGGTATTCAAATCTTATGGTATCTGCATGATTGCTCAGTGCATGCAGATACTTGTGCCGTTAATTACAATGTTTTTTCGCAGGAACATTCCTTAACCAATTTTTCACCAATTGTTATTTAATTTTAGTTCTTATGTTTTGAATAACTGCATAAGTTACCATGCCAGATACAACCCCATCTTCCAATATTAAACTGAGTCTACAAATCCCCCTAAAAATGTATTATAAATTCTCGTCCTTTTCTATAGTAGTGTATTTACAATTTCGAGGGTTATAAAAACAAGGAAATAACTTCACGTCCCTTTTATATTATGAAAGTGGAAAAAAAGGGGTATATCTTGTGAAAGTTCCCACAACTACATAATAACAAAATAAAATACTCTAAAAAAAAAGCCCCTCTTGGGACAAGCTGGAATAACACACTTCCTTATGTATCACATCCTTGTCCCTTACTCGGCTTTCTCTTTGCTTAATGTGTTTTATAACTCTTAAATAAGAGAATCAAAAGAAAATGCATCGACAGATGAAATTTTCCCTCTCCACCAGGCAGTATTGGAGGAATGATAAGCAGAATTATGATAGCGTGCATTTCTTAAATGGAGATAAGTCGCTGAAGTACCTTGTTCCTGCTTTTTTTCTTTTTCTCCTTCTTCTTGCTTTTGTTTAATGTAAGCATCTTTTAAATCACTAAATCTTTTTGCGACAATTCTTGACATTGTATCATCTTTTAATTGTTTTGATGACTCAGTAATACCATCATAATAAGCATTCGAACTTATAAGTACTCCTGATACGATTGCCCCATTTATATTAAGGGTTACATTTACCTCTATCCCATCATTTTCAACAAGCGATAAAAACATTAATAATACCGCATCTTCAGTTCCAGTTTGTTCATTCTTAGTGTTAGCCACCTAATTCACCTCATTCAGGTTCATTTGAACTTACTCTAGTTTTTGATCAATAATATCGAATTTGACTCTTTTCATTTTTCCAATACTTTTTCATTCTTAGACATACTAAACAAATAATTAATACGAATAACAAACTTACATAGAAACCTGGGCGGATGGCTTTTTCCAATAATGTTCCGCCTATCGCGGCTAGAATCAATGCCAATCCTATGATAGAAAGGATTTTATTCCATATTGTATTCTGCAGATTCTTAAATGAAGAAATAATAATGAAAAACCAGTTATATAATAAAAGAATTCCAGCCGAGGTCGTGATATACTCATAAATTTTTCCAGGTAACAGCAAGGCCGTTATAATCGATGCTACAAGACCTAAAGCTGCTAACCCCAATGATGGTACAGGGAGCTGTTTAAATCTTTTGCTTTTTTTTGAAAAAAGCGCAGGTGCGTCTCCATCTTCCGCTAACGTTACAAGAAGATTTGTAACTCCAAACAAAGAAGCTGTCATAGTCGAAAATCCTGCGATAATGATCGCACCATTAAAAACATGCGGAAAAAACGGAAGGTTATAACCTGACAAAGCGGTTACAAATGGACTTTCCTTATCATCAAATGAATCAACAGATACCAAAATGACTGCAAGTGCCAACGATAAAACATATACACTGGTTAAGCACACAAGCATAATCTTACCAGCTTTCGGTGCATCCTCTTTGTTTTTTAGCTGCATGTCCATAATCCCGATAACTTCAATACCGCCATAAGCGTAAAAAGCATAAATAAGAGAGGCCCAAAACCCTTTAAATCCATCTGTAAACAATTCAGAGATAACAGAGGATACCTCAGGCTTTTTGGCTTCATTTAGAAATCCAAAAATAGCAGCTGCTGCAAGGATAATAAACATGATAATTGCAGCAAATTTAAGAATGGCTAAAATATCTTCAACCTTGTCAAAGCCCTTCGTTCCGGTTAAAACTACGACAATGGATAAAACAGCGTAGCCGGATGCAAAAATCCACAAGGCTACATTCGGAAACCAAAATCTAGAAAGAATAGAAAGTGCGGTTAGCTGACTGCCCATGATAAGAATATTAGAGCACCAATAATTCCAGCCGCAGCTAAATCCTGCCCATTTACCATACGCCTTGCCGGCATAATAACAAAAGGATCCCTTCTGCGGGTCTTCCGCAGTCATTTTTGCAAGGACATTAAAAACACTATATGTACCTAGTGCCGCCAATAAAAAAGATAGTACGATGGAAGGACCTGTGATGCGAATACCGATACTTGAACCAAGAAAGTATCCTGTGCCGATGGTACAACCCACACCAATTAAAGATAATTGCCACCATTGGAGATCCCCATTTTTGTTTTCATTACTGCTGGGACTGCAGCTGCTCATCAAACCCCCCCTTTCACCATTATTATTGTTCGATAAATAGGCTTCTAATATGTATTTTGATTCGAACAATCTCCATATGAATATTTGCTAAGTGATTTAGTTCAACAATGCAAACAGAAGCCACTGATAGAAGGGGCTGCAGTATAATGAACACTCGTATAACCGTCTCTAAAGATCGTGATAATATGTAATCGGATAATACCCTGTTCTTTAAAGAATCAGGGTATTTTTGCTGTGCCTAAGCTTCAAAGTAATATTTTGAAATTAAAGTGGTACAGGCTTTTAGTTGGGAATATGATTACTTATAGAAATGAATTTGGAGGGTGAAATTGTGAACAGTTTTTTAACTTACATGATTCTTGGAATTTCTTTGGCTGCACCGATCGGTCCTGTAAATGCAGCTCAACTTAATCGCGGAATTAAAAAAGGATTTTTTCATGCATGGATATTTGGATTTGGTGCGTTACTCGCAGATATTTTCTATATGATGCTCGTATATTTTGGTGTCATCCATTTTATAGATACATCTTTTATGAAAACATTCCTTTGGATATTCGGTTTCTTTGTCCTTACTTATTCAGGTATAGAAAGTCTTTTAAGCATAAGGGAAATAAATATGAATAGTGATTTTCGCGGGAATACTTCAAGATTCAGCTCTTTTTTATCAGGATTTTTAATGTCTATATCCAACCCTTTAACCATTATGTTTTGGTTAGGTATTTATGGATCTGTTTTAGCTAAAACGGTATCTAGTTCTAGTTTACAGCAGCTTCTATTGTATAGTGCTGCAATTATCTTCGGCATTTTAATATGGGACTTTACGATGGCAGCTGTCTCAAGCTCTGCCAGAAAATTCCTGCACTCTAAAATCATCATACTTATATCTATCCTCTCATCTTTGTTTATGATTGGATTTGGTATCTATTTTGGCTACTACGCATGTATTTCCCTATTTTATTAAAAGACTAAAGCTACCTATTTTCGTTATTTGTACTTTTATTTTCTTTTTCATGATAACTCGAAAAAGGACAAGATTGTGCTGAAGTATCATCATCCCTTAGGAAATACTGCTTCCATTCGAGATTGTCCTCATTTCCATACTGATTCAAATCTGCGTGTGGTGCGATTGTATCATACTGACTTAATCGTTTTCTTATCTCATTTTTAACTTTATTGCTATAGACTTGATTCTTATTAAATTCATTTAGAACCCAGCGTGGTGTAATAGCCAGCATTAGATATGGAAAGAAGCGGCTGTTCCTATGGCGATGATTAGGTGTAGCACAAAACATAAAATACTTTTCTCCAGCAAAACAATATTCCCAATCTTTGTTTTCAGGATCAAATGGAATTTCTATCGGCCATTGATTCTCATCAAAATGTTTTAATTTTGACAAGATAAACCAGAATAGATTCTCATAATTTTCAATAGTATAGGATTCTATAGAAGGAATGTTATTAAAAAAAACAATAAGTGATGAGTAACTTCCGGTGCTCTCTGAGGTTTCAGAATAATACTTAAACTTTTTGGCGAAATCAGATAAGGAGTCATTATCTAATGGATTCTCAACAAACACATACCTAAAATGATTCATTGCAAAACCCTGTGTAGCAGGAATGCAAGGGAATCTTAATTCTTTGCTTTTCATTTTCTTCACAAAAGAAAAAAAAGCATCTCTTTCCCAGTATTTTAATGAAGTTTCATGTTTATAAATGAATTCTTTATCATAAATCTGCTGCACTTTTATCCCTCCTTTTCCACTGTATTTCCGTGGCTTGGGATGAGTGCATATTCATGATATTAATTAAAAGGATGTATGAATAAATATGAAGATTGGGATCTAAATGAGTTAATTCACTATTCGATAATATCGTTTTATATTTGATCATTAATCTTGAAACGCAAATGTTTTATGCTGATCTGCGCCTATTACACCCATAAGACCCCATAAATCATAAAAATACATATAATAATCCAAACACTTATCCTGAATGAGCCTTAAGTTATTGAGCAGAATATAAAGGAATCCAGCAGATCGTGCACCATGGACCCAACCAGTATGAATTGAAGTTTTCTCTAGTGAAGGGCAAAAATGGAGATACCAATAATAAGCCGAGCAGGAAAGCTGAATTCAAACACCGTTTGAATATTTAATGATTAAGTTGGAGGAAAGATTATGGAAAATGTAAATTTAGATGATATGTCTCATCTTGTGGAACAAGCAAGAGATGCAGTGATACATGCCCAAATGAATTTTAATTCTGCAGAATACCAAAGAGCATTTCGAGCGTTAACACTTGCTAAGGAACAAGTAAAATTAGCTATGCATCAGGAAGTGGATGAAGATCAGAAAGTTATGGTTCATCATGCCAGCGAACATTTAACTCATTTAAGTGAAACGCTTGTTGCCCTTCAGAGTACCAATTAAAACATGGAGGTTGAAGAAATGCATAAGAAAAAGAAAAATGAAGTCAGCTGCTTTTCCGAATATGATTCCTTGCAGAATGTCATCTTATGTGAACCTAGATTCATGAGGATAAGCCAGGTGATTAACGAAACACAAAGACGATATCATAAAGAGAATATTCAAGTTGAAGTGGCCATTGCCCAACATAATAAATTTGTAGAAGCCCTTAAACACTATGGAATCGAAACACATATTCTCCCTTCTAAAAAAGAATATCCCGAACAGGTTTTTACAAGAGATATCGGTTTTGCAGTCGGGGAAAATCTTTTTATTTCAGATATGAAAATGCCTATTAGACAAGGTGAAGAAGGAATTTTAAAGGAATGGCTTAATACAATGGGAATTAACTACATAGATCTTGTAGAAGACCAGACTGAAGGCGGAGATGTGATCATTGATAAGAATACTGTCTATATTGGCATAAGCGAACGTACTACTGCCGGGGCTATTGATAAGATTCAATCGCACGTTCCAGACTATATCATTATTCCAATACCTATTAAAAAAGAAATTTTACATTTGGATTGTATCTTTAATATCATATCTCAGTCTGAAGCACTTATATATAAAGATGGACTTGACGAACAACAATACAAATTATTAGCAAGCCGTTTTGATTTAATTCATGTTTCAAAAGAAGAACAATTTTCAATGGGAGTGAATGTTCTTTCATTAGGCAACAAAAAGGTAATCAGTTTACCTCAAAATAAAGAAGTCAATCTGGAGCTTACCAATCGAGGCTACGAAGTCATTGAAATTGATTTCAGTGAAATTATAAAATCAGGTGGATCCTTCAGATGCTGTACCATGCCTATTAAGCGTAAAACTGTTTAAGGTCATGATGTAATAAGTCCAAATTACCTGTTAAAAAATAAAAAAAGCCTAATTTCTCGAAATATCGAGATAGACTTCTGATGGTTAACAATCGTGCCATTTGTTGAAAAACATAATTATTAAATGTTGATAAAAATTTTCCTTTAATCTAACCGTTAAATCCACCCATTTCTTTAAGGTTAATGCTCTCAATTTTTTTATGGCTGAAGTTCACAGCTGTGCTTAAGTGCAACAGTTTGTTCCATAATGCGCTGATGATTCTCTACTACTCAATTATACTTTGAATGGATGGGGCTGCAATTCGGTAATTGGGTATTTGTCGATTCAGCCAACTTAACGAGGTAGTAGCATTCTTCTCTCATCATATGATCTGCCATTAAAGGCGAGAAAACACTTAGCATTTGGTTTGAAATCTCTAATTCTTCAATTTCATTCAGAAACAATTGAAATACTTCAATCTCTAATTTCACTTCTTTATTCATCCGTTTTAATGCAGGGAAAGAATCGAGATTTGTTCTTAAATAGCCTGTTAATTCTACCGCCTTTAAGTAGAATTGTTCAAAGTGTTTCGTAAACTCATCACTCTTATTTTTTAATCTTTTCTCTACAGCATCCAGTGAATCAGAAATAGCCCCTGCATGTCCTGCTGCATCCGATGTCCATAACAAATGATGATGAAGTTCATGAAATACAGGAGGTTTTTCCCCTTTTTTCAAATAACCTATCATCAATAAGTATTCATCTAATTCATTGACCATATGATTTATGAATGTTGGTGATAAGTGAATAACAAACTGACTGGTCAACTGTTTCTTAAGTAATTCAAGCTTAAAAGTTCTTAAGTCCCTTACTGATACCTCAGCCTCCAGAGTTAGTTTTATAAGGTCAGAATTGCTTTTTACTTTTGTTGCTAACTCTTTAAACTGTCTAACAAATTCCTTAGCCGCAGCAATCTCCATCTTCTCCTTCTCTGCTAATGAATCTAAAATAAATGTGGAATGATCAGCCATTATTTTAAGCCAAAACCCATGTTCAAAAGCAGCACTCTCATTAAATGTTGTCATTTGTATCCCCCCATATAAGCATAAACATGTCTTCTTATATATAAATGTCTCTCCTTAAAAATATTACAGTTTATTCAAGCGAAGATTTAGCTATATGAGAATTACGGCAAGAATCCTAACTGATCAAAAAGCAAAGGAAACCTAAAGGGGGAATTTGTCGTTATTGCAATGGGGAGCTAGAGCTAAATTTGCTGTAAATGTTTTTTCCCGTTGTCATATGTTTAGATAAAATGGTATTCAACTCAATGGCTCCTCCCAAATATCCTAAAAAAAGTCTGATGAGTGTTGCTCATCAGACTTATATGACTTTTTGAATCCTTTTAGTGCCGTATATTAACTTCTTTGTTAACTTTCTGAGTTTTATAATAGGGGAGGAATTTAGATTCTGCCCAATAAAGAACAGCACTTTTGGCATTATTTTCATTATTAGGTTTATTCATTGAAAATTAACTCCTATAAGATTTTTTTGGGTTATATCCTCGTTCTTCATAAGGCTGAAAGTGTTCTAACCACTTATTCTCTAGTTCTAACAACGCTTCTTTTTCGTTAAAATAGGGGTCATCTTTCTTTTTGAGAGTTTCAAGTACGTCAATACAAAACGCGTCTTTTCCAAAATGGCTCCATTCTTTCTGAAGCCCTTTATTGCTATGTGTACCTGTTTCCAGAGTGAATTTCACCCCGTTTAACGTTTTAAAATTTCTAGTACTTCCTATAAAAATCTTTTCATTTTTAATATTTTTAATTTGATAAATGCCAGCTTCGGTTGGCGTTTCTTTATATAGCTGCTTTAGTTCCTTTTTACGATCCATTTGTATTCATTCCCTTGCTTTCATTATTTCTTCAGCCAATATTGACTTCCATCCAGCCTCCGATCTAAAAAGCCGTATTCGATTAAATATCTTCTGATCATGACATAATCATCATAAATTTCATTTAAAAGCTGATTTATTTCTTTTTCTGTATAGATGGCGTCACTTGTGAATAGTTTTGTGATTTCCCGAAGGACAATCAGGCGTTGTTTTTCTTTCGGAGGAAACTTCTTTAATTGTCCCATTACCCCTTCAGGTAAAAATCTCCTAATGATTTCTTGTTGTTCCTCTTCCGTCACTGCGTATCGATCATCGACCATTTTGGCTGTCTTATGAGGAGGTATAAAGGCTGGCGCATACTCGTCTTTTTCTTTTAATAGTTCCATAATTGCCATAAAGGTCTTTGCTTGACGTTCCTTTTCTTTTAACGCAAAACGGTGATGCCGAATCGTAGAGATACTTCCAATGTTCATTTCTTTCTGAACATCTTTATCGCTTTTTCCTTGATAAAAGAGGCGAAGGAGATGATTCTGATGGTCGGTAAGTCCTGTCAGTTTCTTATCAAGTCCCATTAAGTACTCAAAAACAGATTGATGGGTGCTTTCGATATGAATACGCATGTACCTTTCAGCTTCGTAAAGCATATTTTCGTATGGATAAATAATCCCCTTTTCTATTTTCTTGCCGCATAGCAGGCAAATATAAGAATCTTTTTCCTGAATATATCCTTGTTTCAGTTCTGCTAACGAGGCATTCCAGAAAGAATCCGATAACTCCATTATATAAACACTTCCAATCGAAGGTTTTAAAAACAAACAAACAATAAAAATGTTTGGTTAATAACAAACATTTTATTATATAATTTGTAAATCGTCAATAACAAAACAAATAAAATATGTTTATGTTTACTTATATACAAACATAAATAAATAAAGTTTGTCTTCAATGAACAAAATTGAACTCTTTATGAACAAAAACATCCTTTCTCGAGAAAAAATCAGAAGAAAGATTATTAACAAGTATTAAAATAGCGTTCCTTCTAATTGAAGAAACGCCACCCCCGATTGCCTAAACCATAAGGCGCTATCCTTGTACTGGATAAGCGCCCTGACTAATATGGAAATTACTATTTTAAAGAAACAACGTCAAGAAAAATAAGACAAATATGCGAAGACTTCAATCTGTCATTTTTAATCCCAAATTCGAACTCTGGGTATGTCTGCAGTTCTTAAATATTCCAATACCTGACCAGTGTGGACAGATTCATGATAGGCCACACGCAGCAGCCTTTTGTATAATATAACTTTCAATTACAATTCTGTTTCCTATATTTCATATATACAAGGTAATTTATACCGCATCATCAACAAACATATGTTCTAGAGCTTTAACTAATTTTTCTTTATCTTTTGAGAAAATAGTCAGATCTTTACCAAAACCATCAACAAAAATTTCACTCATTTTCTTTTTTGTGTTTTCTTCCAATTCACTCGCACGTTTAATTTCAATCCTCATTACCTTTCAATCCTTTCTATAAAATTTTCAGAAAAGAAGCGACCCTTATTTTGAATACACACCCGTTTGGTTAATAAAAAAAGGGATGAAAGCGTTCGGAAACTCATGAATGGAGAAAACGTTTAACGGCAGTTAAAAAGGCTGGCAAACTATCATCATGCACAAAGTGACCAGCATCTTTGATTGTCACCAATTCGCAATTTGGGATAAGCTCAGAAACTTCCTGCAATTTGTTTTTAGGAATATGACTAGATCCGCCGCCTATTACAAGAGTAGGCGTGGAAATATCGGTAAGACGCGCCCACCATTCAGGATTGGGTTCATTAAGCTGCCTTAGAATCGAAGGAACAACCAGCCAATCAAACGGAAGGGGATCAGAAGGCTTGGAAGGAATTTCGAATGGCTTATCCTGAAAAGGAGGAGGAGTGTCCTCAACTATCAGCCGTTCTACCCTAGACGGATATGTTTCAGAGAAAAGATAGGCTACGGTCCCCCCCATGGAATGTCCAATGAGCGTAAACCTTTCCAAATCCATAGCATCCGCAAAATGAAGCAAGTCCTCGCACATCAGTTCAAAAGTGTATGTGCTCGTTGCCGCACTCCCGCCGTGACCCCGTTGATCTAATGCTATAAAGCGGTATTCTTCACCTAATACAGCAGCCACTTGATCCCATGATTCCGCACTTTTTCCCAGCGCGTGAAGTGCGACAATCGGTGGGGCAGAGGGTTCACCACTCTCGCGATATTGAAAAGTAAGTCTATTCAATTCAATTTGATTCACTCGTATTTTCATCACCGGTCATCTCCCATGGCGGGCTCCGTCATTTGAAACCCGATTTTTTTATGTCCATACCTATATATTTCAGTGAATAGGTGAATATGTCCTTCTTACACTTTTCTGCCAATACCTTAATAACAATTACTTCAAAATTCGATTTTTTGCACAATCAGTAACTTCAGAATCTGGCCTGATTGCTGAACTAGAAGAAATATTGCCCACCAACACAGGAATTTTTAACTTTTTACAAATCATCAAACTTTATTACTTTTATAAATTATCGAACATTATTTTATTAACTGTACTATGATTAATAGAGGATAATTAGTTCATTATATGAGCTAATATCCTCTTTTTTAATACATAGTAGAATTATAAACTACACTTAAAAAGTATAGTTTAATTTAACTAGTGTGTTGATCCAATGAGGATTAATTCACTTTTTTATTGAATTATATTCCTATAATGGTTCAAACTACAATTATGTGAATTTAACTTGTTAAGATTGCATGATACGGTTCTTTCATCACGCAACTCTACGGTTGCTTGCTCTTGACAAGCAACCGTAGAGTTGCTTATAATCGATCTATGAATTGGGACAAAGACGCTATATTCAAAGCACTTGGCGATTCGACTCGGCGGCTTATATTAGACGAACTATCTGAACGCAACGAGATGACGTTGTATGAACTTACGGCCCGTCTCATTATGAAACACGATCTTACCATTTCGCGACAGGCGATAGCTAAACATCTTTCTGCATTGGAAGATGCAGGGCTCGTAAAATCAAAACGAAAGGGGAAATATCGAGTACTAATGTTCAATAACGAGCCACTTAAAAACTTGCTTAAAGGATGGATAGAGTAATTTTTTAAAAAACTTATGACGAATATATGGTTTTTCTGCTTAAAGTCAGAATGATAGCAGAACACCATAAATCGAAAATATCAAAGGAGGCAAAAACATTATGAAAATCATTGTTACCAGTATATTCGTTCAAGATCAAGACAAGGCATTGGAATTTTATACAGAAACTCTGGGATTTGTAAAAAAGCATGACGTTCCCTCAGGGGAATATAGGTGGATAACGCTTGTTTCTCCCGATGATCAAGACGGTACTGAGCTTTTGCTCGAACCGAATGCCCATCCAGCCGCCAAAGAGTATCAAAAGAAGTTATTTGCCGAGGGCATCCCTGTAACAATGTTTGGCGTTGAAGATATTCGAAAAGAGTACACGCGATTAATGGAAAAAGGCGTGAAGTTTACTATGGAACCGACAGAAATGGGCCAAGTCACAATAGCTGTCTTCGACGATACATGCGGCAACCTTATTCAGATGATAGCACAGAAGTAACTTCATGACGAAGTAACGTAGTTCTTAACGACTTATTGGTATGTTTTAAGTTCGGTGAAGTATTTTTTATCAAAAATAAACAACTTTATGTTAATCCTGTCCTATTTTTAGGACGGGGTTATTCCTTTTTAAGGTATAAAAATAAATGACATTGTTGTCATTCTAAAATAGAAATGTAACATTGTGAATAAATTAAAAAGAACTTAATAATTTACTTGCTGATAATTTTTTTGAAATTGGAAGTTCTTTGTAAAGTCTTTTACAAAGGCGAAGGCATTAGTGATGTAGGAATTGGAATCGTAAAGATGACATTATGTGATTTTGAAATACATCCATTGTCTGATGAAATAGTGTTAACTACTATCAAATATTTGACGAGGTATAAAAACAATATTCTTTGCGTAGTTCAATAAGGAAATTTAAGAATGGAAGATGGCAAATGGTGTTTCATCAAGGTACAAAAACTATTCCTTTACCTTAGCCTCATATTGAACTAAAGGGTGCTTTTCTTTAATAAGACTTTACAATGATCTTCAACAATCGAGCGCGATTGTTGAGCAAGAAGAAAAAGGGCGATACATATTATACATGACTAAAATGTATCGCCCTTTATTTTTTATTACTTTTTACAATTTAGGTCTTGATAAGTTTCAAAGCTACAATTATAAAGAATTGCGAGTTAATATAATCTGTAAAATTCTTAATAATTTCTATATAAAAAAAAGAGGCCATAAACGACCTCAATCTGACAATCAATTTATCATGTCCGTGCTAAATTCCTCGTATCTTTGGTACTGCTAATATACTTATCGATTTAATTAGTAGAATTTTACCAGCAAGCAACTTTAATAAAGTACTTATCCCTGCACCATTTTTTCCCACGATCCGAGCGATTATATTGTTGTACCGCTAATCGTTCATCTCTAACACTTCTTTATCTAAAAAGGTCACCTCAATATTTTCTAATTCATAACATACTTGTTCCATATTCGCTGCCTCCCGAAATTTTGTAATTTCGTATCGATAGCTAAGTTTGATACGAGCATCTATTTCATGCTCTTAATCAATAAAATAATAAAAATTGCATGCTCCCCCCTCCTACCTTACCTTGATTGTTACCACTGCATTAAGAATAATTAAGGCACCCATTATAATGAATAGTGTGGCTACACTTGTTAATTCAATAAATACTCCAGCTAGCGCGTACCCGATTGGTGTCGCTAGTAACGATAGACTTGTAACAAAACTGAATACTCTCCCAAGTAAATGAGGCTCAATTTCCGTTTGGATATAGGCATAGAATGGAGCCGAGAATAATGGACCAGATAAACCAACTAAACCACTTAGTACAATAAATACAATAAAAAGCGACGGTGAAAGCAAACCAGAAATGAATAATGCTGCGCCCATCACCATCATACCTACTGCCATTGTTTTAATCTTATCAAAACTGTCTCCTAGTACACCTAGTATCGAACCCCCTGCAATTAATCCAACCGCAAATACGATCTCAACTATTCCTGCTTCTACCACATCTTTTTCAAAATGATTACGTGCCATAAGCGGGAAGTAGGTACCAAGCGGAATATATAAAATAGCTACCGCTGTCATTAAGATTGTTAATTTAAATAAACGGCGATGTTTTACAATCGCTTGATACCCTTCTTTCATTTCTGCAATAAAGCTAGTAGATACTTTTTCTTCTGTTCTTGGTACTCTTGGAATTCGAATAAATAGTAAAACGCTACAAGCAATAACAGCACCTAAAACATCTAACAATAACACCCATTCGATCGAGCTAACTGCAAGTAATGACATACCTGCTGCTGGTCCTGCAATATTTGACACTGAGCTCACCGTCTGTCCCCAACCCGCAACCTTTGTAAGATGCTCTTCAGGTGCAAGCAGTGGTACGGAAGCTTGCATTGCCGGCATATGAAAGGCCGTTGCCAGTGAACGAACAACTAAAACGAGTATAACTAATGCGATACTTGGCTCACTAAAATACATCGATGCAAATAAGATTAAACTCCCTAGAGCAACTGTCATATCTGCAAGTATCATCATCATTTTACGAGAGTAGCGATCCGTCAATGTTCCCGCAAATGGTCCAACCAATGCTTGCGGCAAAAATCCTGCCAGCCCTGCCAGTGTCAAAACAAGTGGTGAACCTGTTGTATCGGTTAACCACCAAATAATACTAAATTGAACGGCAGCACTGCTCAGTAATGAAAAGAACTGCCCTGTATATAATGCAAAAAATTTCTTTTTCCAATTTTTATTTTCCATAAATGCCTCCTGAAATTTACCTATAGGTTCTTTACCGGTACGAGCTGAAAACTAAAGCTCGTATTAATAAAAAGTAATATCATCATGAAAAAATCACCAATCATTTAAAAAATAAAAAATCACAGACGATCTGCCTGTGATTTAGAGTAAAGGGAAGAAGACCCATCCTTATTTGATTAGGAGGTAAGCTAAGGTAGCCGTCACCAAATAAACCTTCCTTTTGTTAGAAGGAAAATTTACACAATAATAAAGAAAGGCAGAATGATCCGCCTTTCTACATTTTACATATTTACTATGCGAAATGAAGATTATTAAAAAAGGACAGACTAATCCCGTTTACTCTGCAAACACAAACAGAGCCTTTGAACATATTTAATTACTGGTTCAAAGTTGGGAAACGAAGTCTCATAGAGTGTGTCATTTTTTAATAGTCCTCCTTATTATTTGAAAGTACAGTAATTATTATAGAGCACCATTTAGAAAAAGTAAATATAACTAACAATTAAGAAGATTGATCAAAACCCTCTTTAAATATATTCAATAGAATCATTCCTCCTTATTCCATTAAAACGCCCGATTGTGAAAGATCGTTATTAAAGTAAAGCCCCTTTAGTTCAATAAGGAATGACTTTTAATTGCATTTTTATAGATTTTTCTTCATAAGAGATGATACTTGTATATTATCTTGTTGAGAAGTGTTTTCTAGATGCTTAATAATTAATTCTTGTCGTTCCACAGGATGATTTTGACTTAATTTAGCTTTTGCTTCAATTTTTGTGATTTTTATTCTGAACGCTACAATTCCTTTACTCATTCCTTCGATAAAACTAGGTTCAACATCATTTAAATTATATGGACTATCAGGGTTTTCATATTTATTTACCAAGTCATTTAATGAATCGAATATTACTTTTCTATCTTCGACAATCTCCAGCTTTCCATATAAATGGATAGACACATAATTCCAAGTAGGTACTGCTTTAGTTGTTTCGTACCAAGTAGTTGAAATATAACAGTGGGGACCTTGGAAAACTGCAAGGACTTGTTGGTTTTCAGCATCCTTCCATTGTTCGTTCGGACGTGCAAAATGACCATATAAAGCATTTTCAGATTTATTTAACATCAGTGGAAGATGAGTAGCGTAGGGTTCTTCTTTATGCTGAGAAAATAAGGTTGCAAATCCATATTTTTCAATAAAATTATAAATTACTTCTTCATCATCAATTTTAAAATGTTTAGGTATATACATAATAATCCACCTTTCAAAAAAAGTTATATGAGTGTTTTGGTCATTATAAAGTCCATTTGTTCTTCATCACCCATATAAAAAGAGTGAACTCCAGTTTGAACAAACCCCATTTTTTTATAAAAAGCAATAGCATTTTCATTTTTTTCCCATACGCCTAGCCAGATTTTCTTTTTATTACGTTCCATCGCAATTTCCATAGCTTTATTTAGCAGATATTTACCAAGCCCATGTTTTTGAAAATTGTTCTTTATATAAATCCTCTCGATTTCAAGTGATTCATCACCCATTTCTTCAGACTGAGAATCATTGGTATTGAACTTTAAATATCCAGCGACTTCATTATTAAAATAAACAAAAAAGAATTGCGAAGAAATATTGGATAATTCTTTTTCTAATTGTTTTAAGTTAAATGCCCTTTCCAAATAGGCATTCATATTTTCGGGTAAATTCTGATGCTTAAATGTCTCATTAAATGTTTCATAACTAATTTCTTGAAGTTTGCGTGAATCTTCAAGGGTACACTTTTTTATATTTATAGTCATTTAAATATGTCGCTCCTTTATATAATCAATAATTTCTCTTGTTTCCCTTTTTTACAAATTCCCAGTCTTTTTCTATATTTTTTCTTACTCTTTGAAGAAGATTGAAAATGGTTTCTACTTCTCTTTCGGAAAATCCCTCTAATGCAACGAGATTGGAATAATCATTTTCTCTTTTTATAAAAGGAAAAACATTTTTCCCTTTCTCTGTTGGAAAGAGTTTTTTAATTTTTTTGTTATGTTTATCTTCTTTCTTTTCAATAAAGCCATTAATTTCAAGTTTTTTTATAGCACGAGCTGCTGTTGTTCGATCTACTTTTATCATCTCAGCTAACTTTTCTTGAATGATTCCTGGGTTTTCACATATTCGCACCAGGTACAAATACTGCCCTTTTGTAAGGTCATATTCTTTAAATTCTATATTACTTATAGAATCTAATGCCCTTGCTATCATTCCAATTTCACGAAGAATTTCCTTCATAAATAACTCCTTAGTACATATTTTTGTTGTAAATGCAATAAAAATGGTATATATTAAATTTAACCTAACTTTGTTGCATTTGCAACAAAAAATAATGATAAAGAGGTCGAGTAAAGTGAAATATGTTTTTTATGTATTAGGAATTTTAATATTAACCCTTGGTATTTCTTTCACTATACAATCAGACCTTGGAACTTCACCTTTTGATGCACTTTTGGTAGGACTGTCCATAAATGTGGGGCTTACTGTGGGAAGTTGGGAAATAATAATAGCTTTAATATTGATATGTTGTAATTCATTTTTAATAAGACAAAGACCAGAAGTTTTGGGGTTGTTAACAGCATTTATAACGGGTATTGGTATTGATATGTGGCTTTTTTTATTGCACAATTTGATAACACCTGAACTATGGTACAGCAAAGTTGTTTGTTTTGGAATCGGCTTAGTTGTTATAGGATTAGGAACTGCAACATATTTACACACAAATTTTGCACCGATTCCAGTTGACCGATTAACATTAATCATACAAGAATTAACTAGAACAAATATACTGTTATCGAGAACATTCATTTACCTCGTATTCTTAATAATGGCAATGATTTTAAATGGACCAATTGGCGTTGGAACTTTATTAACCGTTTGTTTAGGGGGGCTAATACTTAATTACTTTATGCCATTTACTGAAAAAGTATTAGACCGCCTATTAACACACTCTAGTACATCACTAAATTATGATAAAGATAAAAACCATTCAATATAGAATGCTTTATATTTTTCTTGTTCAACTGCCACGATAGTTTAAGTACATTTATTCACAATAGCTCCTGCCCATCTAAGGTAGATTCTTATTAAAAGAAGCAGAGATACCTTCTCTGCTTCTTTATCAGATTAATTTTTTATTTTTAGTTGGTGGTTTTCCATAACATATATACGATCTGCTACACGACTAATAAAAGTTTGATCATGTGTTACAAGAAGCACGGTACCTTCATATCCTTTTAAAAAGCGTTCTAACGCTTCAATACAATAAACATCCAAAAAATTGGTCGGCTCATCTAAAACCAGTACATTGTATCTTCCCAAAAACAGTTGACACAATAGTAGACGAATTGCTTCTCCACCGCTTAAATTGCACACATTCTTTCTCAAATCATTTCCTGCAAAGTTCATTGCATGAAGGACTGCACGGATCTTGCTTTCGTCGTAATCGCTTCTTTCTTTCATAAATGCAATGACAGATTCATTTTTTTCAAATTGATAGCCCATTTGTTCATAAGCCCCAATGACAGCTTTAGGAGATATGATAATCCCTTGTCCATGCTGCAAAATGTGGCGCAGGAGGGTTGATTTCCCTGATCCATTATTTCCTGTAATTGCGATAGTGCTGCCTAATGGGAATTGGAAACTTGCTTCGTTGAGCAGAGTTTTGTTCCCTGCCTTTAGTGTTAATCGATCAGCCATTATTGGAAACTTATTGTTCAGCTTGAGAGCATTTGATTGAAGAAAACGCAGCATTTGTTCTTTTTCAGGAGCCTCCACTGCATCGAGTTGTTCCACACGCTGTTCAATCGCTTTTGCTGCGCGTTGAACCGCTTTTTGGCTTGTATCTTTTGATTTCGTCATAAACATTTTATTTGCCTTTGCTTTCGTTTCTTTTTTCGATATATGTCCATTTGCCTGAGTAATTTTATCAGCCTTTTTCATCTTCTCTTCTGCAGCTTTTATCAGTCGATTTTTTTCTTTTACATACTTTTCATGCTGTTCTAGCTGCTGCTTTCGCAGGAGTTGTTTTTGCTCTGCATAATCTGTGTAGTTTCCTGTATATTCCGTAACGCGTCCATCTTCTACTTCCCAAATTTTCGTCACGAGCGTATCTAATACATAACGGTCATGACTTACAAGGACAATTGCACCATAATAGTAAGTCAATTCCTCAATGAAAAACTGTGTGCCAGCTGCATCTAAGTGAGTAGTCGGTTCGTCAATTAATAAACCTTCATGATAGGTGGAGAAAATTCCCGCTAACTTCATCCGTGTCTGTTCACCCCCACTTAAATTTTCAGTTTCAGTTTGAGGAATGGATAGCTTTCCTAACAGCTCATAATCTACTTCTCTATCATCTGGTGCAGCCAATTGATCAAAATAGGAAAAATCTGCAAATTTATTCACTTGGCCTTTATCTGGCGTAATTTGACCGTTCATAAGTTTCAACAACGTACTTTTACCAGCCCCGTTTTTCCCGACAATTCCAATACGATCAAAATGATGTACGGCTAAACGAGGAATTTCGAATACTAATTTATCTAAAAATGAGAGTTTAATATTTTCTAATTCAATACAAACTTTTTCCATTATTCACTACCTCCAATTTTTGCTTCTTTGTTTATTCCAATTAAAATATCTAAATCTACTGAATTCCTTTCCGTAATGACTGTTAGAAGGATGAGGAATCAGGTGTAGATATCCTTGTTTTGTGAAATCAAATGTGTGGTTTCTAGAGCATATTAGAGTTTTAAAATCGACAACTCTCACACGACTTTCACAAAGCGGACATATCAATGCTCGCTCAATCGCACTCACACTTTTTGCCCTATTTATTATTTTGGGCATGTTAACTCTCCCTTTCAACATAAAAAAAATCACAGGCTGTCTGCCTGTGATTTAGAGTAAAGGGAAGAAGACCCATCCTTATTTGATTAGGAGGGAAGCTTAGGTAGCCGTCACCAAATAAACCTTCCTTTTGTTAAAGATCTAGAAGGAAAATTTACACAAAAATAAAGAAAGGCAGAATGATCCGCCTTTCTACACTACACATATTTACTATGCGAAATGAAGATTATTAAAAAAGGACAGACTTATCCCGTTTACTCTGCAAACAAACAGAGCCTTTGAACGTATTTAATTACTGGTTCAAAGTTGGGAATCGAAGTCTCATAGAGTGTGTCATTTTTTAATAATCCTCCTTTAAATTTAAAAATACAGTATTAATTATAGAGTTGCTATTAGAAAAAGTCAAAGAAAACAACACTTATTCCACTGTTATACATCATTACTTGAAGAGTATACCTGAGCTGACTGCGCACCTCTTTCTTAGATATATGCAGATCTATCACAATTTGAACCTAACTTTGGATAATCAATCGAAGACTACGAACAAAAAGGAAGCAAATGAGTGTGCATGGTGCAGCTCATTTGCTTCCTTTTTTGTTTACCTCTATTTCCACTGCCTTTGTAAGTTTAACCATAATATGATTTTTTACATATTTTTCAACAGGTTTGCAAAAATTAAAAGGAATAAAGATGGAAGGTGTGAGGTGGTTGATTTATATTTATAACTGTTATGGGGGAACACATTCTTCTACTCTTGCTGCTGCATATCATTTAAAAAAATTCGCTTATGACACGCTCCCTCTAAAGAAGAAATACTTAGTTTAGAGCTGTTTAATAAATTAACACCTAAAGATATGGGGAAATTATTTTTTCATGGTATTGATGAAGATAGAAATAAAGTATTTACCTTGGGCAGAGGTTCTTCAAAAGTGGTTGTTCCAGCTATGCAAAGTATATTGGAATTAATGAATGAAAACGGGAAACTAGAAGAAAAAATAATATTCTCAAATACCTCACCCACAGTTCCATTAGCAATGACCCTTGGAGGCTTATTTTCAAGAAGATTAAAAATAGACTTTATCGGTGTTCCTCTTCTAATCATTGGCTCTAAGAAAGCTCATCACAACCTGATAATAAAATAAGTGCAAAACACAAAAGATATCGGGAAAAGTTCTATTAGCAAAATAGAGATACTTGATAATTCTTTTGGAAATTAGGAAAATCAATCTAATAGAGTATTTATTTTGAATCACTTAAAGCACTTCCATTTTTCACCATCTCTTTAATAGCAACCTCAAAAGTTTTTATGTATTGCCTTAAAATAGAAGGAAAAACAATTTATAAATGAAATTGTAGTTATATGTGAAAACCGATTTCGACTAAGGAATCGGTTTTTTCTTGTTTGACTGCTTTATAAAGAGACGCAGGGAAATCTAAGATAAAAGCCATTGCAGCAGAAATAGATTGAATCTATTATTCCCATGAGACTTTCATCTCATATATACACTCACATTACGTTTACATTAAAATTGTTAAAATTTAAAAATCAAGGATAATTTACCCTTAACAATAAATCCCAAAAGAGGTAGAGTGGTGTTGATTCAAAAACTCTATGAAGGGATTGAATGATTTTGAAGCAGAAAAAAGTTTGGTCATGTGCTTTACTTATTCTTGTTGCTTTTTTTTCATTGTCAGGAGCCCCTGGAAATTTAAACAGCCATGTGAGTGCAGAAACCCATTCGTACGATGGAAAAAGCCCCTATTACAATAATTGTGATGCCACTGGGGTAACCAAGAAAAAAGTAACAATCACAGCAAATGGTGGAACTGCAAATTTAGAATTGAAGTTCAGCACGAAATGCAAGACCGCCTGGGCGAAAATCACACTTAGCCGACCTGCCATATCGAACGGTGAAGCCGATGCATTAGTTGTTCGAAATACAGATAATAAACAGTACAGTTGCGGTTCTGCTGGAGGTAACGGGGTTATTAATAAAGGGCAGACTTCTTGCTATACTCCAATGGTCTATGACCTCGATCCCCGAAAAGCAAAGGCAGTTGGATTCTGGCCATATACTGCAGGAGAAACAGACTGGTATTAACATAGATTATCTCTTTTATTTCAATTAAAGAAAGGATGATCGTTTTGAGGAAAAAACTTAAATTAGCTGGATTATCTATAATAATCGCTTGTTCAACGATAATTGCCGCATTTGCATTTACGAATCATCAAGTGTCTGCAGAAAATCATTCGTATGATGGAAAAAGCCCCTACTACAATAGTTGTGCGAGTACTGCCGTAACGAAAGATAAAAAGTGGATTGATTCCATTTCCTACGTCGAATTGAAATTCAGCACCAAGTGCAAAACTGCCTGGGCAAAAGTAACGATTACCCGCCCTGCTATTTACACATATGAAGCAGATGCACGAATTGTCCGACAAACGGACGGCAAGGCCTATACTTGTGACAGTTCTGGAGGCAATGGTTCTGTCAATAAAGGACAAACCTCCTGTTACACAGCAATGGTGTACGATTTGGACCCCCGTAAAGCACAAGCCCAGGGAAAACATGCCATTCCTAATAGTGACGCCTATGAATATGCAGAAACCATTTGGTATTAATATCGAATCTTAAGCCGCAGATCACAAAAGGACACTTCTTGCTTGAAGTGTCTTTCTTATTCTCCAATAGATATGTTAGATCTTTTACTTGAAATAACGAAAGCCGAATTCTTCTATTATAAAATACCAATATCCGTCCTGCTCTTTCTAATTGAATCACCCATTAAAAAAATGAAGCTGTTTTCTTCTGTGCACTAAATTTATTTCATCTTTTCCAAATGACTACCTCTAATACATTCAAATCAATTCCGCCATATATATCATATATATGGTAATCACCAAACGAATAATCCAACAACCATTGCACTTAACAAAGAGACCGCCATTCCGCTTAGCAGTAGTTTCCAAACATTCCTTCCGATAATGCGTGATTTTTCTTCATCGAGGATGGAATTAAAAGTACCGTAAATCATTCCTACTGTACTGAAGTTGGCAAATGACGTGAGAAATGTCACTGCAACGGCAATTGTATGCGGAGCAAGGCTGCTAACCTTATCTTTTAAATCGAGCAAGGCAACGAACTCATTCGTCGCCAGTTTGATTCCCATTAATTGAGCAACATACATTGCGTCACTCCCCGCTAATCCAAGCAAGAAAGCGAATGGACTAAAGAGAATTGAGAAGATTTTTTGAATCGTCAAACCGGTCACAAAGAAACTTAATATACCGTTTAAGGCTGCGGTTAATGCCACATAACCGATGACCATGGCAGTAATGACAATGACCATCCTGATTCCAACGAGCATACTGTTTGAAATGGTGGAAAAGAAATCTTGCCTTTCTTCTTTAGTAGGAACATAAACGACATCTTCCTCTTTGCTTACATCGAGGGGATTAAGCATGTTTGCAATCAGCAAGGCATTTAAACAGTTCAACGGAATGGCGACAAATACATATGTTGCAGGAACCATGGATAAATAAGCTCCGATAATGGATCCGCTGATACTGCTCATGCCCATAATTCCAAATGTAAGCAAGCGCTGAGTTTCAATCGCACTAAGCTGAAGGCGCAAAACAGCAAGTGCTTCCGTATTCCCAAGAAACATCATCTGGATGGAAAAAAAGCTCTCAAGTTTTGGCAAACCGGACACTTTTGATATGAGCCAGCCTACTTTATCGATGATCCAGGTCAGTATACCGAAATAAGATAAAATATCAAAAAACGTAATAATGAAAATAATCGGCATTAAGGCACTGAAAAAGAAATCAACCTGCTCATTTGCCATTGCTGACGGGAAGACAAAAGAAATCCCTTCATTTGCACATGCAATCAGCCAGGTAAAGAAAGCTGCAATCTGATTAATGACCCATGTGCCGATTTTAGTCGATAGCATGAACCAAGTAATAATGAATTCAACTACGATCAATGTAAGAATGGCTTTCCATTTAACATTTCTTTTATTAGGTGAACAAAGGTACACAATGCCAATCACCACAAATACACCAAGTATATTTAACAAGAAATACATGCTATCACCCTCCTTGATTTATCATTGCCTATTTCTTTTTTTATATAAAAAATTCCATGTTTTTTCACACGTTTCATTCAACATACAGAAGAAAAAACAAAAAAAGGAGCCTGTGTTTTCTCTCCTTTGTGTCTCTCATTCTATTCCGCAGCAATTCCACCTTAAAAACCTATCACGCAGAAGATTTTATATTTTTACCTGAAAAATTGTATTTAAGTACTTTTCGTTATTAGACCCTTTCTGGATTTAATAGAACATATATTTAATACCCATATTTCTCTTTCCGAATGTCAAAATATGAGCGACAAAATATTTTCAGGAAAATTATATTAGGTCTAATTTACTTCAATCGGCTTTCCTTAACAACGGCCAAGTTTAATTTATATTATAAAAAACCCGATGCAGTTCTCTTAATATGACAATCGGTAAATCAGAAATCTCTCATAGGGATTCTGTTCATACAAACCCGGCAGCAAGACTTCCTGTTTTAATTCAAACGCAGGGTGGTTATTTAAGAAATAGGTATAATCATTTGATCCATAATATAGAATCAGCTCAATATCACGCGCTGATTTTTCCGCTGAAACTAAAATATTGTTGAGCACATTCATAAAAATTTGAATCGAAAACGGATTAAAAAAATAAAAACGGTTGTCTAAAGGATCAATCTGGTATTCTTCTGCCAAACAACAGAGAAAGTGAATTTGACCGCTGCTAATTTTAGCTTTCTTTAAATAAGAGTGACAATTTTTAACAGCTTCTTCATAAAAAGTCTCGTTCATTTCAACCCCTACAGCAGATGCATGAAATAAATGATTGATATAGAAATTTAGTCGCCCTTTACCGCACCCATAGTCTACAAGGCGGTCAGTGCTTTTTAATTCATATTGAGTAAATAAAATTTCAAGTGCATGATAAGGTGTTGGCTCATAGCGATGATAATGCAAAGATTTACTGAAACCCTTTTGATCTCCAATTGTTTTGATGTTTAATAATTCATCATAAAGCTGTTCTTTCATTGATATTCTCCTATTCAAACTCAAACATTGAATTAATGATACAAAACTGATTTATCGTCTTTTTGTTATTGATTAATTTTATAATAAAGCATGATGGGTCAGATTCAAGCTCACTTTCCTTTTCAAAATTTCAATATACGTTCCTTTTGTCTAACTGTCTTTTTCAAGTGTGATTTTTAAAAGCCTGTCACAATAAATGTTACCGTAAATAAGTCCAATGCAGCAGACTATTTAAAAACGGAAATATCTGCTGTAACCGTATTATTCTTAGAACACAGAAAATTCCCTGTCTTGAAACAAGCGACAGGGAATTTTGAGACTTTAATATAAACTAAGGTTAATTATCCACGATTTTTCTTAAGTTATTCGTAACAGTTAGTGACCACTGAACCACATTCAAAAAGCATTTTTAAGAGGTGCATTTTAATTTCAGACTGCCTCTCCCTGATTCGCTTGATTTGCCTTCGTTTCCCGTATCTTATAAATCACAAACAGTAAAATAAACCAAACAGGAGTTACGAACAAGGCAACACGAGTATCTTCAGCAAGTGCAAGCACGACAAGAACGAACGCTAGGAAAGCAAGGATCAAGTAATTGGAAAATGGATAAAGCGGCAATTTAAATTTGTTTACTTTCGCTAGATCTGGTCTTGATTTACGGTATTTCAAATGGCTGATGACAGTAATTCCCCAAATAAAAATGAAACATACTGTAGAAATACTTGTAATAAGCGTAAATACACCTTCAGGCATTACATAGTTCAAAACAACGGCAATTAGAATGACCACAGTTGAAAAGAACAATGCATTGGAAGGTACTTTACGGGAAGTAAGTTTTGTAAATGGTACAGGTGCATTTTTATCTTTTGCAAGTGAGAATACCATCCGGCTTGTACTAAAGATGGCGCTGTTACATGCAGAAGCTGCGGATGTTAGAACGACAAAGTTGACGATCCCAGCAGCTGCAGCGATACCAACAGCAACGAAGACTTGGACGAATGGGCTTTCCATTGGGTTGATGGCACTCCAGGGATAAATACTCATAATGACAATAAGTGCGCCTATGTAGAAAACTAAAATCCGAATAGGGATATTATTAATTGCTCTTGGGATAACTTTTTCCGGGTCTTCTGTTTCTCCTGCAGTAAGTCCTACAAGTTCAATCCCAACAAACGCAAAAACAACCATTTGGAATGAGAGAATAAAGCCATTTATTCCATTTGGGAACATACCGCCGTGGCTCCATAGATTTGTGAAACTAGATGCGCCTGAAGCAGTTGAAAAACCTTTAATAATCATGAAAATACCGATAACAATTAGTGCTAGAATAGCAATGACTTTAATTAATGCGAACCAGAACTCCATTTCACCAAAAAGTTTTACGGTTGCAAGGTTCATAATCAGCAAAATGACAAGCGCAATTAATCCCGGCATCCACTGTGGTATATCAGGAAGCCAAAATTGGGTATAGAGACCAACTGCTGTTAAGTCAGCCATCGCGATTGAAATCCAGCAAAACCAGTAGGTCCAGCCGGTGATAAATGCCGCCATGTTCCCTAAATAGTCTTTTATAAAGTCAACAAAAGAATGATAATTTAAATTGGTTAAAAGCAGTTCTCCAAGTGCGCGCATGATTAAAAAGCAAATTACGCCTGTAATCATGTAAGCAAATAAAATCGATGGTCCTGCTAAATGAATCGATTTTCCTGCTCCTAGAAATAATCCCGTTCCGATTGCCCCTCCGATAGCGATTAGTTGTACGTGCCTGTTTTTGAGGCCTCTTGTTAATTCTTGTTGCTGCATTTGAATTCCCACTTTCTAATTTTTATGCATTTTTGCTGAACATAGATTTTCTAATAATAAAATTAAAATCAGATAATGGCAAATTAAAAACCAAATAAAAGTTTAATCTATTATCCGTTAATTCAAGTTCGAAGTGAGTAAAATAATAATGCAATTTAATTTTGCATACATAAATGAGAGGCAGTTCGCTTCTCACCCTGCGTTAATCTCCTCAACCAGCACCCCAATCGCATCCTTCCGATCAAGCGAGGCCATCGTTCGCTTCATTTCATCCCTTTTCGCTTCTAGAGCTGCGAGATGTTCAAGCAATGATTCCTCTGTTAAAGCCTCTTCCTCAAGCATAAGGGCAAACCCTTTATCCTGAAAAGATTGAGCGTTTAAGATCTGGTCTCCCCTGCTTTGATTTTTCGTAAGAGGGATAATGAGCATGGGAATTTTTAAGGCTAGAAATTCGAATATGGAATTTGATCCTCCTCGCGTTATGACAAAATCAGTTGCTGCTAAATAATGAGGAAGCTCATCATGGACATATTCAAATTGTTTGTAGTCTTTCATATGTGAATACTTTTCATCAACATTCCCTTTGCCGCATAAATGTATGATTTGAAATGATTTTAGCTGCGGTAAGGCAGCTCTGATTGTCTCATTAATATTTTTCGCCCCTAAGCTTCCGCCCATCACGGTTAATACTGGACGTCTATGATCAAATCCCAGCAGCTCTCTGCCTTTATATGAAGAACCGTTCAGAATTTCACGACGAATCGGAGAGCCTATTACAGTCGTTTTTTCCCTAGGAAAATACTGCAATGTTTCTTCAAAAGAAGTGAAAATTTTCGTTGCAAACCGCTGAGCAATTTTATTGGCAAGTCCAGGGGTCATGTCGCTTTCGTGGATAAAAACAGGTATCTTCAGCGAATTCGCGGCAATGATCACGGGTACTGAAACGAAGCCTCCTTTTGAAAAAACGAGTACAGGTTTCAGTTTTTTCAATATGCTTCTAGCCTCTATACAGCCCTTCAGTACTCTGAAGCTATCCACCACGTTTTCAAAATCTATATATCTTCTTAGCTTACCGCTTGAGATTCCGTGATAGGGTACAGAAATCTTTTCTATTAACTCCTTTTCAATCCCCTTTTTTGAACCAATGTATTGTACTTCCCAGACGTCTTGGTCAAGCTCATCTATGATTGCTAAGTTAGGGGTTACATGGCCCGCTGAACCCCCGCCGGTAAAAACGATTGTCTTCATAAGCAAGTCCTCCTTCTATATTCTGAACTGTGAGAGAAAGGTTAAAAATTCATGTTGTTTCGTATGACTGTACTTCATGATGGCATATGTATTTGCTTCTGGCAAAGGTATCGATGGACAATCGACTTCAAGCAGTCTTCCTTCAAGCATTTCCCTCCTTACAGTGGAAACTGGAAGGAAGGAAACTCCCAATCCTTCGACAATAAACCGTTTCGTAATGTGAATTTGAGAAACCTCCATCATACGAATTCCCGGATACATTGCTTTTACCGATTTGCAAAGGGAAGCCCAATACACAGGATGATTATGAGTGAGCAGATAATTTGATGTTAACACTTCTTCCTCATCCAGCGGCAAAGCACTTTCAGAATCCCTTCCATCATGAGGTGCTACTAATAAAACCTTGTCTTTATATAAAAGCTGACAGCTCAAATCTGAGTGGGAACTGCTCAAACAGGATAAACCGAGATCTACTTTTTCACTTAGCACTGCTTCTTCAATGTCGCTTGATTCTAAAATTTTGACTGATATTTCAACTTCCGGATATTGATTGCAATATCTTTTGAGCACATATGGAAGGATGGTATCAGCAATCAGCGGGGAGATCGCGAGTGTAAATTGAGCGGTAAATCCTTGCTGAAAAGAATGTAATTTTACTAAACCGTTTTGATACACTGAAAGCAGTTCTTTTGCTTGCTGTAAATACACTCTGCCTTCTTCAGTGAGCTTTATTTTTCTGCCTTCACGCTGAAATAATAAAACCCCAAGTTCTTGTTCCAGCAGTTTAATATGAACGGAAACGGACGGCTGCGAGATGTAAAGAATTTCTGCTGTTCTTCTAAAATTTTCACATTCTGCTGCCGTTACAAACGTTTGAATCCAAGAGAATTCCATACTCGCCCTCCTAATTACTTTTTTTAATCGATCTCATTAATTATATTTAATTTTCTTAATACTTCTTATTTTATAAAATTGTAGATATAAAGGGAAGGAGAGATTTATATGTTTTCACAAGGTTTAAAGGGTATAGTTGCAGCAGAAACATCCATCAGCCATGTTGACGGGGGAAAAGGCAGACTGATATACAGAGGATATGACATACGTGAATTAACGGAGAATTATTCTTTTGAAGAAGTTTCATATTTGCTGTGGTTTGGGAGATTTCCAGATAAAACGCAATTGATTCAGCTGAAAAACGACCTAAAAAACCAGCGGGAGCTTCCGGAATATATTAAAAAACTTTTAACCAGCCTGCCTGCGGACATGGATTTAATGAGTGTTTTAAGAACAGCCGTTTCAGCTGCAGGCCCAGTGAACAGTGAGAAATTTTCGTTTTCAGATGCACTAAGGTTAACTGCTATTTTGCCCACTATCATTGCATACAGAAAGAGACACTTAGAAGGAAACGAATTTGTTTCTCCTGTCTCAGATCTTGATCATATTGAAAATTATTTATATATGCTAAACGGAAAGGTTCCAACAGAACCACAGCGCAAAGCATTGGAAACGTATATGATTTTAACACTGGAACATGGAATGAATGCTTCCACGTTTTCGGCAAGAGTAACTGCCTCGACCGAATCAGACATCTATTCCGCAGTCACATCTGCCATTGGTACGATGAAAGGACCATTGCATGGAGGTGCGCCGTCTGAAGTCATTTCATTTTTAAATGAAGTTGCTGAAGATGGTGACGCTGAGAAAATCATCCGGAACAAATTAAATCGCGGTGAGCGGTTAATGGGATTTGGTCATCGTGTTTATAAAACACACGACCCGCGATCATTGTCATTAAAATCAGCTTTGCTCAAGCTATCAGGAAACGATGAATGGTTAGATCTGGCGATTGAAGTTGAAAAAACAGCTGTATATCTGCTGCAGGAGCTAAAACCAGGCAGATCTCTCTACACAAATGTTGAATTCTATGCGGCAGCAATCATGAAATCCATTCACATGGATTCGCATCTGTTCACCCCTACCTTTACAGCAAGCCGTGTTGTCGGCTGGACAGCCCACATCCTTGAGCAGTCAGAGAATAATACGATTTTCAGGCCAGAGGCGCACTACATTGGAAAAATTCTTGCAAAGTAGGTTCTAATTCTATGAAATAAAGAGATTCACAATGATTTGCCATTGTGAATCTCTTTTTTATAGTTTTGCATTTATAGTCTTAGCTGACCAATTCTCTTTCTTTTCCACTACAGGTTTTTTCGACCAGAACGTAGCAAGAATCGGACCTGAAATGTTATGCCATACTGCCCCAAGAACGCTTGGCAACGCTGCAAGCGGACCAAAATGGGCGCTCGCTAGTGCAACACCTAATCCGGAGTTTTGCATCCCTACTTCAATTGAAATGGCTCTTCTTGTTCCTTCATCCAGGCCCAGCATTAACGCGGTTAAATAACCGAGCAAAAGGCCGAATGTGTTATGAAGGATAACTGCAGAGATAATAAGCAATCCCGACTCTGCAATACTCTCAACATTTGCAGAAATAACTGCTGAAACAATGATGATAATAGCCAAAACAGAAATAAGAGGGATAACTGAAAGGCTTTTGTCAACGCCCGTTCTGAAAAATTTCCTTATTGCGATACCCAAAATGATTGGTACGATAATAACCTGCGTAATTGATACGAACATCGAAACGGGATCGATTGGCATCCATTGACCTGCAAGCAAAAGCAAAATTAATGGTGTGGCAATTGGCGCAATTAATGTTGATAGTGATGTCATAGCAATTGACAATGGAAGATTCCCTTTTGCAAGATAGACCATCACGTTTGAGGCCGTGCCGCCTGGAACAGAGCCGAGGAGAACTAGACCTGCTGCTAATTCAGGAGGTAAATTCATTCCATAAGCAAGCAGGAAAGCAACAGATGGCATAATAATAAATTGGGCACAAACACCAATTATCACCGGCAACGGTTTTGTTAAAACAATTTTAAAATCTACCGCCTTAAGAGTAAGGCCCATTCCAAACATGACAATGCCGAGCAAAATCGTGATATATCCATTTAGCCATAGAAAAGGTGTAGGAATCATAAAGGCAATGCATGCGATACATATGACCCATACTGCAAAATATTTTCCTGCTAAGCTGCTGATTGCTTCTAATAGTTTCATAGTGTCACACCCTTGTTTTTTACAATTTTATTTGGATTGAGGATATTAAGCGGATCTAATGCTTGTTTTATTTTTTCCATCACACGGAGTGCTTCACCATGCTCTTTTTCCTGATACTTTTGTTTGCCGACACCGACTCCATGCTCGCCTGTACAAGTCCCTCCGCGTTCAAGAGCATACAAAACGATTGCTTCGTTTAATTGATCAGCCTTGTTTACTTCTAATGGATCACTCGTATCAAGCATCAAGAGAACATGAAAATTTCCATCTCCAACATGGCCGACAATGCCACCGTTAAGTCCTAAAGTGTCTATCGTCTCCCTTGCATGACGAATCGCACCTGAAAGCTCCGAAATCGGCAGACAGACATCCGTAACCATAAGCTTTTTCCCCGGATATCCATGGACATAGGCATAAGCTAAATGGTGCCTTGCTTCCCACAGCTTGTTTCGCCCCGCATTATCTTTCTCAAAATCGATGCTTTCACAGCGAAAATCAGATACTAGCTCTTTCGTGAATTCTACGTCCTGTCTAAGTCCTGCTTCATTCCCATGAAACTCCAAAAATAGAGTTGGTGTTTCTAAATAGGCAGTCTCACTAAATTGGTTTACCTGTTTCATGGATGGTTCATCAATAAGCTCAACTCTTGCAATAGGAATACCCGCTTGTAAAATAGCAACGACAGCTCCTACAGCATCATTTACAGTTGGAAAAGAAGCTCTTGCTGCCATGATGTGCTCAGGTATCCCGTAAACTTTTAGTGTCAATTCGGTAAAACAGCCAAGCGTTCCCTCTGAACCTACAAAAATACCGTTTAAATGATAGCCAGATGATGATTTTTCAGCTAAATTGCCGGTATGGATGATCGTCCCGTCTGCAAGGACCGTTTCCAAATCTCTCACTTGGTCACGCATGACCCCATATTTAACAGATGTTGTGCCGCTTGCATTTGTGGCAGCCATCCCGCCGAGAGTAGCATCAGCACCAGGGTCCACCGTGAAAAACAAACCATATTTTTTCAGCTCTTTATTTAACTGTGAGCGTGTAACGCCTGGCTGTACTTTTACAAGAAAATCATTCTCTCTTACTTCAATGATTTTATTCATGAAAGAAAAATCAATGGTAATTCCTAAGTCATAGGGAATAACATGCCCTTCCAAGCTGGATCCAAGTCCAAATGGCACTACTGGAACCTGATATTTGTTTGCAAGTCTCATAATCTCACTCACCTGGAGTGTTGTCTCTGGAAAAACAACGATATCCGGCAGACTTGGAGCATGATACGATTCATCTCTGCTGTGCTGTTCTCTAACTGTCTGATTGACTGATACCCCGCTTTCAGGAAGAATATGTTTAAGAGCATCTACTATATTTTCTGCAGCCATTTTCATTGTGATCTCTCCCTTGAAATTTTTATGTAAACGATTGCAATAGATCGTTTATAATAAAAGACAATAGGTCCTACCAATCAACACATTGGTCTAACCACTTTCAATTATACTTAATTATCTGAAAAATACAATAAATCATTCTATCTTTTAGGAAGTGAAAATTAAGATGAAGCAAAAGAAACGAATTTATGAAGTCATTGTCGAACAGCTAAAAGAATTTTTTCTGAATGGAGAATTAAAACAAGGGGATAAACTGCCTCCTGAACGTGAATTGGCAAGCCGTTTTAATGTCAGCCGCACATCAATCAGAGAAGCTCTTCGCATTTTGGAGATAAACGGAGTAATCGAAATCAGACAGGGCGGCGGAAGCTACATAAAAAAAACAGGCTTCCCTTGTTCTTCTGAAGAACTTTCAGCCGTTATCAGCAAAGCTGAAAACCACCTTGTCTATGAAATGCTTGAGCTGCGCCGTGCAATCGAAGCTGACTCTGCATACCTTGCCGCTCAGCGGGCGACTTCTCAAGAGTTAAACAAACTTCGAAAAGCTCTCGAATTGATGGCAGCCTCAAAAAACGATGTGGAATCTGGCTTGAAGGCAGACTTCAATTTTCATCTGAATATTGTTCAGGCAACTCACAATTCATTATTTATAGAGTTGATACAGACATTAAGCGAACAAATGGAAGATACAATCCGAGCAACGCGCAGACACCGTCTTTCTGACCCTGACAGGGCTCATGATACAATTGATGAACATAAAAAAATATATGCGGCAATCGCTTCCGGAAACTCAACATTAGCAAAACAGCTTGTGGAGGAACATATTACACGAATTAAAAGTGAATTGAGTGAGTATTTCTTAACTGGCTTAGGAGAAAATAAATGATTAAAATACTTTAAATTTTTGGGGATTGATCAAGAATGGAGATAAATTGTAGGTTTTTAGCTGTAAAGCATCATCGCATATGCTGTGATGCTTTACTAAATTGAAATGATTATCTTTTTTTTACAAAACCGTTCACAATCTTTTTCGTTACTTAAAGGATCCTATCATTTTAAGCTTTAGGTATCGTTCCTCGAAGAATATATGGGACAGTTGCCTTACTATCTATTTGTACGTATTCATTAGCCATTTTAGAATCCATCCAGGTAATCTCCTCAATCTCTTCTGGTCTTGATAAATGGATTTCTCCCCCTATTATTTTCCCGCTGAACGTAAAGAAGATCACATGATGCCCTCTTTCTTCAAAAAACGCTTCGCTTACAGATAAAACATCATTTATTTGCACGTCTAATCCAGTTTCTTCTTTTACCTCACGTAAAGCGGCTTCTTTAAGAGTTTCTCCCTGTTCAACTGCTCCCCCTGGAAGTGTATAGTATGAAGATTTCTCTCCTTTGTTTTTGACCATCAATACATTTTTGTGATCATCATTTAGAAGGACATATGTTACATCTACTCTTTTCATTTATTTCAAAACTCCTTTTTTTAAAAGATCAAGATATTACTGCTTTCTGCTTTTAATAAATATAGTGGGATTCTTCGTGTGCCCAAAAATGACACACGCTTTAACATGCTCTTAAAATCTTAACATAATATTCCACAATCAGGGTAAACCTTTAAAAACTAACCTCTCTTTTCCAGCAAATCTATAAATTTTCAAGATACGAGGATGTTTACTATGAATTATTCTGTGATTCATGGTAAACTTATCATTATTTTAATTTTCAAAAAACACGGAAAGAATATGGAATCCTTTCCAGAATAAGAGGTGCATACATGACAACTAAAACCAAAACGATAAAAGACCGAGATCATAATGCTGCTCTTCGCCGAGATGTGAAGTTTTTGGGCAAGCTATTGGGAGATGTACTTGTTCATCAGGGCGGACCAACCCTTTTAGAAAAAGTGGAAACGATTCGTGAGATGACAAAATCCCTTCGCAATAATGAGGACTATTCCAACTATGCAATATTGAAGGAGGAAATATCTACACTTGAACCTCCTGTGAGAAAGCAAGTGATCCGTGCATTTGCCGTATACTTTCATCTAGTTAATATCGCCGAACAAAATCATCGCATTAGAAGGCGCCGTGATTATCAATTTCAGGAGGAGTCTGTAAAACAGCCTGGCTCACTAGAAAATGCTGTTGCTTCTTTAAAGGAGAATGGTATTTCATCAGATGTGATTCAAAAATTGCTGAAAACCCTATCCTTAGAGCTTATTATCACAGCACATCCAACTGAAGCAACTAGAAGAAGTGTTCTTGAAATTCATAAACGAATCGCTGCCTTGCTTAAAAGTTTGGATCAGCCTGTCATAACTAATCGTGAGCGCCAAGAGCTTGAAGATAGACTATTTAACGAAGTCGTCATCCTGTGGCAAACTGATGAGCTGCGTGACCGAAAGCCTACTGTTATGGATGAAGTTGCAAATGGCTTGTATTATTTTGATGAGACATTATTTGAAGTCCTCCCAAAGCTTCATCAAGAACTAGAAGATTGTTTGCAGGATTATTACCCTGAAGAAAATTGGGAGGTTCCAAATTTCCTTCGCTTCGGTTCATGGATTGGCGGAGACCGCGACGGCAATCCAAATGTAACCCCTGAGATTACATGGAAGACCTTAACGAAACAGCGGACTCTGGCTATTCGAAAATACAAGGAATCTCTCAAGCAATTAAGGAAGCGGCTGAGTCAGTCTACAAAAAGAGTGTCAGTCAGCGCAGAATTGCTGAAATCGATTGAAAATGAAGCATCCATTTTGAATCAAAACGAAAAATGGCAAATTGAAGATGAAGTTTATCGCTGTAAATTAACAATCATGCTAAAAAAACTTGATGCGCAAAGTGAAGTTCGTTATAAAACGGCTGAAGAGTTTCTTTTCGATCTTAGATTGATTCAAAAGAGTGTCAAGCTTCACCATCCAAAAGGATATGAATTGAAAAGTTTGCGGGAGCTTATAAGGCAGGTTGAACTTTTCGGCTTTCATCTCGCAACACTTGATATTCGCAATCACAGCGGTGAGCATGAAGCAGCGATTAAAGAAATCTTTCATTCTGTAAAGCTTGCAGAAGATTACTCCAGTTTGTCTGAAAATGAAAAAATGAAGCTGCTTGGAGACGTTCTTCAAGATCCAAGACCTCTTGTTTCATTTACAGAGGATTATTCGAAAGAAACACAGGATGTTTTAGAAGTGTTCCAAATGATCCGAAATGCACATAAAGAATTTGGAGAACGTTCAATTGAAGTATATTTAATAAGCATGACACAATCTGCAAGTGACTTGCTTGAAGTAATGGTGCTTGCAAAAGAAGCTGGAATTTACCGTCTGCATCCGGATGGCCGAATTGAGAGCAAATTAAACGTTGCTCCCCTGCTTGAAACGATTGATGACCTTATTGCTGGCCCAAAAATCATGGAGCAGCTCTTTCAATTAGACTTTTACCGAAAACACTTAAATGAACAAAATAACCTTCAGGAAATCATGCTTGGCTATTCCGATGGAAGTAAAGATGGCGGTACTCTTACAGCTAATTGGAAACTATACAAAGCCCAGCAGGAAATTCATGAGATGGCGAAAACGTACAACATCCGTTTGAAGTTTTTCCATGGCCGCGGGGGTTCTTTAGGCCGAGGCGGCGGTCCACTCAATCGCAGCCTGCTTTCTCAGCCTGCTGAAACATTGGGAGATGGCGTGAAAATAACAGAGCAAGGTGAAGTACTTTCTTCACGATATGCTCTATATGACATCGCATACCGCAGCCTTGAGCAAGCAGCTTCAACCCTTCTTACAGCTGCGGCACATGTCTCAAGTGAGGCTGAACAATCTTCCATCAGAACAAACGACTGGGAAGAAGCCATGGATAGGATCTCAGCTGAATCTTTGAATAAGTATCAAGAGCTTGTCTTTAAAGATCCTGACTTTTTAACTTATTTCAAACAAGCAACACCTTTGCCTGAATTGGGTGCGTTAAACATTGGGTCACGTCCAATGAGCCGTAAAGGCAGCGAACGCTTCGAAGATTTGCGCGCTATTCCATGGGTGTTCGCTTGGACGCAAAGCCGCCAGCTTCTCCCTGCATGGTATGCAGCAGGAACGGGTTTACACAGCCATGCAAAGAATGATGTGAATCTTGCACTCCTTCAGCAAATGTACAAAGCTTGGCCGTTTTTCCGCTCGACCATCGACAATCTTCAAATGGCATTATTAAAAGCAGACTTAATGGCAGCTAATGAATATATCGCAATGGTTGAAAATCAGCATGCAGCTGATCGTATTTTCAAAGAAATCGAAACCGAATACAACCGAACAAAAAACATTTTGCTGGAGATTACACAGCAAGAAGAATTAATGGACCACCTGCCAAATATCCAAGATTCTGTAAGACTTCGGAATCCTTATGTGGATCCTTTAAGCTTTTTCCAGGTAGAAGTGATTTCAAAACTGCGTGATGCGAATGAAGAAAACAATAACGATGAACTATTAAGCGAAGTGTTGCTGACGATTAATGGGATTGCAGCGGGGCTTCGAAATACAGGATGATCTAAAAAATCGGACATGTTAAGTGTCCGATTTTCTTTATTTCTATCTTACCTTCTGTTATCTGCTGCATTCATTTGGAGCCATTTACTTAAATGAACCGTGCCAGACTGCAAATTGGATTTCCCCTCCAGGATTGTTATATATTCTAATGAATTGTTATCAGGATCCTTAATATATATTCTTGCTGATTGCATCCACGCATATACAACTGGTTCACTGGCATCTAAACCAAAAGCAGGAGAAAGCTCGATCCCTTTAGCAGATAAAAACTCAGGAACTTTCAATAATTCCTCATACGATAACCGAAATGCAAAATGAGACGGAGTAAATTTCTCAGCAGGCACTTCCCAAATTCCGAGCATTTGCTCTTTATTCGACGGATTTCCTATCCAAAAGAAAGCAGCCCTTCGTTCCTTTATAACAGCAGCCAATTCAAGTTCTAAATTTTGATAAAATGCAATTGCTTTTTCTAAGTTTATCGTCTCGACATGTGTCTCATATAATGCTGCAAGTTTCATTCCAATCTCTCCTTTACCTGATAGTTAATTCTTGCCCTAAGTTTACTGAAAAACAGGATAAATTAAATCAAATAAAAGATTGAAAAAAGAGACTTCTTTAGTCTTGTGTTCGAGAGATCTCCCAAAGTAAAGATGAACCATAATTTCCCAATAAAAAGCAATATTTAGGACAATCAGTGAAAACTATTGCTTTTATCCCCTTAAACTGTCAAGCTAAGATAGGAACAAAACTTAACAGGAAAGATCATACAGGTGACGAAATGATTGAAATTAAAATATCAACCCTAAGCAACGGGGAATTTAATAGAGGTGTATTCGCAACACGCGATATTGCAAAAGGAGAGCTCATCCACGAGGCACCAGTCATTCCTTATCCGAATGAAGAACATGTTCATATCGAAAAGACAACTCTTGCTGATTATGCATTCGAATACGGAGTGAATCATACTGCCATACTTTTAGGCTACGGCATGCTGTTTAACCACTCCTACACTCCTAATGCCACTTATGAAATCAGCTTTGAAAACCATACCTTTAACTTTAGTGCATATAAAGACATTAAAGCTGGAGAAGAAATACTGATTAACTATAATGGCGATGAAGAGGATCAAGAACTGCTTTGGTTTGATCGTGATGATGAGAATGATCAGAAGAAAGAAGAAGATAAATAATGATGATAGACCCGGAGAGAAAGAATTAAACCTTTTCGGGAAATGATAAATAACAGTGCACATAACACCAAACCCAGTTTTGAAAAAGGCAGCTAAATCAGCTGTCTTTTTTTATATAAATTATACAAAAATTTTGTTCTCCTTTTTAAGTAAGACTTCGTTGCAGAAGATCTAGTTTCGATAATTATTATCTACAGCTTGAGCCTTAGTCTAAAAACAGTCCTGGGATGGACGAAACACGATCTATAACAATTTATAATTTGTAACAACGATATGAAGGTGAGGATATTTGCGAATGGCAATACGACTTAGTTTGAGAAAAAAACAAGTATTGGTTTCAATACATGTTATTTCTGTTACTTTATGGTTCGGCGGTACTATGGGCATGTTATTGCTGGGTTTTTATCTAAAAAATGCTGTAGATGGCGAACAGCTTTATTACACTTTATTAAGTATGCACGTAATTGATGAAAGCTTATTAAAATACCCAGCCCTGCTAACATTGATAACTGGTATTATGCTATCTGTATGGACTCAATGGGGACTCTTTAAACATTACTGGGTTCTCATTAAGCTTGCTTTAACCATTGTTACCATACTGCTTGGCATCTTCTTTATAAATGATTGGTTTTCTTTTCTTGTAACAACAGCAGAAGAACTAGGTTTTTCTGCACTTCAGAATCAAGATTTTCATAATGTCTGGTTCTCTATGATCTTAACGGGTTCTTTTAATCTTCTATGTTTAGTAATGATGACCTTCGTTACCTATATTAAGCCTTTCGGAAAAATAAAAAAAATAGTGAAATAGATAAAAGGATCATCTAAGATGGTCCTTTTTCTAATCGATTCATTTGTTTATATATTTCACGATCTATGAGAGCCATAACGTTATCCCGCCCGATATGGAAACTAGATTATACATTATAGAATAATCATCTATCAGATATTTTTATTCCATATTGCTATGTTTCAGCAAAGCCTGTTCGTTACTGACTTCGTTTTTCTCTGCGTATTTTAGACAGATGCCATCGAAAAGGATGTGAACACATTGATCGAATAATGACCCTAGTGGCTGTATGGTTGACTGTTCGCCTTCTTTTCGATATTTTGTTGCTGCAGGAACATGTAGAATCAGGGACGCATGTGAAGCTAAAGCTGCATCAGTATCCGCCGTTATTACAATGATTGAGCAGCCAATAGATTTTGCTTTTTCTGCAGTCCAGACAACGTTTTTTGTTTTACCAGACCCGGAAACGGCTATCAGGATATCCCCTTCCGAAATAGATGGTGTAATGGTTTCACCTACTACATAAACTTCAGCTCCTAAATGCATTAGACGCATAGCAAAGGATTTGGCCATTAATCCTGAACGGCCTTCCCCTATAACAAAGATCCGCTTTCCTTTTTGAAGCACTCTGACAATCTCTTCAATCTTCTGCGTGCTGCTTCGTTTAATAACTGTTGATATTTCTGATAGAATCGTTTCCAATTGATTCATTATATTTATCCTTCTTTCCTTCTAGTATTCTGCGAAAAGCCTCTGCTGCTTTTTCAGGGTGAATGGCTTTTGTAATGGCTGACCCTACGATGACAATATCAGGAAGCGGTTCTGCCATATTCCGGATGGAATCGCCAGTAATACCTCCTGCAACTGCCCATTGCAGTGCAGGATCAAAGCAGTAGCTGTTCGTGCTTTTCAGTCCTGATCGTTCTTGTAAATCCTTGCTGATATGATCACAAAAAATAGCATCTGTAAATGCAAAAATAGAAGCTCTTTGCTGTGCCGTTGTGTTTAATATATCAATCATTGTTTTTTTGTCATGCTTTGCTGCTGCTTCCATGCACACCTCAATTGTGGGCATTGGTGATACCCCCATGACAGTGGCTATGTCAGCACCTGCATTAAAGCTTAGAGTAAATTCGTAAAAAGCATTATCGATGGTTTTCATATCTGCCAGAATGGTTTTATCGGGAAATGCTTCTTTAAATTTAGAAATGCTTGCAACTCCAAATTCTTTTATTAACGAAGTTCCCACTTCAATGATGTCTATGTATTTTTCAGTCCTACTAGCAATCTGGATCGCTTCTTCCATTGATAAACGGTCTAAAGCTAGTTGAATTTTCATCATTTCACCTCTCATAAACCGATTTAGTTATACTTTTAAAAAAGAGAACTCTTGGCCTATCACATTCTTGGCTGAGATGATTCTCTAATCATTAGTTCACAACCGAAAACATACTCGTCAAAACCTTGAAGTTCTTTGTTTATTTGCTGCAGCAATAATTCTGCAGCCTTTTGGCCCATTTCATAACCAGGCTGTGCAATAGTGGTTACTTGTGTTTCAGCTAAATGGGCAAGCGGAATATTATCGAAAACAATTAATGCTACATCTTTTCCAATTTTTATATGCTTCTCTTTGAAAAACTCCAAAACTTCAAGAAACACTAGATCATTTCCTGCAAAAAGGGCTGTTGGACGCTCTGAAAGACCAAAGAGCTTTTCCAATTCATTTTTCATTTTTTTTATTTCAACATGAATCATATATTCTTCCTTCATGGGGATACCCGCTTCATTAAGCGCCTGCTTATATCCATGAAGTCTTTCAATCCTAGGACTGATGCTTAACGGCTGGGTTACAATTGCAATTCTTTTATGCCCATTTGAGATAAAGTGACGAATGGATTCCACAGTAGCTTCACTGTTGGCTGCAAGAACTGAATTTGCATTTAACTCATCTATTTTCCGGTCTATAAAAACAACCGGATATTCCTCATCTATTAATTTTTGATATAAATCAAGATTTTGTCCTGTCGGGAAAATAATCAGACCGTCTACCTGCTTGGCTTGAAGGACCTCAATATATTTTCTTTCTTTTTCTGGATTGTCATCCGCATTACAAAGTATGGCGTGCATATCATGCTCATAACAATAGTCTTCAATGGAACGGCTAACCTCGGTAGATAGGCGGTGCATAATATTCCCAACTATAACTCCGATCATAGATGTTCGCTTCTGCTTTAAGCTTCTTGCCAGATAATTAGGATGATAGCCCAGCGTTTTGATTGCTTCATCAATTTTCCTCTTTGTATCATCACCCATATATTCATACCGTTTATTAATAAATTGGGATACAGTACTCTTAGAAACACCTGCTTCCTTAGCTACATCCGCCATCGTAACTCTTGCCATCTTATCAACTCTTTCCAATTACTTGTACCGTCCATTTTATAGGATAGATTTACATTAATCCACTCTCCGTTCAACCTATTTAAATTTCGTTGTGAAATTTTTCTATGCCACCCATTCCCCTCAAAAATGAGCGGCAGTCGAATTTTATTCTCCTCTTGCTATCCTGACTTCTTTCATAAAATGTGATGCTTTTTCCATCATGTCCCGAAGTGCCTCTTCGGATAATTCTTTTTTTATATTTACAAGTGTACTTCCCACTCCGACTGCCACGGCACCTGCTTTAAAATAATCTCCTGTATTATGAACATCGACCCCGCCTGTTGGCATTAATGGAATATGGGGCAGTGGACCTGCTATATTTTTAAAATAGTCTGGACCGACCGAACTTGCCGGAAAGACTTTGATTAAGTCTGCTCCATACTCATATGCTGTCAGAATCTCCGTAGGTGTAAATGCACCAGGCACACTGATTACACTATAGCGTTTAGCCATTGTAATCGTTTCTTTTCTTACTGTCGGCGAAAATATAAATCTCGCACCTGAGAGTATAGCTGCTCTTGCCGTTTCAGCATCAAGCACAGTTCCGGCTCCAACTAGTACATCTTTTCCAAAGTATGATGATGCTGCTTCAATTACCGACATTGCTTTTGGAGTTTCCATAGTGATCTCAAATGCAGTCACTCCGCCATTTTTTAATGCATTTCCAATAGATATAATAGATTTGGGTGTCGCTCCTCTTATAACAGCAACAACCCCGCGTTTTTTGATTTCTTCTAAACCCACGGTCTCACTCCCTATCAAACTTTGCTTCCAATTCTAAGTACCATGTGTTGATACTTCTTGCTGCTTTGCATACTTAGAGAGCAACAGCTTTTATTTGGACTGCCATCCTGCTGTGTTTTTTATGAAATACTAGTTTTCAGCGCAGATTGGCTGATATTTTTTTCTTTTGCTTTTTTCGTCGCAATAATTGTTAAGATGGCAGACAGTAATAACGAACCGGCCATAAAGATATACGAAGCCCCAAAACCTCCAGTAGAACCGTTTAAATACCCAACAACATATGAACCAACAAATGAACCAAGTGCACCCATTGAATTGATCAATGCCATCGCGCCGCCCGCTACATTCCGCGGTAAAATTTCTGGTATGATCGCGAAGAATGGTCCATATGGTGCGTACATGGCTCCTCCTGCTATGATCAGCAATACGAAGCTTATCCAAAAATGACTTGTACCAATTAGATAGGAAGCATAGAATGCAATGGCTCCTATAAAAAGGAATGGCCAGACAAATTCTTTTCGTTTTTGCAATTTATCGGAGAAATGAGATGATACCAGCATAAGCACGACTGCTAAAACATAAGGTACTGCTGCTAGCCATCCAGTCTGGACAATGCTCATGTTAGGTGCTGCTTTAATAATAGAAGGAAGCCACATAACGAATCCGTAAAGCCCTACACTCCATAATGCATATTGCATAGCTAAAAGGATGACAACTTTTGACCTAAACGCTTCACGATAGTTTTTAACAGGCTTTATTCCTTGCTGTTCCTCATCAAGTTCCGCCTGCAAGTCTGCTTTTTCCTTTGAGCTTAGCCACTTAGCGTCTCTCGGATGATCAAAAACAAGCTTCCACCATAAAAATGCCCAAATGATTGCTGGAATACCTTCAATAATAAACATCCATCTCCAGCCATAGGCCTCCAATAAATAACCTGAAACAATAGACATCCATAAAACGGTTACTGGATTTCCAAGAATAAGAAAAGTATTTGCCCGAGAACGCTCCGCTTTTGTAAACCAATGGCTTAAAAAGACCAGCATCGCTGGCATAACGGCACTTTCAACTACACCCAGCATAAAACGAATGACAAATAATAAATTTACATTTGAAACCATTCCTGTTGCAGTAGCAAGGGCACCCCAAGCAATCAATGACCAGAAAATAAGAACTTTAGCACTCTTTTTCTCCGCATAATGGGCTCCCGGAACCTGAAAAAAGAAGTATCCAAGAAAGAACAGGGAACCTAGCAGTGATGATACGGCTGGTGTAATGCCTAGATCTTGAGCTAAACCGCCTGCTGCACCAAAAGAATAGTTAGCACGATCTAGATATGCAAGACTGTACGTGATAAAAACAATTGGAATTAAACGAAGCCATCTTTGTTTTGCAATCGTTTGTTTCATAGTAAATCACTCCTTATATAGGTCTTTTCATATATTCCATTAATTCATGTCGATCTGGATATCCATCATTGTCCCCCTGCGATTGTACAGCCAGTGAGCCAATTGCATTTCCACGGAACACTGCTTCATGCAGCGGCAGACTTTCAAGAAGACCGCTGATAAGACCAACCGCAAATCCGTCTCCTGCTCCAACCGTGTCAACAACTTCTTTTACTTCAAACGCATTCACAATCCCTTCTTCAGAACTGCTTTTATAAAAGGCACCTTGTTCCCCAAGCTTGATCACAACAAGCTTGACCCCTCTATCTAAATAAAAGGAAGCAATATCACGCGGGTTAGTATACCCTGTTAATAGTTCCCCTTCAGAAATACCGGGAAGAACATAGTCTGCTTTTACAGCAAACTGATTAATGACTTCAATCATTTCTTGTTTTGATGACCATAAAGTAGGTCTTAAATTAGGATCAAAGCTGACAGTGCGCCCTAATTCTTTCATATAAGAAAGTGCTGTTTGAGCAAAAGAACGTGTATGGCTTGAAATAGCTAATGGGATGCCTGTCATGTGAAGATGACGTGCATCGCTAAAATATTCTTTGTGAAAATCTTCAGCACCCATGAAGCTTGCTGCTGAGCCCTTCCTGAAATATTGAACTTCCGGATCTCCAGCAGCTGCCTTTTCTTTCAGCTGAAATCCGGTTGGATAACGTTTATCTATAAATACATGTTCAACATTCACATTTTCCTCTGATAGCCTTTTCATAATATATTTTCCGAATGCATCAGACCCTACTTTACTTGCCCAGCCAGATTTGAGTCCTAACCTTGAGAGGCCGATTGCCACATTTGTTTCGGCACCTGCAAGTTCCCTTGTAAAATGTTCAATTTCATGTAACGGCCCTGGATTTCCCGCAATAAACAGGGCCATTGCTTCACCAAACGTTACAACATCTAACTTTTGCATAAAACCTCCCCTTCCTTATACGTCTTGTTGGTTTCAACCATTTCCACATACTCTCTTAACCGATTGACTGGTGCAATCGGGAATTCAAGTGCTTTGGGCAGATCGATTGGAAACTGTCCGGCTATGAATCGCCAAGCAGCGTTTTCATTATTGGATAATGCGATGGTTGTCAGCTCCTTGCCATTTTGAATAACATTTTTAAAGTGCAGGTATGCGACAAATTCTTTTAATTGCATTAATGCATCCATCCATTTTTCATTTGTATACATCCAGTTCCCCGTATCAAAGGTCATACGAACAGGAACATCAGAAATATAAGCGCTTTCAAAAAAATGCTTCAAGTCCGATATATTCCCTCCATACTGAGTCTGATCATTTTCAACGAACAGCTTTACTTCAGCCCTTTTTAAAAATTGTTTTAGATCTTCTAAATTAGAGACCCCTTTTATGTAGTGCCCCAATGAGGTTTTTACCCAGCTTGCACTTAAAAGGTCCGCTTCCTGAAAAGTTAATTGAAGTTCCTTAATGTTTAGTGATCCGTCTTTTTTCCATAACTCGATAGGAGCTGAATAAACTGTAAACAGTGAGGTTGCTGCAATTTTTTCCCTTAGGTGCTTCAGAGGCAAAATCTCATCAGTAAATAATTCTCTCCTGATCTCAACACCATACGCACCAGATGCTGCTATTAATTTAATAAAAGCAATTTGACCATTCTCTAACACTTCTTTTCTATCAAAAGCGTTTAATGGAATAATAACATTCTTCACACAAGCGCTCCTCCCCCCCATAAAACACTAAACCGGTTTAGTAAATCGGTTTATAGAAATTATAATTCTTATGTAAGCGTTTTACAATACATTTATTCAACATTAAATTTTCAAGATTGAGTATTTTATTTTAAGTGGGGTATGTTCTTCCTCCTGATGGGCATTCTGAAGGTTTAATTGGTGAAGCAATTAAAGAACGCAGGGATGATGTGTTTTTCGTTTCTAAAATTTATCCCCATCATGCTGGATTAAATTTGATTTCAACAGCATGTGAAAATAGTTTGAATCGGTTGGGGACCGACCGCCTGAACTTATACTTTTACATTGGAGAGGACGAATTCCTTTAGCAGAAACGATTGAAGGTATGGAAAAACTGAAGAAAGAATGGAATATATTAGGTAGTGTGTATCCAACTTCGATACAGATGATATGGACAAGTTATGAAACACTCCAAATGGACGAAATTGTGAGACAAACCCATTAGATTTTATTTAATTATTTTGTTAATCTTTATAGGCTTTATGCCATTGAAAGGTTAGTCGTGTAATCTAAAGCATAAAATCTCCCCATTCTAAAACTACTTCTTAGTTTTATCTGGTTTTTTGAGACTTGTAGGTGCTAAACCCTGGAAATTATATATAACACTAACACCCAGGACCAATTAAAATTTCCTCATAGTATTCTGACTGCCATTTCTTAATTGCAACAATTCTAATTCGCTTATAATCAGCTACCCATATATCATTTTTATATAAAGCTGATTGTATCTTATCTTTTATCTTTTCATAAATAACCATTTTTTCTTCTTTGGAGAACTCAGGGAAAAAGTTATCCGCAAAACTGTCTAACCAATGATTCAATCCCTTTTCTCCATCTGTTAATGGTGTAGGTCTATCAAAATGATGAGCATATGATACTTTAAATCCGTATTGTTCAAGTAAAGTGCTATATTCTCCGATACTTGGAAAATACCAAGGATTTCTTTTTCCTACATTCATCCCATATTTTTCTGATAGGACATCTATTATCCCTCTAATAACAGTTTGAACATTTCCTTGTCCTCCGAATTCAGCTACAAAACGACCTCCTGGCAAACTGATTCTACAACTTTGTCAGCTCGTTTCATCCAATGAAGGGCTGCATTGGAGAAAATAGCATCATACTTTTCATTTGTCCTAAATGTTTCCCCGTTTTCATCACTGAATGGGATTTCAGGATACTTTTTACGTGCTGTTTCAATCATTTCTCTTGAGAAATCAATTCCTTTTACGATGGCACCTGAGTTAAAGATTTCATATGTAAGATCTCCCATTCCACAGCCTAAATCAAGAATTTTTTCACCTTTTTGCGGTTGAAGCAGTTCAACCACTCCTTTGCCAAAATTAGATACATAGCTTAATTTATCATCGTATAGATCTGCATTCCAAACATTCACAGAACTCACAAAATACCATCCCCTAACTTTCGGTTATAAGGTAAATTCTACCACAATTAGAAAATACCTCCTATACATTTCTAATTGTGGAAGTGTCAGGAAAATACGGATTTCTATTGTTGAAGATCGTCCTGGAACAGAAACGCTTCATAAATATAGCCCACTACCTTTATATCCAAGTAACGACTTATAAAGGCAGTATTATTTATTAGTTTTTTTCTTCGTAAGTTGCTCTTTATCCACTGTTGTAGGTGGTTGTTCCATCCATTCATTTCTTATCATGATGTCGGCTCCATCTTTCGCATATTGAGCAACTTCAAGTGATAATCTTTCATAATTTAAAACTAAGTCGGTTCGTTGACTAGCGGCTGCTGACATTGCGTAATTTCCTGTTCCTGCTGCGCTTAATAATCCCATATGATACATTGTTAATTTATCAGAAAATGGTGGTGTAGTTGAATTCGTTATAGAAACATCAGATGAAATAGGTGATTGTATATCGTTACTGAGAAGTGTACTTGTAAATATCTTCATATGCTTTTGTGAGATATCCCTCCCTCTTAACATCCATTTTTGAATTTTTTCATTTGGAGATATTTGGGCAAAACTCAGTGAAAGTTTACTTCCGATATGGTTCGTTAGGTTATTCATGTATAAATGTGATATTTCAATGGCGTTTAATGGTCTTTGTTTGCTGAAAAGAGAATAACCGCTTAAATATTTTTTACTGTCTACATAATCCGTTTTAGTTGGATATGGGATATACGGTGATCTAATATATAGTCCTTTTGAAAGTAATACATCTGTACTTTTGTCAAATAAATCTGAGGTTTCCTGAAGTCCTGCCATGAAATATGTTTTTAAGTCTTTTCTTGCGCACATAGAAATAAAGCCGCTGTATGCTATCATTCCTACTTTTGCCATATGAGCGATATATTGAAGGATAAAAGAGTCTGTATATAAACGCGGAGCATTTAAATTTACATCTTCATTTGTAAATCCTGTTGGTAAAGGGAGGTGTTCATCCTGGAAAATTTGTATTAGCTTTTCTAGATGAGTAGTTGATAGGTTATTGGCCAACTCAGTAATCGGGCGAATATCTTTATCTTCTACAATTTTAAAAAAATAACTTAAAACGCATTTGGACATACTATCATTCATGTAAGCATTCCAAACTGAAGCTATTTCAGCAGAAGTTAGTTGAGTGTGATGTTCAGTCATCATTAGGTACCTCCAGAAGCATATTTTGGGAATATATATATTCTTTACATAATTTTTTAATATTATTTAAAAGTATTTACGTTTTAACTTCCTTAGGAAATGGAGAAATACACTTGAATCAGTCCCTAAAAGTCAGTAAATGAACGCCATCGAATGTGATACATCATTTTGAAAGATGATAACTTCTATATTGTTAGAATGGAGTGCAAGTGCTAAGGAAAGCACACCAATTCCATAATTTTCTAGCTCAAAAAACTTAATCCCCATTGTTATCATGCAAAGGAACCAGTTCTATTCCTACATTCTTTTTTCTAATTCGTATCTCACAGTCCATTCACTCTTTTCCCCAATATCTAGTTGGTACCTGACAAAATTTCAAGCCTTACATTAACCCGGATCGGCATTCTCTTTCCATCTTTTCCTGTAAAGCGGTTTACCGGAAAACGTTTTATTTGGCCATTCAATATTGTAATTTAAAGGGCAATTGCAGACTCTTGTCCGATAATAAGATACCCTTCAAATTAATTTATAAATTTTTTGATTCTTTACACTTAATCCATTTTGAAGAATCCAGGTTTAATTTAGCTAAACAACAAATTTCAGCATGTCTAATTTTTAATTGCCTTATTCGTGCTTTCGTTAATAACTGTTGCTAATCCCACTGCGTATTCGATATTACCTGCCATTTATTCTGTATTTAATAAAGGCAATACCTAGAAGGATAATTGGTATAATCACCTGAAATGGAAGATGCAAATATAGTGTAACTATCTGTAAACCTTCCTGCAGATGACCAGAAAAATTACTTGCCATCGTTATAGACAAAATTAAAATGACGAGACCAATTGGATAAACCATTCGTGAAGGTTCTTTGATGTTAAACAAGTTTGCAGTTCCTGTAACAGCTGCATAACAAAAGATGCTTATTTTGAAGAAGCCGCCAATAATAAGGGCAAGCATAAAATACACATCAAGCCGTTCCAAAAAATCTGCAACCTGAATGGTTTGTATTGTACTAAGAAGAGGAAATGCAGCAAGGGTAGTAAGATCCACGCCTAGAACACTTATGTTAACTGCCATTACAATAGCTAAATTTATTCCACTTAATCCCAAAGCAAACAAACCGGTCATTCTCGCCTTTTTCGATTTATTTAAATAAGGCATAATCATCGTAAATACGATGACTTCTCCAAAAGGGACATACAAGGTTTGAGTAATTGTGGCTTTTAAAACCGGGAGAATTCCATGTTCAAGTACCGGCTTTAAATTATTAATATCAATTAATCCTGAGACTACAACAAGGATGAAGCCTGTAATTGCGAGCAAGTACATTAATACAAACAACAATTCACCTGTTCTTGCTAATACCTCGATTCCTTTTCGAATGGTATAGACAACAGCCAGCGTCAATAATGCGTTTATAATGAACAACGGTGTATCTGGATAAGCAAACGTTACCAATAATTCTCCAAAGTCTCGCAACACCCTTGCAGCGAGATATGTAAAATATAAAATATAAAGATAGGAAAGGCTGCGCCCGAGTACTTTTCCAATAATTTTTTGAGTATATTCTGTTGGAAGCATGTCAGGATAAAAACAGTAAAGGCCATGATAGACTAAAAATAGGAAAAAACCGCCCAGCATACCAAGCAGAACTGCAATCCAGGCATCCTGTTTTGTCTCGATAGCAAGCGGAAACAGTAATGCACTTCCAAGTTCGAACAGTAAAATAAGGACAAACAGCTGATATGAGCTAATTTTCGCCTTCTCCACTGAATTGTCACTTCCCTTTTAATTATTTATCCATTTCAGATAAGTGGGGCTTTTTTATCATACCTGTTCTGCGAATAAAAGCATCAACTTTCACATCTGCCTTTATTTCTGAAAAGTGAACATCGTTCCATTCATATCTTAGCTTTTTCCATACAACTGGATTGGAGCGATATACAGCATCACCAAACCCAAAAATATCCGTTTTGTCTTCCTTTGCCAGTTGTACTGCGTCTTTGATCTCTTTCATAATTTCTTTTTCTAATAATTCTTCGATTTTAAACAAAACGTTGGGGTCATTCAGAGTGACAGGAACAGTAACCTCTCCAATATCCCCTTCTACCCGTACATGAATGGAAATATGAGGACGATTATTTTTCATGTCAGCAGAAATTTTAGTCTTTTGACGGATAACCTGATAGGCAATCGCATCTTTATCTTTCTCCCAGCTGACATTTACATCCGTTGATTTGATTTTATCAAGCACCCATAATATGCCTCTTGCAGATTTTCCTTGATACCAATTAACCAGCTTACCCTCTTTAAATATTGCAAGGCCTTCAGCTTGAAGGACTGTATCTAGGGCAGTTTGTTGAATATTCTCCATCTTTTTTCCTTGTTCTTTATTGCCCACTGCGCGAAAACCGCTGATAACAGGCTCTTTTCCAGAAGATAGAAGGTTTTTAACAACCTCTTGAATGTTGACATTCAAATGTTCCCCCCAACGTCTTTCCGTGAATTTTAACGTTTTAATGACTTTATTTGCAGGAATTTTGTCCACGGCAGTTAATGTCTTTACAATATCTGAAGCATTTGAATCATGTGCGATCACAACTGTGGCTGTAGTTCGAAATTCAGGGTCCCGCACTAAAGCATCAAACATTTTATTGATACCTTCTTCTTTTGCCAATTCCTCGCTGATGATCAGCAGGTTTGTATGTGCGTAATATAGTTTTCGCGAAATCTTGGTTGATGCACGCCGGCTCATTTCAACTAAATTTTTACCTGTCGAGGTATAGACAGAAACGGATGGACCCTGTCCGCCTCCTCCGCCTTGCGTGCCTCCTGTCACATTTCCCGGATTAATAATTTGAAAAGTTCCAACATACTCACCGTTATCATTTTTATCAATTCCTAGAGCTGAAATTAATGCCAGATCATTTAATTCCTTTTTACTCCAGCACCCAGAGAGAATAGATATTATTATCAAGAGAAGAAATAATGCTTTTAGATTCATTCTGATCGTCCTTCTTTGAACTTAATATTTTCCATTCCACGGTTTTCAGGGGGGGCCGGCTTCTGGTCTTTCCCGCTCCGGCCAATATTGTTAGAGATTAATCTTGGTCTTTCTTTTAAAAACCACCATGGCAATCGAACAAATGAATCACCCGTATTCGTCGGAATAAAGGGAGCAAATGGTGCCATATAGGGTACACCAAAAGATCTTAAACCGCATAGATGAACAATCATCATAATAAATGTGAGAATAATTCCATAAAAACCAAATGTAGCTGCACTCAGCATAAAGATAAAACGTATCAGACGAGCAGAAATAGCTATAGCATATGAAGGAGTTGCAAAACTTGCAATAGCAGTTATGGCAACTATAATCACCATGGCTGGTGATACTATTCCTGCCTGTACAGCAGCTTGCCCAATCACAAGAGCTCCGACGATTGAGATTGCAGATCCAATCGCTTTTGGCATTCGTATACCAGCTTCTCTTAATATTTCAAATGTTACTTCCATAATGATTGCTTCAACGAGAGATGGGAAAGGTACGGCTTCACGCTGGGCTGCAACTGCGATTAAGAGAGGTGTCGGGATCATCTCTTGATGGAATGTTGTGGCAGCCACATAACCAGCAGGTGCTATCAGGGATATAAAGAAAATCAGGATTCGCAGAAAGCGCAGTGCAGTGGCGATATCAAATCGAACGTAATAATCTTCTGCTGATTGAAAAAACTGAATAAATAATGCTGGAGCTAACAGTACAAATGGGGTGCCATCTACAAATATGGCCACTCTTCCTTCCAGGAGATTTCCTGCTACCATATCTGGTCTTTCTGTATGGTAGAGAGTTGGAAATGTTGTAAGTGTCTGATCTTCAATCATCTGTTCAATATAGCCGGACTCTAAAATACTATCGAGATTAATTCTTTCTAACCGTTTACGAACTTCTTTAATAATTTCATCTTTGGCAATACCATGGATATACATGAGTACAACATCAGTGTTCGTAACGGTGCCAATTTTTATAGACTCTATCCACAAGTTTGGATTTTTAATAATTCTCCTTACCATTGCTGTATTCGTCCCAATTGATTCAGTAAAACTTTCTCTAGAACCACGGACAGCTACTTGGGTTCCCGGCTCCAGTATTGAACGTCTTTCCCCTCCTTTGGTGCTTGCACTCAACCCTTTATTCGTACCGTTTACTAAAATAATGGTATCGCCTGACATTAAGGACAATAACAGTTCATTCCAATCACTTATCTGTTTTACACTGCCTATAGAAACAATCTTATCTGCCATACTGTCTAAGATTTCTTCATAGGAATCCGTTCTTACTTTTAATTCAAAATTCTCCATTATTGATTCAATTAAAAAATCGTTGATGGATTGGTTATCTACAATACCCTGAATATAAATAATTGCTGCTGTAACTTCAGGATCTTTACTTATTTTCAACATTCGAACGATTACATCTGAGCTATTACCTGTTTTATGATTAAGTGTCGCAATATTTCCTGTAAGAGATATGCTTAATAGCTCCGAAAATTCTTTGTTTGATATATCTTCACTAGATTCATCATGTTTTTTACTTTGATTTTTAGATTTCTGCTTAAAAAATGAGGGCATATTATAATTAACCTTTCTTTTCCTTCTTTTATTTCTTTATCTTTTTCATAGCATATATTTGTTATGCAATATCTAGAATTTTTTTCCTAAAGGTATAACAACTTTATTTTATTAAACAGGTAGTGGAGAGTGATATATAATGAAAATGATTGCCATTCCTATAGTTATGATGTTGATGTTAACGGGGATTTCATTTGGGATAGATATTCTTCAAGGATTTGAATTGAGAACATCTCTTCTTAATGCTGTCAACCCCTTTCTTGTGATGGAAACTCCCGAATTAGCCGTTTTCATTTTTTTTCTATTTTGTTTTATAATAGATGCCTTTGTCAGCTTTTATAAAAAAAGAAAGAATGAACATAAGAATGCCAAAAAGCAGCCACAATCATAGGGATATAAAAAGTGCATTAAAAAGGAGCTGCTGCAGCAACTCCAATTTTTTTATAGTTTTTTTTGCTGCATTTTCATCCATTTCCTTATCACCTATCCACTGCTGATAATGGATCTCGTAAGCCATACTGTCCAATATTGCCTATCTTGCCTCAATTTTTTCCCTCTTTTTGAAACGATTTCTTCATAGTCTCCTGTTGCAATCCTTATGTAAGGTTCAACTTTTTTATCATAGGGGCGAAAAAAGTAGCACTTGCCAGTTTTTTTGTATCTCTAGTTTTAATTTGAAAATCGGTTTTAAGATATACAACACGCCTTATTGGGAATTCCATAACAATTTTATCAACCGGCTTGTGACTTCCTATACTCCCTCAATAACAACTGAGCTGCCTTCAGCAAGCCACCACTGTTGAACTCAAGGCACTCCTTGTAATAAAGGAATCACTTATGAAATAAAAAAGAGACAGGAATGAATTCCTGCCTCTAATGCAAATTGATCAATCATGAAAATTAGTTCCGTCTGTCACTGCTTTTACGACACCTGAGCGGATAACAAAGTCACCGAAGTGTTCTCCATCCTGGCGTTCTTTAGCATATCGGGAAAAAAGAACTCCCAGTTCGTTTAAAATTTCTTCTTCACCAATGTTTTCACGGTACATTTTACTTAAGCGGCTTCCGTCAAAGGCTGCACCGAGATACATATTGTATTTTCCAGGCGCTTTGCCGATGAAGCCGATTTCACCTAGTGCATGGCGGGCGCAGCCGTTCGGACAGCCTGTCATGCGGATGGTTATTTCTTCGTTCCTCAGACCGTTTTCATCAGCGATTGCTTCGATTTTATTTAGCAGAACAGGTAAGTAGCGTTCTGCTTCCGCCATTGCGAGTCCACATGTTGGAAGAGCAACACACGCAAGCGAGCTGCGGCGGAGTGCTGAATGATGCTTGCCGTCCGTTAAACCGAATTGTTCAATCAGTTCACTGATCTTTTTCATTTTCTGAGCAGATACATTTGATATGATCAGGTTTTGATTTGCTGTCAGACGGATTTCCCCCGTATGAATCTTTGCGATTTCACGCAAACCAGTCATCAGCTTATAATCATCAAAATCTGCAACACGTCCACCTTCTACAAAGAGTGTAAAATGCCATTTTCCTTTGATGCCTTTTACCCAGCCATAACGGTCGCCATTATCATCGAAATGATACGGCTCAGCTTCAGCCAGAGTCCAGCCGAGGCGATTTACCAGTTCGGCTTTTACTGTTTCAAGCCCAAGGCGGTCAACTGTGTATTTGAACCGGGCGTTTTTGCGAATGGAACGGTTCCCATAGTCGCGCTGAATCGTAATGACTTTTTCCGCCACTTCAAGTATTTGATCCGGTGTACAGAAGCCGATAACTTTGGCGAGCTGGGGATACGTTGCTTTGTCGCCATGTGACATTCCCATTCCCCCGCCGATTGCTACGTTGAAACCTTTTAGCTTACCATCTTCAACAATCGCAATGAATCCAAGATCCTGAGAAAATACATCGATGTCATTTGATGGCGGAACGGCGATCCCGATCTTAAACTTCCGCGGCAAATATAGAGGACCATACATCGGTTCTACTTCTTCCGCTTCCGGAGTACCGACTACTTTTTCTTCATCAAGCCAAATTTCGTGATAGGCTCTTGTGCGCGGCAGCAAGTAATCGCTCAATTTTTTTGACCATTCATACACTTCGGAATGAAGTTCAGATTGATATGGATTTGAGTTGCACATAACGTTCCGGTTCACATCTCCGCAAGCTGCAATCGTATCAAGCATTGTCGCATGTATTTCCTGAATTGTTTTTTTCATATTCCATTTTAAAATGCCATGCATTTGAAAGGTCTGGCGTGTTGTCAGTTTTAATGTGCCATTGCCGTATTTTTGAGCAAGTTCATCCATGACGAGCCATTGCGCAGGCTGTGCCACTCCGCCCGGCATGCGGATGCGGAGCATGAACTGATAAGCAGGTTCAAGTTTTTGCTTTTGGCGCTCGTTGCGAAGATCCCGGTCATCCTGCAAATAGCTGCCGTGATGTTTCATCAGGCGATTGTCATCGTCTGGAATTCCGGCACTGATTCGATCTTGCATCACTTCTGCAAGGGTGCCGCGCAAATAGTCGCTCTTTCTTTTAATGTCCTCAACATCGCTCGGTGGGCCATCCGGCGCTTTTAAATTATGTTTGACAATTTGGTTCACCATGTTGAAAAAACTCCTTCCGATCTGATATCAATACACATCACGCTGGTAACGTTTTTGCTGCTGCATATCGGCAAGATACTCTTCCGCCTTTTCACGGCTCATACCGCCCTCTTTTTCGATAATCTCAATCAGAGTGTGATGAACGTCATGCGCCATATTTTTCTCATCTCCGCAAATATAAACCACAGCTCCATCTAGAATCCACTCAAACAATTCTTTGCTGTGTTCAAGCATACGGTGCTGCACATATACTTTTTGTTCTGTATCTCGCGAAAAAGCGACATCCATTTTCGTTAACGCTCTGTTTTCCAGCCACTTTTGCCATTCAGTCTGGTAAAGGAAATCTGTGACAAAATGCTGATCTCCGAAAAACAGCCATGATTTTCCTTCTGCTCCCATTTCTTCGCGCTCCTGTATAAAGGAGCGGAAGGGTGCAATGCCGGTTCCGGGACCAATCATAATAATCGGCGTTTCCGGATTCTTTGGCAGCTTAAAGTTTTGGTTGCGCTGGATGTAAACCGGCAGCGTATCCCCCGGCTGCAGACGTTCTGCGCATAAAATCGAGCAGACGCCATTTCGTTCCCTGCCATGTGATTCGTACCTGACAGCGCCAATTGTCAAATGCACTTCATCTGGATTAGCGGATAAACTGCTTGCAATTGAATATAGACGTGCCGGCATTTTTCGAAGGATCGAGATAAATTCTTGTGACGACACTTCCCATGGACCAAAATCACGAACCAAATCGAGCAAGTCGCGGCCTTCAAGATACCTTTTTAATTTTTCTGCATTGTCAGACAATAAAAGCTCCTGTAAATCTTTATTCTTAGAAAGCTGCGCTGCCTGCTCAAGGAGCGGTTTTGTTAAAACAGTAATTTCAAAGTGAGAAATAAGTGCTTCTTTAATCGCAAGGATGTCTCCTTGTTTATTAATCGTCACACTCTTTTCTGGATCCCAATTCATTTGGTCAAGAAGCATATCTACAAGAGCAGGATCGTTTGTTGGATAAACTCCGAGGCTGTCACCTGGTTCAAATGTTAATCCAGATCCTTCAAGGGATAACTCAATGTGACGTGTTTCTTTATTCGAACCGCGGCCATTCAAATTAATTGTTTCAAGCACTTCTGCTTTAAACGGATTTGTTCTGGAATATGCTGATTCTGCTGATTCAATTACTGCCGGAACGGGTGCAGCACTTCCGCCCTGCGCTTCACTTAAGCCAGCAAGAACTCCTTCAAGCCATTCTGCCGCCGGCTCATCATAATCCAGATCGCAGTCAGTTCGCGGATAAACGCGGGTGCCGCCAAGCTCGCCCAGCCGCTGATCAAATTCTTTTCCAGTCTGACAGAAAAATTCATACGAGCTGTCTCCAAGCGACAAAACAGAAAAGTGAAGATCTTCTAGCTTTGGTGCCCTTCTGCCATGAAGAAACTCATGAAACGACAGCGCGTTATCCGGCGGTGTTCCTTCTCCATGTGTACTCACGACAATTAGAAGGTTTTGGACTTTCTTTAAATTGTTCGGCTTAAAATCGTTCATGGATGAAACAGTAACTTGATAGCCTCGACCTTCAAGCGTCTTGCCTGCATTTTCAGCAAGCCCTGCTGCATTGCCCGTCTGTGATCCATAAAGAATGGTCACTTCTTTTGAGATTGTCTGACCAGTGCTTTCTGCAGGAAGTTCTGCTTTTGGCTCTTCTGGGACAGTAACTGACTGGGACGCAGCCAGATAACCGGTGAGCCAGACTTTTTGTGTTTCTGTTAAGGTCGGCAGAAGACTGTTAAGAAGCTCTGCCTGCTCCTGATTAAACGGACTGTTTAGTACCTGAAGTTGCAACGATTCCCACCTCACAAAGTAATTTAATACTGCTTTTAACGTTTTTTTATAAATATTGGTTCAACAATTCTTTTTAGAATAGAAAGAATTTCATTTATACATGTCTATTATCCCTATAAACTAAGTGGGTTTTATAGGCAAAACCATACATTTATCTTTCCAAAGTATACTATAATCACTTTACTCGAAAACAGAAAATTAGTAAAATACGTATAATTTATGATAACTATTAAGATTACTAATAATAAACCGACTCCATTTCATTTCCCCCTTGAAAGTATTAGCATCTCTAACAGCTCTTCAGGAACAAGCTTCAGCTTTCCATGTTCAAATTCACTTAATGGTTTCCAAAGCACCTTAAATATTGTGCCGTCATCTTCTTTCCCTTCAAATGATTCCATTGAATAAAATGATTGGTCTGCAAAATCTGCATTGTAGACCTGTACAATTTCGTGACCCCTGTCTCCATTAATGGTAAAAATATTTTCAATTGTTCCCAAGAACTGGATGTTATTAATAGCTGCTCCTATTTCTTCTTCAACCTCTCTCACAAGTGCTTCAGAACTCCTTTCTCCAAATTCAATTCTTTCACGAATAACACCCGGTCTTGGTTCATTCCATCATAATTGGACGTAACATTGATTCCATTTATTGTTTTGTCTCCGCTTTCAATTGAAAAGCCCATACGTGTGTGAAAATTTATTGATCCTGTGTTAACTGGAGAGGTTACGCAACGAACAGTATGACATCCTTTCTGTTTCACGATTTTAAAAAACTCACTATATAATCGGTGACCCACCTTATTATTTCTATATTGCGGATGCACACCCACAAAATGAATATAGGCCTCCTCAGGATGAGATTGTGATAAAAAACCGATTAAGAAACCGATCATTCTCTCGTCTTTCTCTGCTGCCAGACTCGTATCATTAAAATGATCAAAGAATAATTTAGGGAGCATGTTAGTCATATTTCTTCCTCCCCACCAATCATTGAGTAAAGGAGAAATCTTATAGTAATCGCTTGGTTCAATATGGCGAAGTTTCATCCAAATCACCTTTCAATGCCAAATTTTCAAAAATGAACTCCAGTGATTGTTGTTAAAACGGAAGATGTGAGGTTTTATAATCAATTCCAAGCTCCTTGAACCAATCATTCAAACCAGTCCACAATGATTCACATTTCTGATAAACTTCTTCCTTGTCACTTAATGAACCCTCCATAACTGCTGATGCAAGCTCTTTAAAACCTGCAGGCTTTGAATCCATTGATATAGCTTCCTCTAATGTCCTTGCTCTTGTACTAAAGTATTGTTTGTTTGCTAGTCCGATGAGTTTAGCTGTTTGCCAGGTTAGGTCTTGGCTCCAATTGGGAGATATCCAAAATTATTTATTTCAAAGTTATTTCTTAGCTTTGCAACTGTTTCAAATGGTTCCCAAACCATGAATTCCTTCATGGCCACTCTAAATGCTTCATCTGAATTTTCATACGGCAGTTTTTTCAATTCCTCGAATAGATTTTTTGGGTCATAGATTTCTAGAATATTTATATAGACTCCTGCTGTAATAGCCCAAGATTCATCCACTACCTTAGCAGATTTAATAATCTCGCTTTCCTCAATCATCCCAATTTCTAATTTAAACCTGTCATAAATAAATTCATGATTCTTCAGCTTAAACCCATCTTTCGTGATGACATGCAATTCGATATCGGAATATGGCCCATCCGTGTTCAAACTAATCGAACCATATGCACCAATTGCTAAAATATTCTCTTTATATGTATTTAATAGCTTCTCTTTAACTTCATTAATGATTTCGATTTTCTCTTCTCTGGTTGTTGCAGCTGGGAATGGCAGCATAAAATACACCTCTTAGCCTTTCATCATTTTTACCCGGAAATCACTTTCGTATTTTCCTCAAAATAAGCAGACCTCGCAGGAATTATGACGGTAATGAAAAGTCCTGCAGCAAGCAGGAAACTAGCAATTGAAAAAATCAGGCAAACCACTTGCAGAGAAAACAGTTCAGCAGTTAAGCCCAGAATCAATGTTAACACAATTTGAACGATGCCCTGGAACATTTCTGCCATACTTCCAAACCGTCCCATTATCTCTACTGGAACGTTGTTTTGGAAAAAGGTAGCATAGCCTGTATTTGCAAATGCCATGAAAAATCCTAAAAAGACAAATGCCGAGGTAGCTGTAAGAAAGCTATAAGAAGCATAAAATAAGACATACCCTGCAGATGTCAATACCATACCTGCCCCAATATAAAACCGCAGCTGCAGTTTTTGAGCTGTAATGGCAGCAACTGCCGCTCCTGCCAATGCCCCTAAGCCTGTAATACTCACAATGAGACCATAATCACGGTCAGTCAATTTCAAGTGCTGTTTGATGAAAGTAGCTTCTTGTGAATCTAAGGCAAATCCAAACAGCATGGCCCCTTGAAACAGTAAATAGACAATCAGAAAATATTTTGCGTTCTTTATAAATTCACTGACTGCTTTCCAATCGCTGAGAAGAGTTTTCCACATTACAGGATTGCTTTCGTGCACTACTTTCTCATCTACATCAGGAAGAAGATAGATAAAAAAGGCACAAATGAGAAAAGTCACTGCATTAATGGCAATGCATAGGTCCGTTCCTGTATACATAATGAGGAATCCTGATATCGCTGGTCCTAATAAGAACGCACCAGAGCTTGTCATGGTCATAATGGAATTAAATCGTTTTCTATTTTCAGGAGGAATCAGTTTTGTTATGTACACTGAGGAACTTGGTCCAAAAAATGAACCAGCAATATTAATTAAAAAAACAATTACATAGATCGCCCATAATGATGATAAAAAAGGAATCACAAAGACCAGTCCCCCTCTAATTACATCTGCTGCGATCATTAATTTTCGTTTATTTATCCGATCAATGACACTTCCAGCCCACGTATTGGTAACCAGCATAGCAATGGGCCGAATCATATATAGACCTGCAACCGCAGCTGCAGAGCCTGTGAGATGAAGGATAGAGAGATTAATAGCAATTAAGTAAATCCAGCTGCCGAGATGTGATACGCCTATTCCCGCAATGAGCAGGAAAGGATTCTTCCGATTTGTTAAATCCATAAAAACACACTCTTCTCTCACCTAAAATTAGTATTTTAATCATAATAGTACCACTTTTACCATTTGAAAATTTTAATATTTTTAAAATTTTTAATAACTTCTTCGTATGCATCATAATTGTTCAATATGTCTTTCCGCTTTTTTTCCATCCCTATAAATTGTAGAATAGATTTGAAGGGACGTGAAAACATGGCAGTCATTTTGCCTCATATTGAAGATTCCAATGCAACATCCTATATCCCTCCAAGCGGAGAATACGAAAAATTTGAAAATGATGCCCATTACGAAGAAAAAGTAAGAGAATGGGGACTAAGTACAACTAGAGAAGTAAAAAAGGAGTTCTGGTATAAGGAACGGACTCATCAGCGTCTTGTGAAAATAAAGGGATATCAATCTTTTGGTGAAAAAGCAGTTCACTATACATTGGTTATTGAATTCCAAGATGGAAACCTATCTTGTATCCATTCAGCATATCTGAAGGAAATGCAATCTTCTAATTTCGGGAAGGAAATCAAACCACTGGCTGAAGTTAGTTCTGAGGAAAATACGCCAAAGTCTGAAGAACCTTCAAAGAAAGCTGAACCAACCGCTGGGACTGTGAAATCAAAACCAGTTAAAGAGAAAAAGGAGAAACCGGCAAAAATAGCACTGCCTGAGGACAAGGTCCGCTTTACTGGAAAAGTGAAACAGTTTGCGATGAGCTGGAATCATTTTAATGAGGAAAACGACGAAGTGGTTATTCTTGAAAACGTCAGAATTGAAACGGATGAGCCGATTGAAGTTGGTCTTGCATGGTGTTCCCACAGCAAAACGCTGAAGAAGTTTGAACTCACTCCTGGCGATGACCTTGATTTTAACGGGAAAATCGTCAAGAAAAGCCTTCCTAAAGGAAAGGATGTTGAGGATGAGTCACTCCTTTTAGATGTATCGGTGCCTTATAAGATCAACAATCCATCTAAATTGTCGAAATTATAAACCCTGTATTCAAACCTGCAGATGATTGTCTGCAGGTTTGATTCATCAAATTATGATTATAGGTATAAGAAATAATCTAATTTACATGCTGTTTCATCTTTTTTCATCTTCTTTCTTATTTTGAAGTGAAAATCCCTTAAACCATTCCATAAACTGAGAATAAGGATAATATGTAGTGCCTTTTAACTCGATTCTTGGTATGTCTGGAGATTTATCGAGCAATTCTTTCATCTCTTCTTTTCCTATTCCTAAATAGGCATGTAATTGATTTTCTTTCATTTATACAGGGTACTCATTGTAACTGCTCTTCGGATTTTTAAAGTTTTTCAACCCTTCGCCAATAAAATATCCGAGTGCAGCTAATCCTGCTCCAACCCAAAACAAACTCGCTTCCATTATGTATACCTTCGTCAATTCGTTTATTCACTTGTATCATAAATACGATTTTGACAGACCTTTTGTTTCATCAAATAAGGATAATTATCCAAAAAAAGAGAGCTGAATGGCGAATCCCAGCTCTCTTTTTGTTTTCACTCAGTTCCTTCAGCGCTCTTTATTACTCCGCAGGCCTGTCTGTCGCCTGCATCACCTGTCTTCATTGTTTCTTCATCTGGACCTGGTTTCCCTTCCGATTCATAACGGTCGGGGATATTGGAAAGGTTATCGGGACTTGCGTGAATAATAATTGCTTTTTCCTGCTCCAATAATTGTTCCATTGAGACCCTGTCAAACGCGGCAGAGAATTCTGCTTTGCCATCTTCGTTCACGAATAACGAAGGCATATCTCCAGCATGTTCAGAGTGTGTGCTGTCATCAGGATTAAAGTGTCCTTCAGCAGTTGTAAATGGACCTTCCGCCGCATCGGGTTCACAAACTCCTTTTTCGTGAATGTGGAAACCATGATAGCCAGGTTGAAGTCCATCCATTTCTGCTTCAATCATAACGTGATTTTCATGCTCTGAAAAAGTAACCGTGCCGACTTTTTTATTCTCTGTATTCTTCACTTCAGCAATCGCGCCAGGTTTCATATCTTGATCTGTGTTTTCTGCGGAATCTTCCATATTCGTTGTTTCCGTATCATCAGTATTTCCTTCCCCGGAACACCCGAGTGCTATAAATAGTGCAAAAAGCGGCAGTATAAGCTTCCATCTGTTTTTTTTCATCACTCACTCCTCCTTGCTGTATATGTTCCACTAAAAAAAGGACATAAACTATATGAGGAAAAGATGAGAGAAAAGTCCGAAAATAAGTCATTAATATAGTTCTATTTACATTTTATTAACCGAGCTCCCTTTTTACTATTTTTTCTAACAGAACTTCCTTAAACTGTTCAAATTTCATCTTTTCAGATTGCTTTGCGCCATGCCTCCTAACACTCACTTCATGATTATCGACTTCCTTATCTCCAACCACCAGCATGAAAGGAACCTTACTCTTCTGTGCCTGGCGAATTTTCAAATTAAACTTTTCATTTTTGCGATCAAGACTAACTCTTATGCCGATCTTTTTCAGTTCATTTTTTATTCTTTCTCCATATTCAAGATGCACGTCAGAAACTGGTACAATTGCCACTTGGACTGGAGCAAGCCAAACAGGAAATACTCCCGCAAAATGTTCAATCAAAATTCCGAGAAATCTGTCAAGTGAGCCTGATATGGCCCGATGGATCACGACTGGTCTTTGTTTTTCATTGTTTTCATCAATATAGCTTAAATCGAATTTTTCCGGCATATGAAAATCAAGCTGAATTGTCGCACACTGATGGCTTCTTTCGATGGCATCTTTTATGTGAAAATCAATTTTTGGTCCGTAAAAAGCTCCATCGCCTTCGTTTAAGTGAAAAGAAATTCCAAGATCTTCAAGAACCTTCTTTAATGCATGTTCTGCATTCTCCCAAAGCTTATCCGAGCCCATCGCTTTATCTGGCTTAGTTGAAAGCTCAACGGAATAGTCAAATCCGAACGTACGATAAACTTTATCAATATGATGAATCACTCTCATTATTTCAGCCTTGATTTGATCGGGTCTTATAAATAAATGAGCATCATCCTGGCAAAAAGTGCGGACACGCAGCAGTCCATTAAGCGCTCCGCTGTATTCATGACGGTGAACCTGGCCAAATTCTGCAAGCCTGATCGGAAGGTCGCGATAAGAATGATGCTGATTTTTAAAGATCATCATATGTCCCGGACAATTCATTGGTTTTAAAGCAAACTTTGTTTCATCCACCTCAGAGAAATACATATTTTCATGATAATGATCCCAGTGGCCAGATTGTCTCCATAGTCTTTCATTCATCATGTAAGGAGTCTGTACCTCACAATAATCAGCTTCAGCCTGAACCTCACGGAGAAACCGCTGAAGCTCATTTTTCATAATTTGGCCATTTGGCAAAAAGAATGGCATACCTGGCGCTTCCTCTGAAAACATAAAGAGCTCCATTGCTTTTCCGATTTTTCGATGATCACGTTTTTTCAGTTCCTCCATCTTTTTTAAGTGATGCTGGAATTCTTTTTCACTTGAAAAAGCAACACCTGAAATCCTCTGCATGATATGGTTTTCTTTCTCACCTTTCCAATAAGATCCTGAAACTGCAGTTAGCTTGAACGCTTTAATGAATTGCGCTGAAGACAAATGCGGCCCGCTGCATAAATCTATAAATTCGCCATGTTTATAAAACCAAAACGAATGGTTTCCAGCTGAATCATTTAAAACTTCAAGCTTTAACGATTCCCCTTTTTCAGCAAGCAATGCTTTAGCTTCCTCATTTGAGAGTTCGAATCGTTCAACTTCATGTTTTTCGTTCATGATTTTCAGTATTTCATCTTGAATCGAACATAATTCTTCTTCGCGAATAGTGTGCGGCAGCTGAAATTCATAGAAAAAGCCTTTTTCATCATAAGAGTCACACCCTAAAATCGCCTTTCCATACAATCGTTTTACTGCTTGCGCTAAAAGGTGTGCAGCCGTATGATTCAGAAATGGAAAACGTTCACGAGAATCGATTGTTATGATCTCAATCTCTGAGTCATCATAAATCCTCTCGCTCAAACTCACCGCTTTCCCATCCACCTTTGCTCCAATCGCTATATTACCAAGTCGATTGCTTATTGAATAAGCCATGTCACCCACTGAAACACCTTTCTTAAATTCTTTCTTTTCACCATTAAAACGAATCTCCATCTTTACCACTCCATTTCATTAAAATAAAAAAACGCACTCATCCCTTAAAAAGGGACGAGCGCGTTTACCCGTGGTTCCACCCAGATTCCCATTCATTCTGACAAACGAATGGCTCCAGCGCTTTAACGCAGCGTCTGCGGCATGGCATTTCCTCCATGCAGTTCAAAGGCGGTAAGTTCATTTTTCTGCATTAGGAAGATCTCAGCTTTTCTCCCCTCTCTGTGAACCAGATAAAATGCCTCATGTCCTCATCCATACAATTTTATAAAAAAAAAAACGCACTCATCCCTGTAATAGGGACGAGCGCGTTTACCCGTTGTTCCACCCAGATTCCCATTCATTCTGACAAACGAATGGCTCCAGCGCTTTAACGCAGCGTCTGCGGCATGGCATTTCCTCCATGCAGTTCAAAGGCGGTAAGTTCATTTTTCTGCATCAGGAAGATCTCAGCTTTTCTCCCCTCTCTGTGAACCAGATAAAATGCCTCATGTCCTCATCCATACAATTTTATGAAAAAAAAAACGCACTCATCCCTGTAATAGGGACGAGCGCGTTTACCCGTGGTTCCACCCAGATTCCCATTCATTCTGACAAACGAATAGCTCCAGCGCTTTAACGCAGCGTCTGCGGCATGGCATTTCCTCCATGCAGTTTTAAAGGCGGTAAGTTCATTTTCTGCGTTAGGAAGATCTCAGCTTTTCTTCCCTCTCTGATAACCGTTTAAAATGTCTCATGTCCTTTTCATTACTTTTCAGTTAATTATTTATGAGTTTATAATACATTCCAAGTGAAATCAACTGCTTTTTTTAGATTATTCAGATGGATCATTTTAGTTCCAATAATTCTTTATTTATTCTTTGGATCATTCAGCTCGCAACTCCATCTTTTTCAAGAAGGGTTGAGGAAGACAATCTTTAATATTTATTCCACTGGAGGATGTCATCAAGCGGAAGACGTGTTTTTGGAAATCCTGCTTTTGTTCCTTTACCAAGTGAGATGAGCATTACCGGTTCGAAGTTTTCTGGCAGATTGAAAGCTTCTATAAATTTGCCGGCGTCATATCCGCCCATTGGCACCGTGTCATAGCCTTTAGCTTTTGCAGCAAGCATAAGCTGCATTGATACAAGTCCACCATCAATCATAGCAATTTTTGACAATCGCTCTGCCGGAAAGTTTCCGTAATTCTGAATGATGCTGTTTACATACGTCTCTTTTACTTCTTCTGTCATCACACCGTTTTTAACCAGTTCTCCGTAAATCCGATCAGCGTTCTTATAAGCTTTTGTATCTCCAAGAACAGCTATTACAACAGAAGCATCAACAATTTGCTGCTGATTGTTAGCAATAGGAAGCAACTCTTCCTTTGCCGCTTGATCATCGATTACAAGAAATCTCCACGGTTGAAGATTGGAAGACGATGGAGCTGTGATCGCCGCTTCTAAAATATCCCGGATTTCACTTTTTTCCATTTTGAACGCAGGATCATACTGGCGAACAGATCTGCGCTCTCTCGCTACTGTAAAGAATTCTGTATCGTCTAGTACTTTAGGCTTCTCTGCATTTACATCCAAATCTTTCACTTTATTTAAATATTCTTCCTTGCTCATTGTTTTCTTTGACATTTTGTATCTCTCCTTTTAACTGTAATATTTACAGGAACAGTATATTCCTGAAACTGTTCTCACGTCAAGTACAGTTAATTAAATAAAAAAAACGAAACATTTCGTTCCGTTTTCTCTTTTATTTCATAAGTAAATCAGCTATTGTTTTTTGCTTTAACCCATCAACGATCCAGCTTTCCATTTCATTTCGAAGTTCAAATAGCGCGGTCCTCGTTGTAGAGTCAAAGCATTCTTTGCTCTCAATGCATAGAAAACCTTTAGTGAAAGGCTCAGCTTTCATCGCATCATAGACTTCCGCAAGTGTGATATCACCCGGATCTTTTACAAGAGAATAACCGCCATCCCTGCCTTCTTTCGCTTGAATCAAACCGGCTTTTACTAAGTGGGTTAAAATCTTTCTTAAAAAGGCCGATTGAGATTCAAGCTTCTCAGCTATCTTTCCGCTCGGACAAAGTCCTTCATAATCTGCAAGAATTATCAGTGCCTGCAGCGCCATACCAAACCACCCAGTACTTGAAATTTTTTCAGCCATCTCTTCTCACCTCTTTATCCATGTCTATTTTGAAGGATTAAAATTTGAAAGTCAAAGACCGTTAGAAAAAATATGACTGCAACTTTAATTACCCAGCTACCTGCCACTCAATATTTAAGCTAACTTCCTCACTAATAGGAGAATTTTCTGGAAATTAACAATTTCTTTCCATAATATCTGCATCATTTGATCCTAAAAAAAGAGACAGAAATAATTCCTGTCTCTCCTCCATTAGCTTTTCGTTAAATTCTCAACAATAAACTCTAGTTGTCCCTCTAATGAAATTGGATCGTTAAAATAGAAGCCGATTGGGTGAATTTCAAAGACACGGTCATTTTTAACAGCAGGAAGGTCTTTCCACATCTGACTGTTGTACGTTTTCGTTCCGTCATCTTCAGCTGACCATGGACTTGTGAAAATGTAGTCACCAGCATATTCCGGCAGCTTTTCCAATGAAAATTGCGCATAGCCTGCGCCGCTGTCAATCGCTTCTTTTTGAATAAGATCAGGTGCCTTTAAATCAAATTCTTCGTAAAGAATCTCTCCTCCACGTCCAAATGTAGATCCAAAAACGTTGATGCCTTTGTCATATGGCTGGATTAAAGCAACGGTTTGATCACCTACAGCTTTTTCAACTTCCGGCTTTTCTTCTGCAATTTTTTTGTCCCAGCTTGCAAGCCATTCATCCGCTTTTTCTTCTGTTCCAGTCATTTTTCCGAACTCTTTCAGCTGTTCTTTTGTATTAAGTGCTGAATATTCAATCGCAACAGTTGGTGCAATTTTCTCTAATTGATCGATGCCCTCGTAAGTTGTCCAGGCAATAATTAAATCTGGTTTCAGTTCAAGAATTTTTTCTGCAGAAGTGCCATCGCCGATGTTTTCTGTACCTTTTGTTTTTCCTTCAAAAAAAGGATTATCAAATACATTTTGAGGTGCACCTACAGGCTGAATACCGAGTGTTAAGAAATGTCCATAATAGCTGTCAGCTACAAGCACCACTCTTTTTGGATGTTTAGGAATCTTCACATCTCCATTTGCTGCTTTATATGTAATCGTCTCTTCTGTTTTCTTTTCAGAAGAAGAGTTTTCTTCTGTTTTCTCCTGATTCCCGCATGCTGCCAATATCCCTATGACGAACAGTGCACAGATTAATCCAATAATTCTTTTATGAAATTGTCCCTTCATGCTGGTTCCCACTTTCTGAATTGAGTGATAAGGATTATCATTATCATTATATCAATTTTTTTTGAATAGTAAACTATTTTTTAAAAAAAAGATAGCCCCTATGATATTCTTAGGTTAGGAGTTGAGCACATGATTATCAATGATAGCGTTTATGGAGAGTTTAAAGTTGAAGGAATTCTGGAAGAACTGATAAACAGTAAACCAGTTCAAAGATTAAAAGGCATTCACCAAGGAGGAGCAAGCTACCTGGTGAATGAAAAATGGGATGTAACTCGATTCGAACATTCCATTGGCGTGATGATTTTAATAAAGAAGCTGGGCGGCTCATTGGAGGAACAGATAGCAGGATTGCTTCACGACATCTCACACACAGCATTTTCACATGTGATTGATTTTGTTTTAGAAAATAAAGAAGAAGACTATCATGAAAAAATATATAAACATGTCGTTGAAGATTCTGATATTCCATGGATCCTGCATAATAGCGGCTACGACTATAAAGAAATCCTGTTTGACGATTCAAAATGGACTTTACTTGAACAGCCTGCCACTGAATTATGTGCAGATCGAGTGGATTATACACTGAGAGATATGCATCAATATGGATACATTTCCAATAAAGAAGTCCAGTTTTTCCTGGATAATGTATTCACAAAAGACGGGAAAATGGTTCTTCTCTCAATTGAAGCAGCTGAATGGTTTACAAAAATCTATTACAAAGAAGTCATTGATTTCTTTATGGATCCTCTAAATATATACGGATACGACTCTTTGGCGAAAATATTGAAATGCGCATTGAACAAACAGATCATTAAACTTGATGATTTGCTTGGCACTGATCAAGAAGTAATGGAAATTCTGAATTCTTCACACGATTATGAAATAAAGCAGCTGGTAAATCAACTGCATCGCAGAAAAATTGTTAAAGAAGACCAAAACGACTACGATTTACATCGAAAGACTAAAATCAGACTCATCGATCCCCCTGTTCTTCATAATGACAAATTGGTCAAAGCATCCTTATTATCGGATAAAGTAAAACTGATGAATGAAAAAGCTTCTAAAAAAGCTGCGGAGGGAATGTTTGTAAAGGTCATTTCTCCTTAAGAAATGACCTAAACGATTACTTCTTTTTAATAAATTTCACAATCAAGCTGACAACAATTGAAAGTATAGTGTAAACAATGACCCAAATGAAAAAAGAATCGTTAAATAATGTAAATGTTAACACACTAAACAAAATGAGGACAGCTATCGGCATGATATACCACTTTTTCAGCAAAAAGCAGCTTGCTGCAGATAGAACGGTGACAATGATTGGGCATATGATCAAAACAAAAACGAATTCCATTAAGACACTTCCCTTCAGCTATAAAGGCATTAACCTGTTAAATAATCCCCTTACTATCAAAGAAATCTTTTTTTGAACATAAAAAACACCAATCCTGTATTGGTGCCTTAAGAAGCAAAATAAGATTCATTATTTTTGTAGATCATATACCGCTGCAGCCCTCTTGTTTGTTCAAATGCCTTTTTCGCATGCTCTATTGCTAAGGTTTTATTTCCTTGCTTCTCAAAAATTTCTGCATAAATACTTTCCTTCATCCATCCCTGGGGCAGCTGATCCGCAATTTCACGCGCTTTATTTAATTGCTTGGATTCAATTGCAATAAAAGCCTCATAATACAAACGATACGACGCTTGCTTTATCGCTCTTACATTTTCCTTTGCAGCCTGTAAATCCTTTTTGTAAACCGCATAAGTTGTGTTCAATAACGCCTGTCTATATGAGTTTTTGTATTTGGCATTGAATGCTGCTAGTGCTGTTTCTGCTTCAGCATCCTTGTTGTTGGCTATTGCGTAATAGAGCTGATACATCGGATTTTTTTGATGTTTTATTAAGTATTTTTCCGATTTTTTAACATCCTTCGAAAATAGAATTGGACTGATTTGTACATACATATATCCCCCCATTGAAACGATCAGCAGCAACCCTATCAATGGAATGGGAGCTTGAATGGTCCCGAGCAAAAAGCAAAGCAGAAAAATAAATGTGTAGAATAGTACGTGCATTTTCAAAAAATGATGCCTCCTCTTTATGTACACTATCTTGATGATACTCACAATAGAGGAAGTTATCAATCTGAATTAGCCATTTTACTGCTCTTATTCTAAAAATCTTACCAGTTCCCTATTAAACTTTTCCATTTCATCATAAAACAAACCATGTCCGCTGTACTTGAATGGTACAAGCTCAGAGTCTTTAATTCCATCATTCATTAGCTTGGCAAAAACAAATGGACATACTTGGTCTTTCATCCCATGAAAAATGGCGGTTGGAACGTTAATTTTCCCTAAGTCATCGCGGAGATCTTCATCTCTCAGCGAAACGGCAGAAAGAGCAGTTCCGTGACCTGATGCTTCAAGTCCTAAGTCCTGGAACCAGTTCTTAAAGCTTTCTGTAATGTACTTCGCAAAAAAAATTCCGCCAAATCCTGTAAGCATTTCAGGCCGGTCTTTGTAGGTTTGTTCAATGAGTTTGTTTACCTCGGTTTTTGACATCCCATATGGATAGTCAGGACGTTTTGTGAAAGATGGTGCGGCTGCGCCAAAAAGTGCAAGCTTTGACACTTGATGACCTGCATGGCGCGCCATGTAGCGAATCGCAATAGCCCCGCCCATAGAAAATCCGGCTAAAATGACGTCTTTTAGCTGCAAAGCGTCAATCACCGTCCGAACATCATCAGATATTCTGTCATAGGAATAGCCTTGCCATGGTCGGTCTGATTTGCCAAAACCGCGGATGTCGATTGCAATGCATCTAAAACCTTGCCGTGGCAGCTGATTAAACTGATACTCGTACATTTTATGGTTGACAGGCCATCCATGGAGAAAAAAAATGACGCGGCCATCTTTCGGACCAATATCCTCAACAAATAAATTGACATCTTGTTCTACTTTTACGAAATATCCCATATAAATTCCTCCCAATATAATAAAAAGCTGTGTGCCCATTAATTGTTGTTTCTCTCATTTAGACTTTGTACGACTTTCATTAAGATATGTTTGAGAAAAGAACCAATAAAAAAGAGCTGTTTCTTAAGAGAAATAGCCCTTTTGCTTATTTTTTTTAAGGGCAATATGGCTTGGATAATTTTGTTCTGTCATGGAGATCCATTCAGACACTTCCTTGAGCATGCCCTGTACTTGCTCTTCTGTTAGGCCTTCTTCAGCAGCCCTGTACCAAATGTCTTCCATGATTGAACTTAGATTACGAGGATAGGAGACATGATCATGACGAAGTACATAGCTTAAAATCGGTTCAGCATCTCTTCCAGCCTGTTCGCTCTGTGACATGTGCTGAATGAGCCAGCCCTCTTCATTTCGAATTAGTGTATATCTATCATAATGCCCCCACTTACGTGTATAGACATCCAAGTGAAAGGTTTTGCCAAGTGTCTGATCCTCCGGTTCATCATTTGCGTTAATATTATCCAAATAGTTAAGCAATTCTTCTACAGGACGAACGTGGTGATAAAACTCTGGATGCTCAGGCTTCATCCCCCGGATACGAATGGTTTCACGGTGAAGTTTTGGTTTTGGATCAAGTGTAAGATGCAATTTATGGGCAGTCGAACCCATTTCCTCATAGACCTTCTCGATTTTCTCGTAGGATTGACTTCTTCTTTCTTCCCTTGTTAACGATAGAAAATCTAGAATCTCTGCTACCTTCACTTTCAATAGCTTCCGCAGTTTTTTCTGCTCTGGACTTAATTCAACTCTCATCGCCATACCTCCACTTCCAATCTATCACCATTACCAAACATCCCTGCTGTATTTTAAATCTATTTTTTCATTTTGGTGCAAATAAGGTTCATATTTTGAATCACCGATCTTCACAGATAAAAACGCGATTTTATTCTCAAGGCTGTATAATTTAATTTCAGCAGGCTGAAGGGTGTACTTGAAAGACACTCCATTTTCATCAAACAGCTCCATTTTCAAAACATCGAGCTGAATATCATGGTCTTCGGGATTCTTTAATCGCAGTCTAATCTGCAGGCTAAGACTATCTTTAGGATCGATACGGATCCCCTCTACACTGCAGGCGATCAGTTTTTTGTCTCTTTTTTCATCGTCGGCAATTTGATTTATGTTCCGAATTGCCTGCTCGCATATCTTGACTAAGAACGTGCCAGGCTGCTTCTCAAGCTTAAAAACCTCTCTGCTGCTTTCAAGAAATTCATACAAACGATCCAAATCGTTCAGCTTGAATGAAACTTGATTCGGATTTATTGCACCCTTCATTTCTTTATAATCAAAAGCAGGTGTTAATATAGCCGTGTATTTTTTATTTAAGATCCAGCATGCTCCCATTTCATTTAAGCACGCAGCACTTTTATAGTAATGATCAGACAGCACATAAATGACCCATGAGTTGCCGCTTAATTTCTTATGAAGATAATCGTAAATATCTTCATCATTTGGAATATGATAGCCGGGATATGAACTGCATACAATATTCGGCACCTTCATCATCGTCAGCAAGTTAACCAGTTCTCGGACATAGGCTTCATCACGATGAGCATGACTGATAAAAATAGTATCGATCAATAGCAGGGTCTCCCTCCCTCATTTATTACTTCAGAAGAAAATAGAGCGTGCATTCATGGAAATTATATTCACTCTATTAGAGAGATATGATTGATCAAAGCTAGTAAACTGTATTTAAAAGAATAAGCGTCCTTCTTTTTAGAAGAGACGCTTTCATTATGTATTGCAATCTTACTTGTTTTATTGCTCCGAATAGATAAGTAATCACAGTAGGTCTTATTGTCGAAATCTGAAAGATAAACAGACTGTCAGTTTGTTTTTCCGGGTTAACTGATTGTTTTATTTACAATCGTGTCCTTATTTCTCCAGGAAGTCTTTTAAAAAGCCTTCATACTGTCCTTCTGCAGTCAAAAAGTCTGCACCAAGCCACGTCCCAATTCCTGCAGCTGCTGACCAGATGAGCAAGCTCGCAAGCATCCATCCTGTAACGGCTGTTCGTTTTGACCCGAATCCCATACTTAAAAATGCAGCCAAATGGGATCCTACTAAAAGAGGTCCAATAATCGTCAGACCTGGCAATCCAAACCGTTTCCATAGTTTTTTAGCTCTCTTGGACCGCTTAGTCTCATTTTCTTCTAGCGTTGCTGCTTCTTCGTTTATCACAATAGGATCTTGTTTCTTCATCTTTCTCTTTTGAAGCCAAATTTTCACCTTTTCAATAAGCAAAATGAGCAATACGACTGTAAACGCATTCCCTAAAAAAGCAGTAATGGTCACTGCAATCGGCGAAAGTCCTGCTAATATCCCTATTGGAATGACACCGTAAACCTCAAACAGCGGAATGGCTGCCATAATAAAAACAACTGCATACGCAATAAACGTTTCCATTTAAATTCTCCTCTATTAACTTATTCAAATGCAATCACTTTCTTACTTACGTTTTAACTAAACAAAAAGTTCCAATACTAGAGTGACTCTTGAAAAGGTTTTGAACGATTAAATTGGAACGGCAACAAAAAGAACAGCTATTCGCTGTTCTTTTTGTTTTGGACACAAGAGTTTAAAAGCTGGTGTTAATCTCCATTTTCAACAAACAATTTTCAAGCAGATGCCTATCTATTTTATTTACATTAAAGTATTTTTCCTTGTACATGGCCTTCACTATTTCTTTGATTTCTTCAATAGAAAAATGATCTTTGCCGATATGTTTGGAATAAAGATGCAAAGGTACATGTTCCCCATCTTTATGTAATGGAGGCTGTATATATTCAATGTCTTCAAACAGAATATAGTTATTTCTTTCAAAGAAACGATTTCTTTTTACACAGTCCTCTTTTTCTTCTGCAGTATGTACTGCCTCCAGTTTTTCTGTTTCTAAAAAAATCGTTTTTAAAGAAGGATATCCAGCCAATTTGGCATCTTTGTTAAGGATTTCTTCGATTTTCAATAGCGTTTTTGATCCTAACCCCTTGCTTCTTATATGAGGATTTATACATATGTAAACGATAAACCCTGAATTCACATCTGCTAAATAGTGTGCAGTTGCAAATGAAACTAGCTGCTCTCCTTCTAACCCAATCAAGAACCTAAAAGTATTTGGAAAGCTGATGTTAGTGTATTTAAAACTTTCGGCAACTACCTGATGAGGTTCTCTTACATCGACCGGAAACGATTGATCGTAAAGTTTCAGGGCATCTTCCAGGTAAGTTGTGTCCTCAAATGATATTTCTTCCCATCTAATATTCATAGCTATTTTCCTCCAATCTACCATAAATTCACATATTTACTTCACAATCTGCAATGCAGCCAGAAAGCAGCACAAGAACTAGAATCAAACTGCAAAATCCACTCACATATGGATACATTTGTTAAGATTCACTATCATTCACGATTGTTTCCTTCATAAGTCTTGCAATGTGCTTCGCATTTTCGCTTTTCAATTGTTCAAGCTGTTCTATGACTGTTTCTCTGCGTTTGATTGAATGATTTTGACTAAGTTTCCTTTTGCCTTCCATCTTAGTGATTTTTATTCTGAATCCAACAATCCCTTTGCTTAATCCTTTTATGTATGCAGGATCTGCTTTATCTAATTCGTACGAACTGTCTGGTTTCTCATAGGTGTCCACCAAATCTTGCAGGGATTTCATGAGTTCCTGTTCACTTTCAATCATTTCAGCTTCTCCATAAACATGTACAGCTGTATAATTCCAAGTTGGAACGGCAGTGTTTGTTTCATACCACGAAGGTGAAATATAGGAATGTGGACCATGAAAAACAGCAAGAACCTGCTGATGTTGCATGTCTTTCCATTGTGGATTCTGTCGGGCAACGTGACCAATTAAAACTTCTTCAGCTCTGTCTAAAGCAAGCGGCAGATGTGTAGCAAAAGGGATGCCATCAAGCAGTGAAAATAGAGTAGCAAAGCTATTCTCTTCGATTATCTTGTAGATTCCTTCTTTTTCATTTAATTTAAAATGCTTTGGAATATACACTTGAATCCCCCTTTAAGGCACACTGCTTTTAGTGTGCTTCTTTCAAATCTACCATCATCTTCCACACCGAACAACAAAAACGAATAATAACACAAAAAAACAGCCCTGATTGAAGGGCTGCCCGGACGTTTTATATGGATTATGCTTTGCGAACGTTAGTTGCTTGAAGTCCACGTTGACCTTGCTCAGTTTCAAATGTAACTGATTGGCCTTCTTCTAATGTTTTGTAGCCTTCGCCTTGAATAGCTGAGAAATGAACGAATACATCTTCTCCACCTTCAACTTCGATGAATCCAAAACCTTTTTCTGAGTTAAACCATTTTACTTTACCTTGTTCCATTTTTGTTGCCTCCTAGTGTGTAAACACACATTGTATTACTATTCTTGTTCATGTTCATTTCAATCAAGACAAAAGCCGTTTGAAAATTATCATTCGAACAAAAATAATTCTCTCTCATCATAACAGTTCGACATATGAATAGCAATTTTATTTCAAATTTTTCCTATTAAAACGAAAAATAGGGAATTAATTCCTATATTTAAACCGTTTTGTTCGAGGTTTTTCACCATCAACCCAAACTCTTGACCTACCTTTTACCCCAGAAACAATGCCTCTGTCATCTTTTCATATTGTTGTATGGAATAGCACAAGACCAAGAACTACTATCTAATAAAACCATCGGCCGTATTTAATGGATTTTTTTAAAAAAATAAAAAAGCCCCATAAGAGAGGCTTCTTTCATAGCGTACTAGCAAATATAAGCTGAACCAACAATAATTAACAAAATAAACAAGACAACAATCAATACAAAGCAGTTTCCATGCCCGCCGTGAACCGGATAAGAAGGATATGCACATCCGCAGTCATAACCGTACATTTACAAACACCTCTTCATTTGAATTTTCTTTACAGACTACTTTATGAAGTGGGTGGCTGTCCTGTATGTGCATTCGCCCAATTTCCTGTAAAAAAATCATGATGAAGATTTATTAGCTAAATTTTTAAAAATATTTTCCTGTTCTAACACCTTTACAAAGCCGAGTTTTTCATAAAAAGCTCTTGACGACGTTTCATTTACAGTAACAAGATATGCAAACTCTGCACCTAATCGTTTCGATTCATTCAAAAGGCTTTTCATAAAAGATGTGCCATAGCCTCTTCGCTGGTACTCATCTAAAATGGCCACTTCTTCTATCTTGACAATCTTAGAAATAGGAGATATATAAAGCTCTGCGCTTCCAATTGGGACTCCGTTTTCATAGCAGACAAACAGTCTGATTTGCTTTGACTGATAAAATGGTTTTTTCCGCTTCAATTTCGTGTTAGCAAAACCTGCATTAATATGCCTGGCATCATATAATTCCATCGCACGGCACGCATCCCGAAGTGCTGCACCTTCTCCAACTTTGGTAACGATTCTGCTGCAAACATCCAGAGATTTTAAATCGTGCAAGTAATATAAATCAAGATCACAAAAGTAATCATCCATTGTCAATGAATACATCATTTTTTTATCGACTCTTACATTAAAGGGCAATTTTACATGTACGAATGTCCGATTCAGCGCCTTATGGGATTCCGCAAGCACTTCTCTTAGCAGGATCGGATGATAAGGTGTTGTCATTTTAGTAAAATGATGACTGTACATTCCTTTTAGAGAGTCATCTTTAAATGTTCGAAATAGCGCTGTATCCGTCACATCACAAAACAAACGCAAATATTCTTCTTCTGCTGCATCCAGCTCATTTATGAAATTTATCATATTAGCTTTTCATCGGTTCGAAATATTCAATCCATTCGCCGTCTGGGCCTCTAAAAAAGAGGTATTTCGCACCATTTGGCAGCGTAGTAATGTCTTCATAAATGAACTCAGCCTGCAATTCGCGGAGTCTTTCTTTTTCTCCTTCAATTTCACTTACTTTAAAAGCAACATGATGAACCTTCCCTTCTTCGGGAAGATCTGGGTTATATCCTTCGATCAGTTCCACAATAATCGAATCATCTATTCCTAAAAATGCAAGCTTCATTTTTTTATCTGTATGTAAAAATCGGTCAATAAATTGCAATCCAACCACTGTCTGATAAAATTCAATTGATTTCTCTATGTCCTTTACTTGAATTCCAACATGTTCAAATCCCTTTATTGCCAAGGTTACCCTCTCCTTCTCTTTTATTAAAGCTCTAAAAACATTGTTGCTTTAGCTAGGACCTGAAAAATCGGTTTTTTTGATTTTTCAATGAATTTACGGCTTCCAAATTAGTCATGTATCTTCAAATTCAAGGAAAAGAGCACACCATTACTTAGTCCATGTGAAAAATCCCTGCGCAAAGCAAAATCAAGGCAAACACAGCCTATGTTAATAAAAGTATATCAAATTCCTGTCATTCTATCACATATCTTTAAGCTTATCTGTTCATTCAAGTAAAGGTAAACGAATTGCATAATCCATACTCTTCCAGCCAAATACTAAGACAAAATCATACAGTGAAGGTATTTTTGCTCATAACAGCAAGGGTTTTATTATTAATTGCTTTTATATTGCCATGGCTATCGCTTTTCTTTCTCAGAAAAGAAACGACCAAAAGGTACATGCCTGTTGTCATTTTAACAGCTTTAATCATGACCATCGTTTTTAAATCGCCTACACATATGATTGGTGGACCATTCACAGGTATATCGTTCCGTGGGGCTATATGACCCGACGTAAGTTTTGCCTATGGTCTTTATACAGTTGGTACTCTATGGATTTTTATACTGACATACCATAAATTTTCACACTATTTTCTTGCAAATTTGGTTCTGGATGCTTTTTTATGTTTTATAGGTTTGAAATGGCTCGAGATGCTTGGAATCGCTTCGTTTCAAATAAAAATGTGGCAATACTATCTGATTGTGTTTGGTATATCATTTATTATTTATGGCTATCAAAAGTGGCAGGAAGGTATTTTTAAGGACGTGACGATTCCTGAAAAAGACTTTTAATTTGAATAAAATCTGTTATTCCCGCGTAAAAAAAGACATCACATTGGATGTCCTTTTCACCTTAATTTTACTGAAACAGCACGGTGTATTTTCCATATCCTTCTTTTTCAAGATCTTCCTTTGGAACGAATCTAAGTGCTGCAGAATTGATGCAGTATCGAAGTCCGTTCGGACCAGGTCCATCGTTAAACACATGGCCCAAATGGGAATCTGCTGATTTGCTTCTAACCTCTGTCCGAATCATGAAATGAGAGAAATCTTTCTTTTCAATGACTTCATGCTCCCCAATCGGCTTTGTAAAGCTCGGCCAGCCGCATCCGGCGTCGTATTTGTCCGTTGAACTGAATAAGGGTTTTCCAGATACAATATCTACATAAATGCCGTCCTGTTCATGGTCATAATATTCGTTTTGGAATGGACGCTCCGTACCATTATTTTGTGTTACTTCATATTGGATGGGCGTTAATTTTTCTTTTAGTTCTTTTTTGTCCCAATGATCTTTAATATAAGCATCACGCCCTGAGCCTTTACGGTATTGATTATATCTTACAGGGCTTTTTTGATAATATTGCTGGTGATATTCTTCTGCTTCATAAAACGGCTTAGCAGGCAGAATCTCTGTTGCAATCGGTTTTTCAAAGCGACCGCTTTCCGAAAGCTTTTTCTTAGACTCTTCTGCAAGCTGCTGCTGCTCTGGCGAGTGATAGAAAATGGCAGTCCGGTAAGAGTCTCCGCGATCGTAGAATTGACCTCCTGGATCTGTCGGATCGATTTGCTGCCAAAAAAGCTCAAGCAATCTCTCGTATGGAAATATTTCTGGATTAAACGTAATTTGCACAGCTTCATAATGGCCGGTTGTTTCTCTGCAAACTTCTTCATAAGTCGGGTTTTCTTTATGCCCTCCTGTGTAGCCTGATGTTACTTTTTCGATTCCAGGTAATTCGTCAAATGGATGTACCATGCACCAGAAGCATCCTCCAGCAAATGTGGCAAGCTCTGTTATTTTCTCACTCATCTTGTTTCCTCCTCGGCATGTATCTATGTTCCCATTATAACATCTCCATATTTAAATCCCAGAATTCAGCTCTCTGCCTGTTTTTCTTGACATTCTTAGCTTGTTTCATTACATTTAATTAATGTTTACTAACGTGTAGGCTTTTTTCCCTAATGTTTGGTCTGGGAGGTTTTGAAGTGGAAAATCGTGAAGAAATGATGTACGAAATGGAATCTTTAATGAGGAACGTCGTCCGTCAGCTAAGAAATGAAATCAATCTTGTTCTCAGCAACGTTTTATCACGCAACGAATTTATCGTTTTAAAAAGTTTAAAAGATAATGGACCGCTTAATTCGACAGTTTTAGCAAAAGAGCTCGAAGTGTCGGCAAGTCATATTACGACCGTAACGGATTCCCTGATTGCTAAAGAGCTTATAACAAGAAAAAGATCAGATAATGATCGAAGAATTACAGTTATTGAGCTAAGTGAAAAAGGTCATCTCGTTTTAGCCGAATTTGAAAATAAAAAAACCGAATTTTTTTCAAAACGGTTTCAATGCTTTACAGATGAAGAGCTTTATCAGCTGATTAAATTGTTCGGCAAACTGGATCGCTCTAAATAAAAGGGCTGTTTCCGCAAAGGAAAAAGCCCATTCCCTTGTTTTAGAATAGACCCAAGTAAAAATACATAATCCTTCCTTGTTATGGAAAAATAATGATAAATAACAAGAGGAGGTTTCGTAATGACTGCACCTTATCTATGTCCGAATTGCAAAACAAATCGAACAAGATTTAATTTAATCGAACAGTCACCAAAGTCGGTTAAGCTTGATCCTCAGTCCGGCAGCGTTATCCAAGAATTCACACAAGAATCTCTTGATCCGTTTCACATTGCCTATAAAGGACCGGCTTACAAAGTACAGTGCGGTGTGTGCGGTTTGATTGAAGATGAGCTTACATTTGTAAAGCTTGCAGAGCTGAATCAAAAGTAAGAAAAAGGCCTTCAGGCTCTGCAGAAAGTCCATACTCATCACAAAAAAGCGCTTAGTATCTAAGCGTTTTTTACTTTTTTCCGTTTTTCTCCAGAAATTCAAAAATGATGCCTGTTAGCTGATCAGATTCTTCCAGCATTCCCATATGTCCGCTTTTTTCCAAGGTTCGTTCCATAATGTGAGCACCCTTGTGCAAAAATGTTTTTTCAGGAGGGATTACCTGATCATTTCTGCCGGCTATGAGCAATATCGGTAAATCCGGATTCTGCAAAACCTTTTGACGATCTCCACGATTTTTCATAGCCTGCAAAGCTCCGATTGCTCCATATTTAGAAGTTTTATTGCCTATTCGTTGTGCAAATTGGATTTCCCCATCAAATCTTTCCAAATTCTGAGGAGCGAATAGTTTAGGAATCAAGTCGTGAACAAATGGCTCAATACCTTCTTTCTCAATTCTTTCCATTCCCTTCACACGGTTTGCTTTTCCAGCTTCATCATCAGGCAGTGCGGTTGAATGAATAAGAGCAAAGGAGTGAAGCATTTCTGAAAAACGTTCCGCAAATGCAAGTGTGACATAGCCCCCCAGCGAATGTCCGATAATTGTTGCTTTTTCTACATCAAGAGCTCTAATCAATTTTGCGATATCATCTGCCATTTGTTCGATTTGATATTCATCTTTTGCTGTACTGGAGGAACCATGTCCCCTTAAATCAACAGCAAGTACACGGTGCTTTTTTGAAAGATCCGGGATGATCTTATTCCAGTATTCATGACTCCCGCAAAAACCGTGCAGCAGTACAATACAATGGCCTGCCCCTTCATCCGTATAAGAAAGTGTGACTTCCCCTACGTTCTGATCAAAATACGCCATTACTCATTCCTCCTTGTTTAGATCTCACGTGTATGCTTCCCTGCTTGTTTCGAACTAAAACATGATCAAAATCTTGTGACATTCACCCATCTTTTTTCATATGTTAATTACGAATTTAAAGATGGGAGTGCGGAACATGAATGAAACGAATAAATATGCTGAAAAAGCAATGAAATATGACATGCTTGCTAATTATTATAAATATTCAGATCCAGAAAAGCACGTCATGTATTATCAAAAACATTTATATGCCATGCAAAATTGGATGCACAGCATGCAATTCCAATCCGCTCGGATGCCACAGACGCAATTAGAGCCTGGAATGTCAAAAGTCCGTGTGATTCATGCTTCACCTGACGCTCCGGCTGTAGATATTTATGTCAATGGAAAATTGACACTGCAAAATGTAAAATTCAAGCAAATCAGTGACTATCTTCAATTGCCTGCCGGGCAATACCGTATTGACCTGTACGCCGCAGGAACAACGAACCGTCCTGTCCTGACAGATATGTATATGCTTCTTCCAGGAATCACATATACTATTGCTGCAGCTGGGAATCTTTCTGCTTTAAGGCTTATTCCTTTCGTCGACAGAACTTTCGTCGCTGCCGGAGAATCAAGTGTAAAATTCATTCACTTATCTCCCGATGCTCCCGCAGTAGATGTAGCAGTAAAAAATGGAGATATACTATTCAAAAACGTTCCATTTTTAGAAGCTACTAAAAATGTGAAGGTGGAACCAGGAAGGGTTGATTTAGAAGTTCGAATTGCCGGAACTGATAACGTCGTTCTGACTGTTCCAAAAGTGCAATTTAAAGCAGATACAGCTTATACTATTTTTGCAGTGGGCTTCGCGAACGGAACGCCGCCATTAGAAGCGTTAATCGCGATTGGGTAATATATTTAGGTATTTTAACAAAATGTAAAAATAATAAGCAAATGTAAAAAGCATGTTCAGTTTTTGTAAAATTGACATTTTTTCTCCAAAAATCGATTATGATGAGTTTGACCAGCTGACAGGCCGGTTAAAAATCTCATTCAGATAGGTTACAAGGGAGGAAAAAGAAAATGAAGAAAGACATGCTATTAAAAGTTGGGGCTTCTTTATTGGCTATATCACTAATGACTGCTTGTAACGACACAGAAACAGACGCACCTGAAGAAGATACAACAACTGAAGAGGGTACAACTGAAGAAGGTACTACTGAAGAAGGTACTGAAGAAGGTACTGAAGAAGGTACTGAAGAAGGTACCGAAGAAGGCACTGAAGAAGAAGGACAATAATATTAAGAAGATATACGAAGAGGAGGCTCCAGGCCTCCTCTTTGTAACATATTAGCCTTTTTGCCGGCTGCTTTTTTCATCTTTTAAATGAAGAGAGTATATAGCGGCGCTCAAGAAAATTGTGCTATAGGAAACATTCAAAAAGACTTCATCCATTTTTTCATCTACATAAGCCAAGTAAGCGATTCCCCCAAAATATAGGGAAATAAACAAGCCGATAATACTAAATAAAAAAAACCCGTTCTTCACTGCACTTCACCTCATTTCTTTTTCTTTTCTGCCACAATCTTCGCCTGCTCATTTTCATAAGCCACAACAAATGATGCTCTATATGTTTTTTCAGCTATTTTTCCGTCTGCTTTTTCCTCAGCTGTTATTTCTGCATTGACCTGAACATTTTCGCCTTTTTTGTCTGTTTGAAGATCAAGAATTTTAATCGAAGCAAGGTTTTTGAACTGATTTCGAAAGGCTTCATATGTCAATTCAGATTGCCAGCTGCTGCCCAATAACGAGTAGGCTGTCACAAAATCATGAAAGTCTAGACTCTCTATGTAATAGCTTATGAGATAATCAGCTGTTTCTAACTTTTTATTTTCACTTATTTCTTCAGAATCGTCAAGACCTATATCTGCAGGCAGGGACTTCATCGGATTTTCAGACCAGCTTTCAGCAAGCGGAAGAATATCTTCTATTGGAATGCTAAAACCAATCTCTCCTTCTTCCATTTTCGCAGAATTCATACCAATAACATAACCATTTTCACGGTCCAGCAGAGGTCCGCCGCTATTTCCGGGTGCTATCGGTGCAGATATTTGATGTACCCCTTTATAAGTATACGGCGGTAAATCAAAGTCTCTGTTCGTTCCGCTTATAATTCCTGTCGTCACTGTGTTTTGCAATCCAAGCGGACTCCCAAGCGCAAGAATTTCCTGCCCTAGCTCCACTTCAGCATTTGCAGAGATTCTAACAGGATCCTGTTCCTTTAATCCTTCAACTCTTACTAATGCAACATCTGTTTCGGTACTGATTCCAATGACTTCCCCATTATATCCCTTTGCATCAGTCGTTCTCACTTTAACATTTTTTTCACCAGCTACGACATGTGCATTCGTGAGTACATCTCCCCGGTCATTATAGAGAAATCCCGAACCAACTGTTCCATCTGCAAGTTCGACCATGACGACTTTTTTTTGGGTTTCCCTGATGATTTCTTTTAAATCCAATTGTGTTTTCTGCTGTTCTCCATTCTTATCCTGAAGAATTTCAGACTCGGCAAAAACTCGATCTGATGCTTGATTTTTCATGTATAAATATCCGTAAATTCCTCCCGTTATTATGATCAGAGTAAGTGTAATACTAATCAGCCAGTTTTTTTTCATAATCCTTCCCTTCTCCTAATTCGCAAACCACGATATATTTTTAATCTTCAACGTTATTTTTTCATTAACCCCGTATGTAATATGCTCAAAATCAGCTTCCATTCCAGGTTTTACTTCATTAGGATAAACGTTCGTTTTCCCTTTCTCAATTTCTTTTCCTTCTTTATTCAAAACTGTAAATTGAACGGTTATCGAATGAATAGGATGACTGGAAGTATTTATTATTTTCCCGGTTGTTGTTGCATCGCCGAATTCGTCAACCTTGACCTCAATGTTCGATATGTCAATTGCCTCTGCTTTCAAGCGCTCTTCCTCTTTGGCTGCAGATACAGCTTTTTCAATTCTTTTTTGTTCAGCTTGCTCAAATGATGCTTTTTCAGAAATGATTTTTTCCTTTAATGATAGGAGTTTTTCATTATCCCCGTCGTATTGAAGAGCTTTATCCACTGTCACAATGGCAGAATTAAATTGCTTATTAGAGAGGTCCTTCTCCGCTTTTACCGAGCCGATCATCACCATTTTGGATTGAATTTGTTCTTTCACCATGTCTGCTTCAATGTCATCAAGCACTGATACAGTTTTCAGCTGCTCAGCAAGCTCATCAATGGAATTTAGTTTATTTATTTGCTGTTTGACTTCCCCAACCGTCACATTCACATCTGCTTTTATTAGATCTTTTTGAATGGTGCTGAATAAAGGCGAAGAGTGAGGACTTACTATTCTCGTAAGGGTTTCAATTTCCTTTGCAGCTTGTTCCAAATCGTTATTTTGGATAAGTTCATTGATGTAATCCATATCCTGATGATAATCTTGAATGCGTGTAATTAAATCTTTTTCATTCTTCAGCACTTCATAATCATTTCTTAAGCTGATGCCCTTTTCTGCATATTGCAGTGCTTTGTCAAAGTTACCTTTTAAAGCTGATTGCTCTGTTTTCTTTTGCAGGGCAATGACTTCTTCATTTATTGCTGCCTCGTAATGATATCCAGCCAGCAATAGACCTGAAACGAAAACAAGACTGGCTGCTGGAAGAATGTACAAGACTCGTTTTGATGTTCGAGATAAGTTTCGTTCTTGATCATTCATATATAATTTTTTACCGCAGTTTGGACAGTAATTTGAAAATCCATCAATTTCCGTTTCACCGCAGTGAAGACATTGCATCGGGGCATCCTCCTATACTGGCAGATTTTATCCTCTTTATTCCGACATTTTCTTCTATAAGTATACATGGTTCGCAATATATCTACTATTTGAACAGTTTTTAATTAGCAAAAAAGGTCATACCAAATACCCGCAACTTACTAATTACACAAAAAGAAAAGGTTTACTTCAACCGCTTCCAAAGAGATTCACTCTGCATCCTTAAATGATTTCCATAAAAATATGAATGAAATTCATTTGAATGTTCGATTATTATGCCATTTGAATCATTTTCTGCAAAAGTGCATGAGCATTGTTTCAAAGTAAGGTTTGCAGAATCGCATACCGTATTTATTCTTAGCTCTCTATTAAATATAGTGATAAAAATAACACCTTTTCCTAAATGGAATAAGGTGTTACCCGAACGTAATCAGTCCTGCAAGTCCATTGGAACAAATAACTTAAATTTAATATCATCATTTTTAAGATCAAACGATTCTGCTTTAGCACGCAAATTATTTTTAAATTTCAGCTCAGTAATTTGAACGTCTATGCTTTCATTTTTAGGATCAATATATACATACTCAGGCAATGGATATTCCTTTTTAATATAGCTCATTACATATGGAACCGGGATTGGCAATCGGCCGATAGATAACCGTTTCACTTTAAGGAGCATGTTTCCGTCCTCTTTTACTTGAGGATCAAATGATAGTGTGAGGTCAATTTCTTTATTGAAGGCCCTTACCTTTCCAAATAAATTGACTTCTTCATCTAGTTCCACACGATAGTTTAACTCATCAGCTCTTGCTTCTTTTACTAAGTAATAGTTTATCAGCTGATTCAAGTCTTTTTTAGAAGAGCTAACTGTAAATGGAATTGTATCTGAGTTTATTTTCTCAGTTGATTCCGTCTTTGGCCGTTCGGCTGGAAGAAACGGTGAAACCACTACAAAGAGCAAAAAAATAAGGTTTAAGCTTAATAAGGTGATAAAGGCTATTTTCCATTTTTTCATTTCATATCATCCAATCTGAATACATCTAGTCTGAGAGGCTTGAATAAACTCGGTCTGCTATTAATGAATACCCTGTTTCACTCGGATGAAACTCATCTGTATAAAGAAGATTTGCAACACTTTTTCTTGAGAATATATCTTCAATAGGAATGAAGATAGCATTGCCGTCTTTCATGACAATGGAAGACGATGTTCGGTTCCACTCTTCTACAATGGTGTCAATCTCACCGAGCTCAGGAAGCATCAATTTAAAAGGATTATACAAGCCAGTATACACGATGACCGCATCTGGATTAGCGGTGCGCACCGTTTGAAATATTTTTTTCATTCTTTTTTCAAAAAATGGCTGTTCTTCCCGATAAGGCTCCAGCTCCAAATCCATAATATGATTTCTGGTAACCTTCATAATATCATTTCCGCCTATCGTCATTAGAATGATATCTGCTTCTCTAAGCTTTTCAAGTACTTTTTTCTTTTGTAATACCTTCAATAAATCCGTTGTTTTATGGCCTTTAACGCCAAAGTTAGCTACATCGACAGACGAAATATTCTCTTCTTTCTGAAGAAGATCGCTGACATCTCCGACATATCCTCCGTTATTTTCAGTATCTCCAACTCCAGCAGTTAATGAATCTCCAATCGCAACAACAGTCAGATTGCTTGGGACAAAATTTCTGGGGATGGGTTTCTTCATAAGATGTTCTTGAACATTATCCGGTTTAACTGGTATATTTGAAGACTTCATGGATAAAGGATTGCATCCTGACAGAAAGAGAAAACCGCCTATAAATATAAGCTTTAAACCTCGAATCATCATCACCATCCCCCTTTTCTTCCTTCTTTTAGCCTATGATTATATCATGTATTTGCGTTCACTTCATCCATTAATAATTTGCAGAACGATTGATATTGGACATCAAATAATGTTTTTCCATGACAAAATGGAGCACATCAAAAATATAACTGTTCTTCATGGTAGAGAGTACACAAAATTTATTACATTTTTCAGTCTATACGTCTGCCTTTTTTTCTGCTCATTCCTTATTTGATTGATTCTTATCAATAATTATCATCGCTTTATAAGCATATATAGTTAAAGCAGAGCAAAAATGCTGGACATAAAAGGGAGGAGAATGTTTAATGAAACGACCCCCGCAGAGAACAATGGATCAAAAGATACCACAGCCAATAAGAGATGACGGTGCAGGCGCAACTGACCTTGGCCCCCGTGATATTATGCGTGACATTGAGAACCCTGATTTACTGGTTCCGCCTGTAACTGATGCCGGAAGTGTACCGAACTTAAAATTCTCTTTCTCAGACACACATATGCAATTAAATCACGGGGGCTGGTCCCGTGAAATCACGATAAGAGAATTGCCGATTGCCACAACGCTTGCAGGTGTTAATATGCGTCTGACACCCGGCGGAGTAAGAGAATTGCATTGGCACCAGCAAGCGGAGTGGTCTTACATGATTATGGGTAAGGCAAGGATTACTGCGGTTGACCAAAATGGCAGAAATTTTATAGCAGATATCGAGCAAGGTGATCTTTGGTATTTCCCGCCTGGAATCCCCCACTCCATTCAAGGACTGGACGGGGGATGTGAGTTTCTGCTTGTTTTTGATGATGGCAGCTTTTCTGATCTAAATACGTTTTCAATATCCGATTGGTTTGCACACACACCTAAGGAAGTTCTTGAAAAGAATTTCGGTGTAACGGAAAACGCTTTTGCTCACATCCCAGCACAGCAAAAATATATTTTCCAGGCTCAAGTGCCCGGACCTCTAGAAAGTCAAATCGTACAAGATCCGCAAGGCGTTATTCCAGAAAACTTAACCTATAAACTGCTTTCGCAAGAGCCAATCGTGACACCGGGTGGATCTGTAAGAATCGTTGATTCAACTAACTTTCCAATATCAAAAAAAGTGGCAGCAGCCCTAGTTGAAATTAAACCAGGTGCAATGAGGGAAATGCATTGGCATCCGAATAACGATGAGTGGCAATATTACCTTACAGGCACAGGCCGCATGACTGCATTTGCAGCAAACGGAAGAGCCCGCACATTTGATTATCGTGCAGGTGATGTAGGTTACGTTCCTTTTGCATATGGACACTACATTGAAAATACTGGCAGCGACAGCCTTTGGTTTCTAGAGATATTCAAAAGTGATTCGTTTTCAGACGTATCATTGAATCAATGGATGGCACTAACTCCGCATGAGTTAGTTCGTAATAATTTAAATGTCGGGCCCGAACTTCTCGACGCGCTTCGCAAACAAAAATGGCCTGTCGTCAAATAATAGGTGCAAGGTTAGATTTTTACCAAAAATCGGAATTAGACACTCGTATTAATCTTATACAAAAAAAATCCGCTGGCTGCGGATTTTTTTACTGGATTTTTTTTACATCTTCTATTATTTCGTCATACGGAGTATTTTCAACTCCATTATAATCCTTCATTACTTTTCCATTTTGATCAATTAAATAAAACAAAGTACCGTGTATTACTTGATCTTGTCCCTCAGGTTTCTGAACAATCGTTTTAAAACTGTTTTTTGCAAACTGATCGATGTCCTCTTGTGAATATCCTGTTAAGAAATCCCAATTTTCAAGGGATAAAGGATATTTACCTGCAAATTCTTTCAATTTGTCGGGTGAATCCACTTCAGGATCGACACTGAATGATACGAACCTGACATCTAATCCTTCTTCTTTTAATTGCTTTTGCAGCTCAGTCATATGTGCAGTCATTGGAGGACAAACCGTATCACAGCTCGTAAAGATAAAGTCAGCTATCCAGATTTCCCCTTTAAGATCATTTAAACTGACAGTCTTTCCATCTTGATTTTGATAGGAAAAATCATCAATCTCATAGTTTAACGCGCCTTTAATTCCATTCGTTCCGCATGCTGATAAGAGACTAAATGTAAGGACGATAAATAGTATAAATAAGCTCCTGGTACTTTTATTCATTTCAAGGTGTCACCTTTCATCCGTAATCTATCATGGAAAGTGTACCAAATCATTGAAAGAATGGAAAGCGAATGAATGAAAGTGGTTTCACTTTTCATAGATTCGACACAATTACCTTTTCATTACCTTGAGAAAATCATTCAAAAAGACATCATAGTTAAATTTGATGGCAATTCGATGGATCGGATAATCGGCAAGCTTCTGATAAGGTCTAAAATCTGCAATACTCTGACCTCTTGCATCTCCCGGTTCAAAAATAATTCTGACCGGCTTCTCAACCAGTGTAACAGCACCCTGATTCCCCACACCCCATAATGTCAGCAAGTCGTGTATTGGTCCACCTGCAATTTCAGGAGTGTTTTTTTTATAAAAACTAGTGTAATAATCAATCATAGGTTTCAAAAGCTTGCCAACCTCATCATTGTTCTCCCTATAATATTGATCTAAATCCTGAATCTTTTCAGGAGGAATAATGGCATAATTTGTTACGTTGAGAGGAAATATCGTAACTTTTTCAGCAAGCGTCATTACCAGATTTGCTGCAAATGGATCACCATAAAAGTTAGCTTCTGCTATAGGTGTTACATTCCCTGGATAAAGGAAAGCTCCTCCCATTACAAAAATCTCCTTTACCATACCCATTACGGTTGGATATAGAACAAAGGCAGTTGCGAGAGATGTTAGCCGTCCTACATTGACAATGGTTAGATTGTAATTGTACTGAATGATAAGACTGCGTATCAGCTCAAAATTTTCAAATTCCTCACCAGAAGAGTCAAATTCATGGGCGAGCGGACCAAAGCCCTGCACTCCATGTATTTCAGGATAAAAAACAGGGTTTTCGCCTGTTAAAGGTCTTGCTGCACCGCCGATAATGGGGATATCCACAGTTTTGGTCAGGAAATTTAAATAACGTGCGCTGTTTATGGCTGTCTGTTTGGATACATTTCCATAGTCCGCTACAATGCCAATAATATTTATCTGGTCATCATAATACCCGTACATTAATGCGACAATATCATCTATCCCAAAATCACCAAAAAACAGAACGTTTTTAGCTGCCATCATTCCCCCCCTCGCTGATTTCATAAATTGTTCAAAAGTTCTTTTCTCTTTTTCCATTAAGTATGCTGCGATATGGTAGAGTATGAGTAACAAAAAAAAGCAGGTGAAAAAATATTGAAACAGAGAGTCCAATTTTTGATGACGACTTTTATGGCAGGATCTGTCCTGCTCACTGGATGCTCAGACTCTGCAAATCAAGAAGATAAGCAAGAGCATAGCGAACATCAATCATTCAAAAACAATGGGGATATCCAAGAAAAAACCTCATCAACAGGTGTGCTTCCGAATTTTCTGGATGATCAGCCTGATGAAATTAAAACGCTATACGCCGCTGCGGGCAAACACGAAGAATTATTAAGCTATATGCCATGCTATTGCGGCTGCGGAGAATCTGCGGGACATCAGGATAATGGGAATTGCTTCATTAAGGAACGGATGGAAGACGGTTCGATCGTGTGGGATGATCACGGAACGAAATGCGGAGTTTGTCTGGAAATCGCAGCCAGAGCTATTATTGAACATGAAAAAGGCATGTCAATGAAAGATGTCCGCGAAATGATTGATGAGCAGTATAAGGATGGCTATGCAGAGCCTACTGACACAAAAAAACCGAAAATATGAACAGCAAAAAACGGAATCCTTTGCTATAGGGTTCCGTTTTCTAACTTGGAACGTATATCAATTTCCACCATGTGTGTTCATTGAATTTCTGGAAATAACCTCTCCGATATGCTCATCCTGTTTTGATTCGTCCGGTAGACTCATGCCTGATTTTTTTTCAAAGAAGATAGCGATCGCACCAATTACCAGCAAAGGACTTATTAATAGTAACCAAAACATACTATTCACCCGCTCTCTTAGGTTTCACTTTGTATTATTATATACGTTTGAAGTTCAATAAAGTTTCAATTTTCAGAAAAATAAAATTGTTAGTGTTAGCAGAAGAAGATCCGTAATCAAAGAAAAATCAGAGATTATCTTTTTCGCAAAATGAAAAACGCATGGAATCCCATGCGTTTTCTATTTATTCAGCAAAATACATAAATCCGATTGCCCCTGGGCCAGTATGAGTTGAAATCACTGGTGTCGTGTAACAAATGTCAATCGGGAAGTCAGCATTCATTTCGAGCAGAGCATTCTTTAAGTTCGTTGCAAGCGCCATAGAATCAGCATGAGCAATACCTACAGCTTTTACTGTTTTGTTTTTTACATCTTCAGCAAATTGCTTAGTTAAAAATTTTACGATTTGTGAATGACTGCGCACTTTTGTAATAGGTGTGTACACCCCGTCTGCAAGGGAGGCAATCGGCTTGATATTAAGCAATGAACCAATCATTGCTTTTCCTCGGCCGATTCTGCCGCCTTTAACAAGGTTATCAAGTGTGTCGACTGTTACATATAGATGGCTATTCTTGCGAATGTGCTCAATCCGCTCAAGAATTTCCTCTTTGGCAGCACCTTGCTTGGCCATTTTCGCGGCTTCAATCACTTGAAAACTTAAGGCTCTTGATATAAACATGGAATCGATGACGGTGACATCTGCTTCCGTCATATCTGCGGCCGTTTCAGCTGAACGAACGGTCCCGCTCATGCCGCCTGTCATATGTATTGAAATAATGCTGCTCCCGTCTGCACTAAGTTCTTTGTAAACCTCAGCAAACTTCCCAGCGGAAGGCTGTGAGCTTTTCGGCAGCTCGTCCGTTTGTTTCATCTTATTTATAAATTCAGCAGGCTCTATATCCACTCGATCAAGATACGATTCTCCATCTATCACAATTGTCAGAGGGACAACATTAATCTCATATTGATCAATGATGTCCTGGCTCAAATCTCCGGTTGAATCAGTTACGATTTTAACCTTTGTCAATGATATCACTTCCCTATTAATCTAACTATCTTGTATTATACCCTCAATTAGTATAGTTTCAATCTAATTTGTTTACAATTTATTAACACTTCATAATTAGTATTTTTGATTCAGACATGAATTTTTATTCTTTTTCAACAAAAAAAGACCGCACTTTATTTGTACGGTCCCATGACTTGCTATGCGTTATGTTTTAAAATGTCAGTTTGAAAGATGGCTTCATAATCAGGCCATTTTATTACTTTCTTTAAGTATTCCCTGAATGAATAAACAGCATTAGGGTTCTTTTGAGCCGTAATCTTTGTTAAAAACGTCTGCAGTCGGATTTGAACGAGAAATCGGTATTGATTATCTTCCTCCAATACTGGAATATCTGTGATCTTTACCTTATGTCCATTTAACAGCTTGAACTCTAGGCTCTTGAATAACAAGTTATCAATCCTCTTTTTCACCCGTTTCCTATATTATACCTCAGGAAAATGCAGAAGTCTGTCTAAATGTGTCACGAAACAATAAAATTTTCAGGAGAATCAGATAAATAGATGAAACAGGCTGCTGTCTTTTTTCACTTCTGTAAACGGGAAACCTTTGCGCTGCATTCTGGATAAAAGGCCGTCATAATCTTCTTTAAGCTTAAGTTCAATGCCGACAAAGGCTGGACCGCTGTCACGATTATTCTTTTTAGTATATTCAAACCTGGAAATGTCATCGTTCGGTCCGAGCACTTCATCCAGAAATTCTCTCAGGGCACCTGCACGCTGAGGAAAATTCACAATAAAATAATGCTGCAGACCTTCATACATGAGGGAGCGTTCTTTCATTTCCTGCATGCGGCCAATGTCATTATTGCCTCCGCTTACAATACATACAACATTTTTCCCTTTTATTTGGTCACGGTAAAAATCAAGTGCAGCAATTGGAAGCGCACCTGCAGGCTCAGCAACAATTGCATTCTCGTTGTATAAACTTAAAATAGTTGTGCACACTTTTCCTTCTGGCACAAGGACGTGATCGGCCACAGCCTCTTTGCAGATCGAGAAAGGAAGGTCTCCGATTCGTTTTACGGCTGCTCCATCTACAAATTTGTCGATCTTCTCCAATTCCACAACTTCACCGGCTGCAATCGATTCCGCAAAAGACGGAGCTCCTTCTGGCTCAACCCCAATGACTTTCGTTCCAGGGGAAACTTGTTTAAAATAAGTGCCGACTCCTGATATTAGACCGCCTCCGCCGATACTTGCAAATACATAATCAATTTCAGCATCGCAGTCATTCATAATCTCTATGGCAACGGTTCCCTGCCCGGCGATAACGTCTAAATCATCAAACGGGTGAATAAAAGCTCTTTCTTCAGACTCACTGCATTCTCTCGCCTTTTTATAAGAATCATCAAAGGTATCTCCGGTTAAGATAATTTCTATATTTCCTTTGCCGAACAGTTCTACCTGTGAAACTTTTTGTCTTGGAGTTGTAGATGGCATAAAGATCTTGCCGTGTATATTCAATTGTTTGCAAGAATACGCAACGCCCTGCGCATGATTGCCTGCACTTGCACAAACAATACCATTAGCTGTTTCTTCCTTCGAAAGCTGCTTAATTTTGTTGTAGGCCCCTCTTAATTTAAAAGAGCGGACTATTTGCAGATCTTCACGTTTCAAATATACATTGCAATCATATTTTTCAGAAAGGCGTTCATCTTTTTGAAGAGGTGTATGTAACACAACATCCTTTAACAAATGGTGCGCCTTTAAGATGTCTGCCACATGAAGAACTGGTTCAAGATTCATCATTTGTTTCATCCGTAAATTCCTTTCTGCATCTTTGATTTAATTGGAACATTATATCATGAATATTCTAAATTTAAAGTTTATATTTAAAAATTCTTACATTTTTTTAACATAAGGTGGTTTTCTAATGGAAATTGAGATAAAGTCAGCGGGCTGTGCCATTCCCTGTCTTATTACAGCAGATGCAGATATCGGGAAATATATGATTCGAAAAGAAGATACAAGCGGTGAAGTGTTTAATTCGCAGGGAGAATTAAAACAATGGATTAATGAAAATTTGGTTGAAGAGATCAATCACAGCATGGACGTATGCTTGAACTCCTAAAAAGGGATTGATGCTCTTTGCATCAATCCCGGACCGTTACTCAAATGTACCTTTAACAAGTGCTTCCTTTTCATGAACCATTAACGTTCCTTTTGCAAAAACAGATGAAATTTCAAGCGATTTTTTATCAACGAGAACTAGATCTGCTGCTTTTCCCTGTTTTACTTCTCCTTTATCTTTCAGTTTTAGAACAGCTGCAGGGTTTAATGTAATGACACGCAGCGCCTTTTCAATCGGTACATTTTCCAAAAGAATGGCGTCTTTTACTTCTTTGTATAAAGAAGAAACTTGTCCGATCTGCAAACCGATCAGCACCCCATGTTCATCAAATTCAGGCAAACTGGCTTGTCCGTCTGAAGTAAAGGTAATGTTTTCAATTGGAACACCTGCATCCAGCATTTCTTTAAGACCACTGCTGCATTTTACTTCTCCCTTTTCAAGGAACCGTCTCACAGTGCTAGTTGTAAAATCAACATAGCCTCCGTTTTTCGCGTATTCAATCCCCGCTTCAAACAGATTACGGTTACGATTGATGTGGGTAGGGTGAAACGTTTTTACAGGTATATCCGTTTTTTCCACTACATCCTGCAATAATGAAAGCTTTGATGGACTATCGCCTAAGTGAACATTTACAATTCCAGCTTTGCCTGAAAGCATCCCGCCAATTCTGGCTGCAGATGCAATTTTAGCCATTTCTTCGAGTGTAGGCTGTGAGGAACGGTGATCGCTAATGGCAATTTCGCCAGCGCCAATAATTCTGTCAATCAATATAATATCATCTTCAATTTTCCCAGTGAGTGTTTTCACTGGAACCTGATAGCTGCCAGTATGCACGAAACATGTGATGCCCTCTTCTTCAAGGCCTCTTGCTTTTGCAATCAGACTTTGCATCGTTCTTGTCGTGCCATCTGTCCCGATGACACCAACCAGAGTCGTAATTCCGTTCATTGTCGCTTGGGTTAGCTGAATTTCTGGTGTTCTCGTGCGGTAGCTTCCTTCACCGCCCCCGCCTATTATGTGAACATGTGAATCAATAAAACCCGGAAATATGTACTGTCCATCCGCATCGATGATTTTAACAGGTATAGCTGATGGCCATTCAATAGCATCTTCAATAAAACCAATTTTCTCATCTGTGATAAGAATATCTTTTTTTCCTATATACTCTGGCGCATAAACTTCTCCATTTTTTATCAATGTAAGCAAAATCATCTCTCCTAATGTTAGCTTGATCATTATCTATTTTCTGAAAAAAATTACTTATTGGTTCCATTTAGTTGTATTTGGGTGTTATAATAAACCCAATTCATAAATCCGGGAGTTGAAAGACATCGATAATCAATTAACAGCAGCCTATACATTCGATGAAATCATTGGAGAGCATTCCTTAATGATCGAAAAAAAATTTATAGCAAAAAAACTTGCAAGAGCTGATTTACCGATTATTATAGAAGGTCCAACCGGAAGTGGCAAGCAGATGTTTGGCAACGCCATCCATAATGAGTCCAATCGAAAACTGCTGCCTTTTGTATCAGTGAATTGCAGCACATTTTCAGATGAACAGCTTCAGTATGAACTTTTCGGATCGGAACACGATGAAAAAGCAGGACTTTTTGAAAAAGCTGAAGGCGGTACTATTTTTCTAAATGATATTTCAAGCATCAGTCTGCAGCTTCAAGCTCAATTGCTGAGAGTGCTTCAAGAAAGACAAGTTCAAAGAATTGGATCTGCCCATTTTAAACTAGCGGATGTCCGAATCATCGCCTCATCTGCAGCCGCTCTACAGCCATTAGTAGCAGAAGGAAGCATGCGTGAGGACTTATATTATCATTTAAATGTCCTTAGAATTACACTGCCTTCTTTAATTGATCGCAGCAGTGACATTCCCCTTCTCGCTGCTTCTTTTTTGAAGAAGCGACAGCAAGCTTTGCGGATAGACAAAAAAGTAATGGATATTCTAATGAAATATCATTGGCCTGGAAATGTGCTTGAACTGAAAAACATATTCGATTATTTAATGACAGTGTGTGATGGCCGTTCGATTCAGCTGCATGATCTGCCGAAAGAACCTTTTTTAACCAAAGAGCCGAATAAACAGAAAAAAGAAACGAAAAACCAAAAGGATAAGCCGCTGACGCTTATGGATAAACAAGAATACCTCTTTATATTAGAATCCATTCGTGCAAGCAATGAAGAAGGAGAACCCGCAAGCAGGCGAATTATTTCGGACAGCAGCAAAAATTCCCGCCATCCGCTCACACCGCAGCAAGTTCGTCACAGACTCGATTTTTTAGAAAAAAATGACTATATAACAAAAGGCCGTGGTCGTGCCGGGACAAAAATCACGCTTGAAGGCTTGGATTTTCTGCAATCATTAACCGAAAATCTTCAAACGATCCAAAAGGAGGCAAACCAAAATGCAATACTCGATTAAAGAAGAAATTGCAAATGCCATAACACACGGAATTGGAGTTCTCCTGAGCATTCCGGCTCTCGTTTACTTAATTATTTTCGCATCTAAGTATGGCGATGCATGGCATGTCGTCAGTTTTTCGATCTTTGGCGCTACAATGATTCTCTTGTATCTCTTTTCAACCTTATTGCACGCCATCCCACATCGAAAAGCAAAAGATGTCTTTGAAATCCTGGATCATTCAGCCATCTATTTACTGATTGCAGGCACGTACACACCCTTTCTTCTCGTTCCTTTACGCGGCACATTAGGATTTACCCTGCTTGGTATCGTATGGGGGCTGGCCATTGCAGGAATCGTACTTAAAATATTCTTTGTTAAGAAATTTATCATCCTGTCAACACTTGCCTATATTTTAATGGGCTGGCTGATAATCATTGCGATTAAACCGTTATATGCATTTTTAAGCCCTGAAGGATTCACTCTCCTCCTAACTGGCGGGCTGCTGTATACAATCGGGGCTATCTTCTATGTATGGCGCAGAATTCCATATCATCACGCCATTTGGCACGGCTTTGTATTAGCAGGGAGTGCAGCTATGTTTTTCTGCATCCTGTTCTATGTGCCGGATGTGCCGTTTATCTAAGTTCGAAAAAAGAGACCCATTCGCGGTCTCTTTTTTTTGATTTACACTAAGATGGAATACATATAAGCACGAATGAGCCAGCCCAATCTTTTGGCAGCTTATGAATAGTTTTATCCTGTTTTTTAACAGATAAACGATGTTCGATCTTCTTCACTCTGTTTAACGTCGGCAATCTGCAGATTAAGATCCAACTCCAAAAATAACGGGAAACAACATTCTTAACATTCTGAATGATCCACCAGCTGCGTTTAAAAAAAGCCTCCCGTCTAAAGGGAGACCGCTGATTCGCTTCTATTTTTCAAAAATGAGAAACTCATAATCATAAGGATTTTTTTCATCTTTAGGACCTTTTTCACGATAAATGATTTTGTACTTCTCTTCTTTGAACTCAGGAAAATAAGTATCTCCCTCAAACGTATTATGAATTTTTGTTACATAGAGCCTGTCTGCTATGTGCAGGCACTCTTTGAAAATCTCGGCTCCGCCGATGATAAAGAGATTCTGATCTGTATAAGCTTCATTTACTAGTGCTTTGTCAAGAGAATGAATGACCGTCACACCTTCATGTGAAAACCGCTCATTTCTTGTAAGTACAATATTTTCTCTCCCTGGAAGCGGTTTTCCAATGGATTCAAACGTTTTTCTTCCCATTAAAACCGGTTGTCCCATCGTTGTCTTCTTGAAATAAGCCAAATCCGCCGGTATTCTCCATGGAAGGTCATTATTACGTCCAATCAGCTGATTTTCGTCCATCGCAACAATCATCGAAATCATACGCTCACAGCCCCTTTTATGTGCGGATGAGGATCATATCCTTCTAATGTGAAATCCTCATATGTAAAATCAAAAATAGATTTCACATCAGGATTCAGTTTCATTTGTGGAAGGGATCTCGTTTCTCGGCTTAATTGAAGGTCTATCTGCTCAAGGTGATTTTTGTAAATGTGAGTATCTCCCATTGTATGTACAAACTCACCTGGTTCTAAATTCGTTACATGGGCAACCATCATGGTTAACAATGCATAGGATGCAATATTAAAAGGCACTCCTAAAAAAACATCTGCTGAGCGCTGATACAGCTGACATGAAAGCTTGCCATCAGCAACGTAAAACTGAAAAAAACAGTGACATGGCGGCAAAGCCATTTTATCAACATCTGCAGGATTCCAGGCGCTTACGATTAAGCGGCGTGAATCTGGATTGTTCTTAATTTGTTCAATCAAATTTGAGATTTGATCAACGGTTTGTCCGTCCGCGCCTGCCCATGACCGCCACTGATGTCCATAAACAGGACCAAGCTCCCCATTCTCATCAGCCCATTCATTCCAGATCCGTACGCCATTTTCCTGTAGATACTGTACATTTGTATCACCGCGCAAAAACCAGATTAATTCATGTATGATTGACTTTAAGTGAAGCTTTTTGGTTGTCAGAAGGGGAAATCCTTCTTTTAAATCAAATCGCATTTGATAGCCGAATGTACTGATTGTTCCTGTTCCAGTCCGGTCCTCTTTTAATGTTCCATTGGCCAGAACATGCTTGCATAAATCCAAATATTGCTTCATTTAACGACACTTCCTTCATTTTATTCATAGTGATAATTGTATAGGAAGTCTTATGTGTTTTCTAGAGACTTTTATATAGATTGGCAACAAATCTGTAGGATAGCGGCGCCTGTTCACGCAGCTTCTCCTTCGTGCTTTCATTTAAATAATACATTGCAAAAATTTCCGCAAAATATTCTTCTGGAAAATGCTCAAAGTATGTTTTTCCGGGAAAAAGCATGTGCGCCTCTTGTTTCCATATATTCAAATATAGAGGATTGCTTCTTACATTTGAAAAAACATTGCGGTCAGCCGCATGAGCGAACTCATGAAGCTCTAGTGCGACTGAACCATGCCCCATTCCATACTTGCTGTGTCCGATTTTCACGTAAACGAATTCATCGTCACTCATCCCAGGCACGCTGTCCCATGTTGAATTTTCCGCATAGCCCCGGGGAGTAAGCCCTGCTAAATGCTTAAGACCGTCCTCATCTGTCAGATCACCAGTGAAAAATTTGATTTTTACATTCTGCTGAAGGGCTCTTTTTAAAATGACCGGGTGAACACGATTCAGGTTATGAAGCATGAAGACTGTATCAGCCTCAGAAATAGAATGTTCAGGCAAATATATCATTTGCAGCAGCGGAGAGTTTGAAGAAATGGAACCCTCAGAAGAGAAGGAATGATCTTTAAGCAGGATTCCTGATGGAGCGTCTGCAAAAACAAATTGATAGATTGAAAACACCACCCCAAACGAGATGATGAGCACTATTAGTTTTATTTTCATATCATATGTAAGACTCCTTAAAGGATTTTCATAATGTTCCGGTAAAGTGAAATTTCACTCAGTGGGGTTTTCGCTGGGTTTTCGCTGAACCTTTCGGACCTTTACGGGCAGTTATCCCCAACTTACCTCTTCGATTTCTCTGAGTCTTAAAGAGAAGCAATTACTGCCCGTTAAGGCGGGGAAAATATATATATATGAAAATAGTAACATATAGTTTTTGGAGGGACTAGACTTTTTACCCTGTAACTTTTATGCAAACTTCACCATATGATGGAAATTATAATGGAAATTAGGTGAATATCATGAGGTTGTTAATAAACAGGAATATCCCTTATAAACAAAGACAGCAGCTGACACAAGAAGTCATAGAGGTTATGACTCTTAAAAGCTATATGATTCTGGATGGCTTGACATCGATTGGACTGATATCGATTTTTTATTTGTATTTCAGCAGCTGATAGCCAAAACAAAAAAAGCCGCATGAATGCGGCTTTGTAAACTGACGGATTAAACGCCAGTGCTTTTGCTTTGGTTTGATTTATTTCTGAAGTAGTTAAGCACGAATGTACCGATAAACATAACTAATATAATGATAAAGAATACAGAGTGCTCAATATGAATATGTGCAACGCTTAAACCCATTTTGACAGCGATAAGCGCAATCAGGATATAAGCAGTTGTTTCGAGTTCAGGAACTCTGTCGATCAGCTTAAGGAATACACCAGCAACTCCACGCATCATCAGAACGCCAAGTACTCCTCCTAAAAGAAGAACCCATACTTGTTCACTAACTCCGAATGCAGCAAGCACGCTGTCTACAGAGAATGCAATATCCATTAATTCAACGGCAACAACCGTTCCCCAGAATGTACCGAATAAACGGATAAGAAGACCTTTTTTGTTAATTCCGCCGTGTTCTTCTTCACCTTCGTCACTTTGTTTTGATTTATCAATAAAGTACTTTACAGCAAGCCAAGCTAGATATGCAGCACCTAAGATCTTAACCCACCATAGTTTAATTAAGAATACACCGACACCGATCGCAATGAATCGGAAAATGTATGCTCCAAGCAAACCGTAGAATAAAGCTTTTTTTCGTTGCTTTTCTGGTAAATGTCTTACCATTACAGCAAGTACTAGTGCATTATCTGCTGATAGTAATCCTTCCAGAATAACTAATGTGCCAATAAGTCCCCAAGCAACTGGATCTGTAAGAACTTGTCCCCACATTTCCCAATTGAAAAATTGTGCGTACGTGTCAAGCATTCCTTGCAAAATAGACATCTGCCATTTCCTCCTAAACATTACGTTAACTTTTTCATTATACTGAATAAAAGATTGCTTGTTAAGTATTTTGATCTTTCTTCGCTAAATTGACATATCTTGTTTTGACTTCGCCTCCCATTTGTTTATATACGAATGACTATTAAAAAAGTTTCAAAATATCCGATGCCAAATAATTCATCTTCCTATTATACCAACGTACTTTCACATACTGCCAAAAGAAAAAACGCATTATTTGCAATGCGTTTTGATATTCCTTATACAATTGTAGGAGTCTGGCGTCCATCTGCAATATCCCGGGCACGATGCGCCATCCGGCTTGCTGCAGCGGCTGCAAGGGCTGCAACTAAATCATCAAGAAATGTATTTACCCGGTTGCCGCTGTGTTCATCAAGCGCTTTTATGATTCCAAACTTCTCCTTATCCAAATAACCAAAGTTTGTTAAACCGATCGAGCCATAGACATTTACGATGGAAAGCGGAATGATCTCATCTATGCCGTAAAGAGGTTCATCTGTTTCAATGAGATGCTGCAGAGGCTGAGGCAGCATCTTTTGCTCTGCCAGCTGATCTAGTGCCAAACCTGTTAGAACCGCATGAACAATTTCACGTTTATTTAACACCTTCTCCACATTTTCAACACAATCTTCGAGCGTAATATTCGGAATGTATTTGCGCTGCAGCGTCATGACAATATCCGCAATATCCTCTAACGTTACACCCCGATCAATCAGCATTTCTTTTGTTGTTTTCACCATTTCATCGATTGTGTATTTGCTCAAAAGTCATTGCACCCCTTTAGTGTGTCATCCAATTTGGCGGCATATTCTGATTCCAGTAAATACTGCCAAGCTCGTGATGCTTTTGAAATGAGTCGTGGTGAGTATGATAATGAAAATTAAACCAATATCCCTGCTGCGGGGGATGATCGCGGCGCACATGAAACCTTAAGACGTCCTGTCCTGTTTGTTTGTTGTAAAGATGAAAAATTTTCTCGCCTTTCCCATCTGCAGGTTTTTTTGAGATAACCAAATCCCGAACATCTTCATCAGAGTATTCATCTGTATATTGGATGATGGCTTCCTCCATCTTCGGCAGAATAACAAGACGGAATTCATCTTCGATAACTGAGCCGATTCTGTCACCGAATTTTTGAAAGGATTGAGTTTCAGCAGCTTCTAAAAAAGATGATAGATACGTTTCTTTCTCTTGAAATTCGTAAGCGGTTTCATCATTTAAATAATGCCTGTGTGAGTTGGTTAATTTAGCGGCTGTATCTTCTTCAGAGGAATGTTCCTCGACTGTGAGGGCAGCTGGAGGAGCAACCAATCCAAAGGTTGCAATCGTAAATAAGATGACAAGCGTTTTTCTTAGCCATTTGTTCATCATGGTTTTCTTCCTCCCAGTCTTCCTATTATAATATTATTCTATCATAGATAAATTCTAAATTTATAGAATTTTTTTGTGAAAAGATAAATTCTATTAACGTGTAAGGGTTTTAAAAACAGATAAAAAAGTTTACACTATAAGAGATGTTGGAAATAAAATACTTCTCACATATTGGAGTGAATAATAATGGGCTTTGAATCAGTATTTATTATTGCATCTTTCGTGACGCTTGCTTATTTTATTTTCGCAGAGATTACTGATTAAAAAAGCTCATGGCGGCCGCCATGAGCTTTTTTAATTTGTTCGCAAAGATTGTTGTTTTTCGTAATAAAGTAAAGGTTTTGTGCTTGAAGTTGACCTTGAGAAAACGAGTGAAAAGCAAATGATTTAGAAAAGATCCGTTATTTTTTCTGTTTTTTATTTGCTGATGATTGTTTTCGGCCAGTTTCACTTACTGTAGTACCTTGGCCTTCAGGTTCCGGTGAACCAAGCTGTGATTTTGATGGATCGCTTTTTCGTTTTGACATTGGATGAGCACCTCCTCATCCTATTTTTTACGAATCTTCCATTTCTATCACACCAAAATGAAATTTTGCCGTTTTCCGTTTGAACACTTCAAAACCAAACGAATCAAATGACGGGCTTTTCCAATGGTTTTTTAATACAACTCTCTTTGCTGCAACCCGTTTTGCTTCTCTGATGACTTCATCCGTCAGCGGCTGATCGAAACTTAAGGTTCTTAATTGTTCAATTCCATTTGATTCTTCTATTTCTTCATCAAACATCGGATCAAAATAAACGACATCAAATGCGTTTGTTTTCAATGATTTTAAGTAATCTAAATGATTAATATGCGTAACATTAATTCTCCGCATACTTTCATCAAATTCTGAAATGCCTGTTTCCCACTTATTGAGTCCTGTTTTTACAAGATACGCAACCAGTTTCCTTGCTTCTGCAGCAGTGACGATTCCTTTCTCTCCGACTGCAAAGCTTGCAATGATGCTGTCTGAACCAAGTCCAAGTGTACAATCTAAAAAGCGGTCTCCCTTTTTTAAGTCTGCAGCAGCAAGCAAGGGATCGCTTTCCCCTTTCTGTACCCGCTTCAGACGAAACATAGCGGAATTAGGATGAAAGAAAAAGGGATTTGGCGTGTTCAGTTCATGGAGCTCGAGCCGATTTTGACCAACTACGAGAACATCAGAATGATATGCTTCCTTCATTGCTATTACCGATTTTTTCTTACGAGGCTTATACTCAGCTTTTAGATCAAAAGCAATCATTTCCGCCATTTTGATCATCATCAGATTTGTCCTTCCGGCTGTTGTCACGATCAATCTTTTTCACTCCGTATCGTTTTATCGTTTGCGGCTAGAAACCTGGGAACCGCACGGGGTATTTATCTGCCAAAATAACCGGTATATCCCTGAAATTATCATTATATCGCCCAAATTAAATATAAATACATTTCGGCAAAATCCTTCCTTTTCTAAAAGAGAAAAAGGATGCCATCTAGACATCCTTTATCACTACTTATTAGATTGAAACGCATTTAAAAGATTTTCCATAATATGTTCAATGGAACTTCCTTCAATTTCATGACGCGGAATAAAGTGAACCACTTCTTTGCCTTTAAGCAATGCCATAGATGGAGATGATGGCTCCAGTCCTTCAAAGTAATCTCTCATGGCAGCAGTTGCTTCTTTATCCTGGCCGGCAAAAACAGTCACAAGGTTTGCAGGGGCATGATCGGTTTGCATAACAGCCTGGGTGGCAGCCGGTCTTGCAAGTCCTGCCGCACATCCGCAAACGGAATTTATAACAACCAATGTGGTACCTTCTGCCTTTTCCATGAAATCTATTACTTCTTCTTCAGTTGTAAGTTCATTAAAACCAGCGTTTGTAAGTTCCGCACGCATAGGCTTCACCATTTGACGCATATATTCTTCATATGCCATTGACATTGTTTATTCCTCCTAAACCTTCGCATGTAGTAAAAGAATACTACAGGAAGAATAACAATTCAACATCCGAGCCTCAGTGTGTTTTTTGCGGTTCTTTAACATCTTCAAATGCATCTGTAACCGCACCTTGAGATGCACATGAAACCGTTCTTGCGTATTTCCCTAACACTCCGCGTTTGCGAAGCGGCGGAGCAGACCATGTAAGTCTTCTTTCTGCCAATTCTTCATCTGAAACGTGAAGGCGCAGCTCTCGGTTATCACTATCAACCGTAATTAAGTCGCCTGACTTTACAAGTGCAATTGGTCCGCCTACTTGAGCTTCTGGTGTGATATGACCTACTACAAGGCCATGAGTGCCTCCTGAGAAGCGGCCATCTGTCAGAAGAGCAACACTCTCTCCTAAACCCTTCCCTACAATGATGGAGGAAAGAGATAGCATCTCAGGCATTCCTGGACCGCCTTTAGGCCCTTCGTAGCGGATAATCAGAACGTCGCCTGCAACAATTTCATTGGTTAATACAGCTTCTGTTGCTTCCTCTTCTGTATCAAACACTTTTGCTGGACCTGTCATCTTCGTCACTTTGAGGCCGGAAACTTTGGCAACAGCTCCGCTTGGAGATAAATTCCCCTTTAAAATGACAAGCGGGCCATCTTTTCTCAATGCCTGTTCAAGTGGATAAATAACTTTTTGACCTTCTCTCAGACCTTCCTGATCTCTAAGATTTTCTTCAATTGTTTTGCCTGTAACCGTTAAACAGTCACCATGCAGCAGCCCATGCTCAAGTAAAAGCTTCATGACGGCTGGAACACCGCCTGCTTCGTGTAGGTCCTGCATTACATATTTTCCGCTAGGCTTCAGATCTGCAATGTGAGGAACTGTTTTTTGTATGCGTACAAAATCGTCCAAGGATAGATCAACATCGATTGAGTGCGCGATCGCCATCAAATGTAGAATGGCATTTGTTGAACCGCCTAAAGCCATTACAACAGTAATTGCATTTTCAAATGCTTTTTTCGTCATGATATCTTTTGGATAAATGTCTTGCTCAAGCATGCGATAGACAGCTTGGCCAGCTTCATAGCAATCATTTTCCTTATATTCTGATTCAGCAGGGTTTGAGGAACTGCCTGGTAAGCTCATTCCCATCGCTTCAATTGCAGAAGCCATTGTGTTTGCAGTATACATTCCCCCGCATGATCCTGCGCCTGGACATGCATGACACTCAATTTGATGCAATTCTTCGCTGTCAATATCTCCGTTGTTGAATTTGCCAACTCCTTCAAATGCGGAAACAATGTCGATATCTTTTTCATTCAGTCTGCCCGGTTTAATCGTGCCGCCATATACGAAAACAGCTGGAACTTCCGCACGTGCTATAGCAATCATACAGCCTGGCATGTTTTTATCACACCCGCCGATTGCGACAAACGCATCTAAATTTTCAGCTCCAACAACGGTTTCAATTGAATCTGCAATGACTTCGCGGCTTGGAAGAGAGTAGCGCATCCCTTCAGTTCCCATAGAAATCCCATCAGACACAGTAATTGTGCCAAAAATAAGAGCTGCACCGCCAGCCGAATTTGCACCTTTTTTAGACAGCTCTGCAAGCTTATCAATATGTATATTACAAGGAGTAACCTCACTCCACGTAGAGGCAATGCCGATCATCGGCTTTTTGAAATCCTCATCCTGCATCCCTACCGCACGAAGCATGGCACGGTTTGGCATTCGTTTCATATCATCGCTGATTACCTTACTTTTGATTCTTAAATCCTTTTTGCTCACTTTCATCACCCCGTTAAAATGTATTGTTATATACTATAGTCCGAATTCTTTAGTATTTCAACAATATTCGCATAATTTACAAAAATAATAAATATTTATTATTAGGTCAACAGAAAATTTTAATCTTTGTTAAAGCGGTTACACCATTAAAACAGATCAGTCTTTAAATAAAAAAGCGATCTCCTAGGAAATCGCAATCTCTTTTTGATCTGTTAAAATTAATGGTCCATTTTTCATAATGGCAACAGTATGTTCATATTGTGCAGACAGTTTGCCATCAACAGTCCTTGCTGTCCAGCCATTATCGTCCATTTTCGAATACCATGTGCCTGCATTAAGCATTGGTTCTATCGTAATAACCATTCCTTCTCTAAGTCTTAGCCCTTTGCCCGGTTTTCCATAATGAAGAACGGTGGGCTCTTCATGCATTATTTTTCCGATTCCATGACCTGTAAAGTCTCGTACTATAGAAAAAGACTCTCCCTCTGCATAAGACTGAATTGCATGGCCAATATCACCTAGGCGATTTCCGGCAACAGCTTGCTCAATTCCTTTATACATCGCGGTTTTAGTCACATCCATTAATTTTTGTGCATCTTCAGATATGGTGCCTGCAGAATGGGTCCAGGCAGAATCAGCCAATGCCCCGTTTAAATTGACAACAAAATCAATCGTCACGATGTCTCCGTTTTTCAGCGGCTTTTTGTTCGGAAACCCATGGCAAATCTCATCATTGACAGAAGCACAAGTTGCATACTCATATCCTTTATATCCCTTCTGTTCAGGAGTTGCCCCATGTTTCTTTAGATAATTCTCTACAAATGCATCAATTTCAAGTGTAGTCACGCCTGGTTTAATAAATTGCGCCACCTCTTTATGACATGCAGCCAAAAGTTTGCCGGCCTCATGCATTTGCAAGATTTCTCTTTCACTTTTTAAAATAATCATTGTTTTCTTCTCCTCTTTCGACATTATCTTAATCATTTTCTGGATGTAGCTTTTACGATAAGAAAATGCGGATTCGTCATGACGTATTCATAGTTTGTCGGATGATTTCTTTTAAAATTCTCTGTGCCCCGTGGTTCAGATAGAGCATCAATCGCAAAATAGCAGCTCGTATCCGTTATGATTTTCTCCATCGGCTTTCTGTAAAAACTGACTTCAACCGTCATACCAGCTTTCTTCCAAACGTCATGCAGCAGAACTTCTTCAAAATAGCTTTTGCAGTCAAAGTTTTTAAAATCCATAAATGGATGATGGGTTGAAAATAATAAAATCCCTTTTGGTTTTAACACTCTGCTGAATTCTTTGAATATTGGCATCCAGTCCTTACAATAGTGGAGAGTTAGGGAACTAACAACCATATCAAATGTATGATCATCAAATGGCAATGGTTCATTCAAGTCGTGGCACAATATACTGGCTGCGCCTCCAACTCTTCGCTTTGCCGCTTCTGCCATTTCATGACTGATATCAATAGCAGTAACATTCGCTCCTTTTTCAAGAAAGGTTTCAGTGTACCAGCCTGCAGAACAGCCTGCATCCAGAATATTCAGCCCGCCCAGCCGCTCAGGAAGCATCTTCATCATGGCAGGCCGTTCATAATCCGTATTGTATGGGCTATCGTAATCAACATTCTTTTCATAAGCGCCGGCTAATTTATCAAATGCATCCCTGGCAGAATATGTCATTCACGGACTCTCCCTTTCTTTTTTACTCTAAAAAAGACTAAATCGTGTGCTGATTTAGTCCCTTTTTATAAAAATAGGTTACTGTCTGCTTTCAGTCATTTGCTTCCAGACGGAGCCTTTTGCTTCTTCTCCGCCTTCAATTCGTTCAATTGCCATTTTCACTTGAAGACTCACTTCAAATTCAGGGTCATTTTCTGCTTCTTTGAGAGCGTCCAATGCTTTTTCATCGCCAACTTCATATAGGAACATGGCTGCTCTCCATCTGACAAGCTTATTTTTATCCTTGAGAGCGAGCATCATTTCTTGCATCGCACTTGGATCGCCAATGTCTGACAGGCAATCTCCGGCTGTTCTGCGCACAGTAACGGACTTGTCTTTTAGCGCTTTGTATAGGTATAGAAGGACTGACGGTTCTTCAATCATTCCTAAATAGACCGCCGAAAGTCTGCGAATGGACGCTTTCTCATCATCAAGAGCTTTGTCTAAAACCGGCAAATCGCTTTCTTTAGGTTTCATCTGTTCCAAATGGGCATATCGAACCGTCCAATCAGGATCATCGAGCATATCCAGTGTAACCTCATATGATTTACGGGCTGGTACAGGTTCTGATTTATCTTTTTGCAAAAGGGCTTCTGTCATTTTAGTTAAACGCTCATCGCTATATGCAGCAGAAAGCTCCTCGACTACATCTTTTCCGATTTCATCAAAATCGCCGTATCTGACACCTTGTTCCTTCCACTTTCTTTCAAGAACGACATTGTCAGCATTTTGCTGTGCTTGTAAGACAGCTTTTTGAAATCGTTCCGGCAGACCGAATCTCCGCTCTGCTTCTCCATCAGAAAGCTTCACTTGCATAGGAATCCCGCTGAACATTTGGATATGCACATTTACTTCTCCAAAATGGTCATTGATTTGCGCCTTGCTGCCGTCTTCTTCAACACGTTCTCCGAATGCTGCTCGGACTTTTGGCAGAATTTCCTTCCAGTCGAATTTTGCATTGCGTTCCACTGCAAGAAAATCCGCTACGTGATACACGCCTTTTACACCTTCCACTTTAAGGATCTCCTGAATGACAGCAGGTGCTCCGTCTGCCGTTTCTTTTTTATAATTATTGCTTTTTCCTCCGGGAAGCTCTTCGTCTAAAATAACCTTCATTGTATTTGGACTTGGAGTCGGTTCAATCGATTTAATATTCAAAGCCATGTCACTCCTTGTTTTCACTCTGTTCTTATTCTATCACAGGAAAAAGGAGTCTTTCCATTTAGAGAAACTAAGCCTGATTGCTCCGGCGGGGTCCTTCCCATTCAAGAAAGAATTGTGATAAATAATTCAGCATAAATTGATGCCGCTGCTGAGCGACAATTTTACCTTCTTCTGTATTCATTAAATCTTTCAGTTTTAGCAGTTTTTCATAGAAATGATTAATTGATGTGGATTTCATATTTCGATATTCATCATATGTCATGCTGTCGCGGGCTGGTATGGCCGGATCGTAAATGAGATTTCCTTTTGAACCGCCATATGAAAACACTCTTGCAATTCCAATCGCACCCATTGCATCAAGTCTATCAGCATCTTGAACAAGCTGTGCTTCAATCGACGATACAGGTTCGCCAGTTCCGCCTTTATATGAAATAGTTGAGATTACTGACAGCACTTCCTGAATGGAATCGCGGTCCAGTCCTTCATTATCTAAAAACTGTTCCACATCATCTGTTTTCAAGCGGATTTCAGGACTGAGCTTATCATCAATGACATCATGCAATAGCGCTGCAAGTTCAACAACAACCTCATTGCACGAGTATTTTTTCGCAAGAGTAACAGCGGTCCTTCTTACCCTGTCAATATGCATCCAGTCATGTCCAGTACCTTCCGCTTCAAGTTGTTTTTTAACAAATGCCTCTACATTTTCTATTAATTGCACCAATTTGACACTTCCTATTCTATCAACGGTTAATGCTCTTCCCCGCCGTTTTTTGCAAAGGCTGTTTTCGCATTGATTGTTGTTTTTGGTTATAATTTTGCCCGTGGATTTTACGCTGCAGACACTTGCTTTCCGCGGGGAGGGATGTGAGCCTCTTTTTCCCTCAGGAGTCAAGTGCCTTCCGCTCCAACCCACTCAAAGTTTATAATCATTTTTTCTAAAAGCAACAAACTTTACGAAAATTGCAAAAGATGCAGGTTGCTAATTTACGGCAAATATCAGAGCTGGTTACACAAATCTTTACTAGATCTTAGCAAAAACTGAGTGTTAATCTGTAATAAACCACGATACTCCAACTACATCTTCACCTGTATGAACGCCAATCGTTGTACATAATGGAACAAGCTTAAGATGAATGTCCGGAAATTCCTTTTTGATGACATCGTATAATTTTGAAGACTTAACCCGTTTGGAGCTGAATAAAATGGCCACCTCATCAATGGCATGATTTTGATTTCCTTCTCTAATAAGATTTACAATATACTGAAACGCTTTTTTCTCTGACCTTACTTTTTCAGCTGTAGTAAGCTTGCCAGACTCTACCCTGATAATGGGCTGAATATTCAGCAGGCTGCCGAGATAATATTGTGTCCCGGTCATTCTGCCGCTTTTATGCAGTCTTGTTAAGTCGCCGATTAAGACATACGTTCGATGATTTTCACGTATTTTTTCAAGCTTAGAAGCGATTTGATTGATTTCGATTCCCGCTTCATGCATTTTCATTGCCGCCTTTACCAGCCTTGTTAAGGGCTCTGTTAATGTCAATGAATCGACAACTGTGACCGGAATGTCAACTTCAGCAGCAGCCTGTACAGCCGATGTATATGTACCGCTAAGCAGACTTGACAGATGAATCGAAACAATTTCATCATACTCATCTGCAAGCTTTTTATAAAGTTCCACAAACGTACCCGGTGATGGCTGTGATGTTGTGATTGCATTCGAGGAATCTTTCAGCAAGACATAAAGATCTTCTGCCTTTAGGTTTACCCCATCTAAATATTCTTCATCATTTATGCAAATAACCATTGGGACCCAGTAAACATCCGGATGGTCTGTCAGTTCCTCATCAATACTCGCTGTACTGTCTGTTACCCAAGCAATTTTTCTTCCCATTTATGACTTCCCCTTTGCATTTTTTTAAACGTTTCCCATCTTCAATTATTATGCAAAAACCTTTAAGAATCCTCTATTAGAGCATTTTTTTATTTGGTTCTTTCTAAAACGCTATTCAATCCAATTCAGTACGTTTAATCGTTTTATTAGAAGAGAGCACGAAATTTTAATAATAGACGTGCATGAGTTTACCTTTGAAGAAAAAAAATCTATGCGAACACAGCCTTTATTTTTGGAAATAAATGAAGAGCTGTATCATAAAAAAATGCCTGATGATGCTTTTCAGGGATTATTTCTTTGAACAAATCAATATAAGGCTTTACTCTGATTAATGGCCAATCCGTACCAAACAGCAGCTTTTCATAATGGTCACAATAGGCTAAAGCATGAAGAAGATGATCAAAAAATCTCGTATTCTTCTTTTCAGCGATATTTTCTTCAGTCCCTACGATCAAGCCTGATAAATCAGCAAACATATTTTCATTTTTATAAACAACTTCCGCACCATCAAGGACCCACGGATCACCCAAGTGCGCCATCATAAATTGAATGTCCCGATGACTAACGGCCACTTCATCCAGTGTAAGCGGAAGGCTGTACTTTAGCAGTCCCCGGTCAGAATAGGTATCCCCTGTGTGGAAAACGACAGGCAATTGATAAGCTTTAGCCAGCTCATAAACAGGTCCGTAATTTTTGTCATAGGCATAGTATGGATAATAGCCCAAGTAAATTTTGATCCCTGCCGTCTGTTTCTGCTGCAATGATTTTTCCAGAGCCAGCAGATTCTTTTCGTCTAATTTTTCCGGGTTAATACCCGGACAGCAAAAGAAAGATGCCGGCATCGATCCATCAAGATCTATCCCCATTGGAGTTTCGGCTGCCGGGTCCGGAAAAGAACCCGCTTTTGTTTCCGTTACTCCCATTGCAATTGCTGCCACAACACCTGCATCCTTATATTCCTTTTGCAAACCCTCTATCGAATAATCAATAAGAGATAGTGTGTCTGCCGTTTGTTTAAAGCTTTGAATTTTAGAAACATGCATATGGGCATCAATGATTTTCATGCTTTATCCTCCTATCGGCACGTAAAAGAAAAGAAGCCGATTGCTCAGGCTTCCTCTTTTAACAACTGCTGAATTTTTTCTTCCATTTCCTTTGGATCTGTGTTAGGTGAAAATCTTTCGGCAGCTTTGCCGTTTTTGTCCACGAGAAATTTCGTGAAGTTCCATTTCACTGCTTTTGAACCGAGTACACCTGGAGCCTCTTTTGTTAAGTGATTAAAGAGCGGATGAGCATCTGACCCATTAACATCCACTTTTGCATACATAGGAAATGTAACCCCGTAGTTCAATTCACAGAAGCTTTTGATCTCCTCTTCATTTCCAGGCTCCTGGCTCATAAATTGATTGCACGGAAATCCAAGGATTTCCAAACCTTCCGATTGGTAAGTCTCGTAAAGCTCCTGCAGCGCTTTATATTGGGGTGTGAACCCGCATTTGCTCGCTGTGTTCACAATGACCAGCACTTTTCCTTTAAAATCGCTCATTGATTGTTCCACACTATTTATTGTCTTGATTTTAATATCGTATATACTCATCAATTCATCTCCTTATCTCTTTTTTTCAATTTCATCAAGAGTATCGATGGCATGTTCAGCCATAGCTATTAAGTCATCCATTTGGTCTTCTCCAATAAGTCTTCTAAAATCAATGACAAACGTATGCTTATAAGTTTCTGCCGGTATAGTGTGTGATAGATGATGAGTGACTGAGTGATGTGCCCCCCAATTTTCTATCACAATGGACCTGGCATGAGTTTGATCATAGGGTGAGTATACATGAAATTTCAAGTGGACTTCACATCCAGGATTTGATTCCTTCTTGAGAAGCTCTCCCGACAATTGTGATGTGCTCATTTTTAAACTAAATTCAGCAGCAGCATTACGATTTCCTTCTTTTAAAGAAAATGTGTTTTGATAGGTTCTAGACATAGCTGCCAAGTCAACTATGTCTTTACGCTTGATGACTTCTATGATGCCTTCGAGGTCTGCATCATAGATTTCGCCTTCGAGGACAACCTTCAAGTTATCAAAAGCAGTTGGATCAAACATCTTAAAATAGCCCTGTTGCCTTTCCAAAGTCGTCGACATTCATGCTAAGCGCGGCAGGTTTTTTAGGGAGTCCAGGCATTGTCATGATATCTCCTGTTAAACAAACGATGAAGCCTGCTCCAATTGAAGGTTTCAGTTCACGAATTGTAAGGGTAAAATCCTTTGGCCGGCCTAAAAGCTCAGGCTGATCCGACAAAGAATATTGGGTTTTTGCCATACAGACCGGCAAATTCGACCATCCATAGCCTTCAAATTCCTTTATCTGCTTTTCAGCTTTAGAGGAAAAATCTACGCATTTTGCACCATAGACAGTTTGAGCAACTTTTGTGATTTTGTCTTTGATGCTATCGTTTAAATCATATAAGAAATCAAACTGATTTTCTTCTTGATCGATTGTTTCCAGTACTTTTTCCGCAAGCTTAATTCCTCCAGCACCGCCTTTTTCCCATACCTCAGTCAGGGCAGCCGGATGTGAATGCTCCTCACACCACTTCATAAGTGCAGCGGTTTCTTCCTCTGAGTCTGTAATAAAACGATTCACTGCTACAACGTAAGGCAGACCGAACGACTGAATAGATTCAATATGCTTAGCAAGATTTTCTGCTCCAGCAAGCATTGCTTCTTTGTCGGATTGTCCAAGCTGATCTTTCGGTACACCTCCGTGCATTTTCAAAGCCCTGATTGTCGCAACAATGACGACGGCAGATGGAGAAAATTCTCCAGCTCTCGTTTTTATATGCAGGAATTTCTCTGCTCCAAGATCTGCACCAAATCCTGCTTCAGTGACAACATAGTCCCCTAGCTTAGCAGCCATTTTTGTTCCCAGCAGACTGTTGCAGCCATGTGCAATATTGGCAAATGGACCGCCATGAATGATGGCTGGGGTATGTTCAAGAGTTTGAACAATGTTTGGCTTGATTGCATCTTTTAAAAGAAGGGTAAGAGCCCCTTCGAATCCTAATTCGCCAACTGTTACTGGTTCTTTATGATAAGAAAATCCGATAACAATCTTAGATAGTCTTGTTTTTAAATCATTCAGGTCTGCTGCCAAACATAAAATAGCCATGATTTCGGATGCTACTGTGATATCAAAATGATCCTCACGCGGTGTACCATTCGCTTGCCCGCCTAAACCAATCACTACATTCCTTAGTGCACGGTCATTCAAATCCAAAACCCTTTTCCACATGATTCTTCTCGGATCAATCTGACATTCATTTCCTTGGTGAATATGATTGTCTATCAATGCTGCAAGTGCATTGTTAGCAGTTGTGATCGCATGGATATCACCTGTGAAATGCAGGTTAATATCTTCCATCGGAATCACTTGTGAAAATCCGCCGCCGGCTGCTCCCCCTTTTATTCCCATTGTAGGACCTAATGATGGCTCTCTCATGGCAATGACAGCTTTTTTATTCAGCAGATTTAGTGCTTGCCCAAGACCAACAGTAACTGTGGACTTCCCCTCGCCTGCAGGTGTCGGATTAATAGCTGTTACCAAAATGATCTTACCGTCAGGCTTTGTTTTTAGCCGATTTAATAATTCCAAAGAAATTTTAGCTTTATATTTTCCAAAGTATTCAATTTCATCAGCTGTCATATCAAGTGCCCCAATTACCTCTTCAATCGGCTTGATTGGTGCTTCTTGAGCGATTTCGATGTCTGATTTATGTTTTGTAATTAACACACAGCGCCCTACTTTCTCCTATTAAATATGTATTTCTCGCACAATTGTAACATAAAAGCAAATTGAATTATTATTCTAAACTTTCTATAATAGAGAAAACTTAGAATGTAATAGAAAGTTGAGGTTCGTTCATGCCAATTAATATTCCAGCCGACCTTCCAGCCAAAGAAATTCTTGAAAAAGAGAACATTTTCATAATGGACGATAAGAGAGCCTATCAGCAAGACATCAGGCCATTAAATATTGTCATTTTAAATATTATGCCCGAAAAGCAAAAAACAGAGGTGCAATTATTGAGACTTCTCGGCAACTCGCCGCTGCAGCTTAATATTACTTTTTTGCGGCCAAAAACTCACGTTTCAAAAACAACGAAGCAGCAGCATCTCGAACAATTTTACACAACGTTTGAAACAATCAGGCATAGAAAATTTGATGGAATGATTATTACTGGTGCTCCAATCGAGCATTTGGAATTTGAAGAGGTTTCATACTGGGAAGAACTAAAAGAGATTTTCGAATGGACAAACAAAAATGTCACCTCAACTTTGCATATTTGCTGGGGTGCACAAGCAGGACTTTTTTATCATTACGGCGTAAATAAATATAGTCTGCCAGAAAAATGCTTTGGTGTTTTCAAGCATGACATTTGTAATCCTTCTGTAAAAATTGTCAGAGGTTTTGATGATCAATACTATGTGCCACATTCTCGGCATACGGATATAAAGAGACAAGATGTTGCAGCCATCGCTGAACTGGAAATTGTCAGTGAATCTCCTGAAGCAGGCGTTTGTCTTGTCGCCTCAAAAGATGGAAAACAAGTATTTTTAACAGGTCATCCTGAATATGATTTGCTCACATTAAAAGAGGAATACGAACGTGATGCGGCAAAAGGAATGAACACAAGCATTCCGCTGTCTTATTTTCCAGACAATGATCCTGCCAGAAAGCCTGTTCAAAAATGGAAGTCTCATGCTCACCTATTGTTTGCAAACTGGCTGAACTATTGTGTTTATCAAGAAACACCATATGAGTGGGAGTAGGGAAGATAATTTTTCCATATGCACGAATTGGTTTTATTTGTTAAAATTTAAGCAGAATTTAATTAAATTTTTATTTAAACTTTATATTTCAGCAATATTCGTATGTTACGCTTGTAATAGTAATCGTACTTCATGTGTTTTAGAATAAATTTGAGGTGAATGCATTGTTAAAAAAACCAAAAGTGTTGATTTTAACAGCGAAATACGGGAATGGACATGTTCAAGTTTCAAAAACACTAGTAAAGCAATGCAAGGACTTGGGGATTGAAGAAGTGGTCGTCTCGGATTTATATGCAGAATCAAATCCAATCTTTACAGAGATTACTCAATACCTTTATTTAAAAAGCTTTACAATCGGCAAACAGTTTTACCGTATGTTTTATTATGGAGTTGATAAAATTTACAACAAAAAACTATTAACTCTATATTTTAAGCTTGGCAACAAAAGGCTGCATGAGCTTATTGAAAAAGAACAGCCTGACATCATTATTAATACGTTCCCTATCATCGTAGTGCCTGAATACAGAAGGCGCACAGGGATTGTTATCCCGACTTACAATGTTTTAACAGATTTTTGCCTTCATAAAATATGGGTTCATAAAAACATAGACAAATATTATGTTGCAAGCAAACGGGTAAAAGAGAAAGTCATGAGTCTCGGAATACATCCCGCTGCAGTAAAAGTAACCGGCATTCCGATCCGCTCACAATTCGAAGAAAATTTAGATGAAGATGCCATATATGAAAAGTACAATTTAGACAAAAAGAAGAAAACTCTGCTCGTAATGGCGGGAGCTCACGGAGTATTAAAAAATGTAAAAGAGCTGTGTGAATCGTTTATAGAGAATGAAAACCTGCAGACAGTAGTCGTTTGCGGAAACAACAGTGCATTAAAAGAGAGTCTTGAAGGCATTTCAGGAAAAAATAAAGAGAACTTAAAACTTCTTGGCTATGTTGAGCGTGTAGATGAATTATTCCGGATTGCATCATGCATGGTCACGAAACCAGGGGGAATCACACTCAGCGAAGCTGCTGCAGTTGGTGTTCCTGTCATTCTCTATAAGCCTGTACCGGGACAGGAAAAAGAAAATGCGTTATTCTTCCAGGAAAATGAAGCAGCGCTAGTTGTAAACCGTTCTGAAGAAGTATACGATGCGGTCAGCAAACTCCTGCAAGATGATAAAAAGCTTAAGCGAATGAAACGGAATATAAAGAAGCTGCATCATCCGAACTCATCTTTAACCATAATGGAAGATATCGTAAAAGAAGCTTCTCTATTTAAAGAGAATAAATATATAAAAGCACAATAAACTAAACTGTCATTGCTTTCAGGATGGAGGGGAAATGAAATCCTGGAGGTCACATATGGATACAGGCACACATATTACGATGGGATTTGGTTTAGCTGGTCTTGCATATCTTGATCCTGCGGTCTCAGCTCAGCCAGAACTGGCATCAGCTGTCTTGTTTGGCACTGTACTCGGCTCAAATGCGCCAGATTTTGATTATGGCATCAAGATTGTTAAAGGAAATGGCATGTATACCGAACATCATCGCGGCTTCTCTCACTCCATACCTGCATGGTTTCTGTGGACCGGGTTCTTAACAGCCCTTATTTATCCATTTTATTCGAATCTATCGTCCTTGGATTTCCTGCATTTGTCAGGCTGGATTTTTCTTGCTGTAATTCTGCATGTGATGTTTGATATTTTTAATGTATATGGAACTCAGGCGGGAAGGCCTTTTACAAATAAATGGCTTTCGCTTAACTTTATTCCATTATTTGACCCGCTGATTATCTTTTTACACTTATTAGGCTTTGCTCTTTGGGGCTTGCTCCAGTCTCCCGGAATGATTTTTTTGATTGTCTATGGTTTGATAGGACTGTATTTGATAGAACGTTATTATAGTTCAAAAAGAGTTTTAACCCGAGTAAAAAAACAGACCGAAACGAATGGAACAATCACGATTATTCCTACTATTCTCTGGTCGGTCTGGCACATCGTGATTGAAACAGAGACTGAATTCCAAGTCGGCGAAATGCGTTCAAGAAATATCGTATGGATTCATTCTTTTGAAAAGAATGACCAGGATCCTGATATCATTGCTATCGCCAAAAACGAAAAAAATATAAAGCACTTCTTAAATAATTCAAAGTATGTTCATGCTGTGGCAATTCCAATCCACTCTGGATATGAAATTCGATTTTTCGATCTGCGCTTCCGGACAAAAAATCATTATCCATATATGGCCGTATGTCAAATGAATTCCACCCGCGAGATTGTCTCGTCCTGTACAGGATGGTTTCATCAAACAGAAAAAATAAAAAACAAGCTGCTTACACAAGAACGAGCAGCAAAGACGCGGATTCAAGCGTAAAAAACAAAGGATGACCTATTGAACGCAGTTTGCGTTTATAGTCATCCTTTTCTTATTGTTCTTTTTTTAATTCTTCTTCAAAGTAAAAGGTAGATGGATATTCCTTAAGAATGTAAGAGTAGCGATTCATATTTTTTATATACTTTGATTGCATAACGGTCACAATTTCACCTGTTTTCACAATTTGAACAGATTCACCATTTTGAAACTTGCTGGCATTACTCTTCATTCTGCACTTCCTTTCAACATATTCCTATTATACCATAGCAAGAGGAAGGATTTTCAGGAAAGAAGACAACTATACATCCAGAGCTGATCTATTAACTTGTTGTATCTCTGAAGTAAACCTCTTCATATGGCTGGACAACAACAAATCCTTCACCTGAGAACTTCATTTGAATGGATTCTCCGCTTCCCCGTCCCAAGAATGTTTTAAACGAAATATCGGTAACGAATTCAGGTGTTAAACTCCCTGACCACGCTACTGTGGCGTTTGGATCCGTATAAACAGGGTCACCTTGTTTGACAATTAACGTCAAAGGTTCATAATGAGATGTTATCGCAATCATTCCTCTGCCTTCAAGCTTCACATTAAAAAGACCTCCTGAAAGCATTCCAGCTATTTTTCTCATCATTTTAATATCCCATAAAATCGAGGGTTCAAATGCAAGCAAATCATTTCCATTTACAAATAATGTTTCTCCATTCAGATTGAGAATGGATATTTTCTTCCCCTGATCAGCTAAATAGAGCTTTCCCGAGCCTGTTGCCTTCATTAAGGAGGTGCCTTCACCTGTGAAAGCTTTTTTGAATAATTTACCAATACCATGCTCAAGAATTCCTTCACGCTCATACTTTATCTGGCCTCTGTATGAAACCATCGCACCTGCCTTCGCCCATATTTGTCCATTTAAATTGATCTCAAGCAGCCGCTCCGTTTCAAGTTCAAATAAGCCTTGTCCTTTGTCCTTCTGTTCTGTCTTCTCCACGAATTCCTCAATTGAATATCGGTTCATACGTTCCCTCCTTCTTTCTTTTGAAGCATAAACAGCCATAAAAAAGAGAGTGACTGCTTTAATTCAGGTGACAGCTTACCAATCATATCTTCGGTCACTCCCCGTTTGTAAACTCCCTGACTATCAGCCAGTTCCCATCCGTTCTCAAGCGCCATTTTTTCAAACTCCCAAGGCATCATTGTATTACATATCACAGGTTTTCCGTAAAGCCTGTCAAAGCTGTTTGTTCGGGGATGAGCTGTAGGACCTAATATGGCGATACATAAATAGCCATCATTTTTCACCACTCGTTTTAATTCGTTTAAAGCAGCTAATGGATCTTCTGTCCACTCAATACAGTTAATTGTCAGCAGCGCATCCGCTTTTGCATCTGCAAAAGGAAGGTCCAGCATATTGGCCTGAATAAATTCGAGCTTATCTGGTTTTTCATGCTTTTTCGCGAGTTTAATCATTTCAGGTGAAAGGTCAACTCCAGTGACGTTCATCCCCTCTCTCGTCAGAAGATAAGAACCATATCCGTCTCCACAGCCAATATCAATAACTTCAGCTTCCGGGTTCACGTACTTCGAGAAAAAAGGCACGATCGAACTTCTGCTACCCGAATCCCACATTTCTTTGCTTCCTTTATTCCAGAATGCAGCGCGTTCATCCCACTTCTTTTCAGCTTCTTTTTCCCAATCATATGTATTCTTCATATTCAATCAGCTCCAAATTTTAGCATTCTCTACTTATTTCTAGAAATCATCCGGAAATCCTTTTCTAACGAATATTTCAATGTAACTGTTAAACACTATTCAAGAAAGGGGTGCTGATCATGCAGAAAGAATCCTTTGTAGCCGCACAAAAAAACGGAGACGGAGATCTAGTATCATTTAAAACCTCTGCCGGAAGAACATTATCCTATCAAGAAGCACTCATGGAAATTGACAGAGGTGCTATTGAAGGTGTAAACACCTTTAAAGGAAAAGACGGAGAAATGTACATTCGAAGCAATCCTGACCACAATAAAGCAAATAATCTAGATTCTCTACCACCATTTTAAAAGGAGACCTATTTATGACAAAAAAAGTAAACAAAGGCAGCGAAAACGGCAACTCGCCTAAAAAAGGCCACTTTCAAGAAGAGTTCGGCCAGGAAATCATATCAGGTGATAACAGCAAAGGAAACAAACGTAACAAGGATCAGAAATCAAAGACTTCAAACAAGTAAGGCGAAAAAGCCAGTCCGTTATACTGTGGACTGGCTTTCTGTTGGCGAAAACTGTGTTAATCAGTGACCCCCCGCATTTTCGCACTTCGTGTTTGACTGATCACTTTTTCTTTCTGAGCTGCCCTTTCCCTTTTATAAGCGCTGACAACTTATTTTTGACCGTTCAGCCTATTTTCCCTATGCGAATACAAAAAAAAAAACGCAGGCACCAGCCTGCGGGCCACAGGTATCTTAATCTTCCCTGTCAAACTCATTTCCATTTCTTCCTTTGTCAATCGTTATCGCTGCCGTTTCATTATTCATATACAACGGTACTTGCATTTTATCTCCATTGTCGTAAAATGCTTCGTTGATCTTGTCATTTGCTTCATTTACTTCTTCTGCTTCTTCGCTGCCAATGTAGGATGTTTTCTCTTTTTTTTCATGCATATGCTCGCCTCCATTCGTTCCTAGCCTTCCCTATACAACAAAAAAATCTCCCTGAATGAAGGAGATTTTTGACTGATTATTCGCCTAATTGTTCAGCAAGGATTACTCTCTCTACTGCTTCGATTGCATCTTTTTCATCGCTGCCTTCTGCTGTTACAACGACTGTTGTTCCTTTAGAAATACCAAGTGACATCACACCCATAATTGATTTTAAGTTTACAGTGCGTCCGTTTGCCTTTAGGTTTACATCAGCTGTAAATGAGTTGACTGCATTTACAAGTGAAGTTGCCGGACGTGCATGTATACCTGAATCACTTGTAATATTAAATGATTTTTGTTCCATCGTACTGCCCCTCTCCGATTTGTTAACAAAACATATTATAATCGATTTCTCATAAAAGAGAACTGTTTTTTTATGCAAGTTTGATGATTTCTTCCTGAAGAATGTAGCTATGAAGATAGATGGTGCATGTTTCTGTATTCTTTTTCTCAATAATAATCGTATTTTGAAGCGCGTCCTTAATAATAATGAGCCGTTCCCGTTCAAACTGAGGCATGGTTTTCATTGCCTCAAGCTGTCTGCATGCCAGGAGAAAACGCTCTTCACTCATTTTGCGGTCTTTTTTAAAAATAACCTGCATATCTCCAATGCTTGTTTTATACACGTTTTCCACATCCCTTTTCAAGTCATTTCACCCTATATTAAAAATATCTGAAATTTCAGTAAAAATCTATAGGTAACTTGACGACAAATTTCCAATAGTGTATATTATAATCATCATTTGGCGAATAGTTTGTGAAATAGAGTGATTTCAACTTTTGTTTACGCATACATATTTTGCTTTGTGATAAATATTTCCAGGTAGCAAAACCTTGTGCTACAGTATTAGGAGGATAAAGTACTATGCAAAACGGCAAAGTTAAATGGTTCAACAACGAAAAAGGATTTGGATTTATCGAAGTTGAAGGCGGAGACGATGTATTTGTACATTTCTCAGCAATCGAAGGAGACGGCTACAAATCTTTAGAAGAAGGCCAGGAAGTTTCTTTTGAAATCGTAGAAGGCAACCGTGGACCACAAGCTGCTAACGTAGTGAAATTATAATTACTAACGTAATTTATATCTGATCATATACGAATGCAAGAAAGAGGCTGAGTTTTCTCAGCCTCTTTCTTTCGTTAAATCTTGGCTGATCATTAAATACTCTACTGCCTTCAGGTTTTGTTTAAGCTTCTTTTCAATTCTTGTTACTTCAAATTGATTGAAGACATTACCGTTTTTCGCCATAAAAATGAGCATGTCTAAATCCCCATATATCTCATAAAATGCATTTTTCACATCTTCATTAATGCTGATATTCGTCCTCATCATGTCCGCTCCTTTTACCTTCATTATCGTCTGTATAGTCTAAAAGTTTCAATTTTATTTTATTTTCTACATATTTCTGTTATAAGGAACGAAATTCCTTCTTTTTAACGAATAATTATATATTCAGAAAATTTAATTTGTTTCTTTAGACTCATGATTCAAATGTATATTTTATGAAAGATGTCGAACGCTATGTAGTGGAGGTGACGAACATGGATCAGATTAAACATACGGGTCTTATCAGTGGCTTCAATAACTTAAAACAATTAGAAATGGCTGTTGCGGCAGCGCAAAAAATGACAGGCTCTGCAACGATGAGCATGGATCCTGAAGCGATTCAAAACGCAGAACAGGCATTGAATGATGCCAAGGCACTCTATCAGACTGCAGGTGATACTGGCGTTGACCAAGCCTTTCTGAGCAACCAGAATGAACTGCTGCTGCAATGTGAGCATCAGCTGAACGAGGCAAAGTCCTGAACCGTATTTATTATAATAAGAAATAAAAAATCCGCTGATTCTTTATCAGCGGATTTTTTATGTTAATTTTTTTCCGAAGTCTTTAATCATTTGGCCTACCGTACATTGTTCAATGCAAAAAGCGTGAGCATAATTTTTTCCGTATTCTTTGCGAAAGGTTTTTTTCAATAAACAATCTGTACAATATGTGTCCAGAAGCTGATCAATTTCTCCAACAACTTGTTTTTTCTCCAATTCATTCATCTCCATCAATCACTGTCCAATTTCCATTCACTTGCTACGGATATCCCCTTTAATCCTTGTGATGCAAGCTTATCGGCTTCCTCATTCTCTTTTCTTGATATGGGAACATAGGCTGGGAGTATTTTCATTTTTTTCAGGGCTGCTTCTATTTTATCCAGCCAATTGTTATGTGCGTCTTCATAGCATGGCCATTCTCCTGATAGCTGCTTCAGGACAACTTGTGAGTCTCCTTTAAAGGTGACATCCTGGTGACGTACACCCAGTTCTTCAAGCTGCCGGACCATATAGAAAAATGCCATATATTCCGCCTCATTATTCGAATCGGCACCCTCAGCCTTTGCACTGAATCTCATTCTTGTTCTTTTGTCATTAAGCGTGTAAAAAACAACGGCTCCTAAGCCTGCTTCTTTCGTCTGTTTATTATAATTCCCATCGAAATAAGCTTCTACCTCTGTCGGCTCGTAAGCTACTTCTATTTTTAATTTCTTTAATTCTTTTAGTGACCACGAAGTACCCCTTGAATCAATGAAATCAAGAGACTTCATCCGGCCTGTTTTTTCAAGATCATCCCCGATTGAGATTGCTGAATCAAGGTCTGTTTCATCAGAGGTGAAAAGTATGCTCGTTTTTTTCGGGCTGCTGTACATCCATTGTATTTGATATTTCACATGTCCCACTCCTCAAACGGTCCTGAGCTTGTCATGTATTAGTTTTGCTCATACCATCAAATGTATTCACTGTGCTATAATCATATTCGGTTATTCCTATTTGCAGCGTTAATGATTGTATGGCTCGTTTTTTATGTTAATCAATTTTATCATTGTTTTTTTATTTTATAAACTATTCGGCAATAGCTGGTTGTTCATCTGGATGGGAACTGCAACTGGCTGTTTTCCAAAGGCTGTTATCGTAAAGTTTGTTGCTTTTAGAGAAATGCTTAAAACCTTTAGTGGATTGTAGCGGAAGGCACTTGACTCCTGCGGGAAATAGAGGAGAATGGGAAGACCCCACGGGCATAGCCGAGGAGGCTCCATCCCTCAAAGCGGAAAGCAAGTTGCCTGCAGCGGAAATCCACGGGTTATATTTATAACTAAAAACAACAATCAATGCGAAAACTGCCTTTCCAAAAGAGAAGGAGCTGAAGTTAAGTTGATAGAAGTTTATGTCGATGGTGCCAGTGCAGGAGATCCTGGTCCGTCTGGAGCTGGCATTTTTATTAAAGGTCATGGAAAAGGAGAGCAGCTTTCGATACCCCTTGGTTTGATGACGAACCATGAAGCGGAGTATCATGCATTGATAAAAGGTCTTGAGATTTGTCTTGAAAAAGGCTTTTCCATCATATCAGTAAGGACCGATTCACAGCTTGTCCAGCGTGCCGTTGAGAATGAGTATGTAAAAAACCAAGCTTTTATCCCTCTTCTTGAAAAAGTGATCGTGCTTTCCTCTCAATTTGACTTATTTTTTATTAAATGGATTCCAAGTAAGCAAAACAGTGTTGCTGATCAGCTATCGAAAGCAGCCATTCGCATGAATGAAGAAAACGAATCATGATGATTAAAAAATCTGTTATTGCTGATCTCAGTCTGCTGCTGGTTGCATTTATATGGGGATCTACCTTTGTCATTGTTCAAAAAGCCATTCACATCATGCCGCCCAACTTTTTTAATGGCATACGATTTTTTGCCGCTGCAATCATTTTGACGATAATTTGTTTGATGGTAAATCGTTCCAGGCCATCAAAGGAAACACTTTTAGCTGGAATGGCACTTGGAAGCTTCTTGTTTTTAGGATATGGATTTCAGACTGTTGGCTTATTGTATACCACATCATCAAAAACTGGATTCATCACCGGATTGAGTGTAATTATCGTACCGCTATTATCCATTTGGCTTCTAAAGGAACGTGCAAGGAAAACGGTTTATCTTGCCTCAGCGCTTGGCACAACTGGATTATACCTATTAACGTTAAGTGATTTTTCAACGATGAATTTGGGGGATCTTCTCGTTTTGTTTTGTGCCATTGCTTTTGCCCTGCATATTATTTTCACTGGTAAATTTTCTGGAAATCATGATGCTTGGATGCTTACGATTGTTCAGCTGACAACGGTTTCCGTATTGAGTTTTTTCGCTTCTGGACTGTTTGAAGCTCAAACTGTAAAAGAGAATTTCAGAAGCATGTTCACGTTCGATGTCCTATTTGCTCTTATCATTACAGCTTTATTTGCTACTGCCTTCGCTTTTTTTGTTCAAACGAAGCTTCAGCAATATACAACTGCTGCAAGAGTCGCTCTCATCTACGCGTCAGAGCCTGTTTTTGCTGCACTAACCGCATTTCTGTATATCGGTGAGCGTCTTACATCATTTGGGCTAATTGGCTGTCTTCTTATTTTGTCAGCAATGGTTGTGGCGGAATGGAAACTGGACAGCGGGGAAAAATCGCTTTCATCATAAAAATCTCGGGAAATCTCCCGAGATTTTTTAAATTATATGAAGATTTTGTGCAATGTGGATTGCCTGCTTCCGTGTTGCTGCCTTTTCTTTAGTCAGCGTTTCAAGGAGAGACACGAAAAAAGATCCATCAAATTCTTTTTGTGCTTTTAACGTTAGTTCAATTGCAATAATCACCAATTCATCCTCTGCACCTGTGTAATGCTTGCCGAATTCAATGAAGCCACGCGCATCTTCCTTCAGCTGAAATCCTTTCCCTTTTAAGTGCAGCAAAAAATCAGCTAGTGACTGTTTCGTTTGTAGCAATGGGGACCCCGCCTTAGGTGTAAAGTATAATCTTCTCTAATTTTAGCCGATGGAAGAATTAAATTCCATACGATTTTTGTTAGTAATAGCCCTGCTCCTGAATTTCATCTGACTGAAACGTAATGACAAGGGGATCTTTATTTTGTGCTTCCTTCACCATCGCTTTTGCAACAGTTTTCGCATGGATCGGCTTCATCATTTTTAATTTTCCGATAAAAGCAAATCCAAGTCCTTTATAGAGCCATTCCCCCATCTTTTCACCAAAACGGAACTCTTCTCTCTCACCAAGCAGCAAAGATGGCCTGAATACGATGACAGAAGGAAGTCCCATATTCCTGAGGGCATCTTCCATCTGTCCCTTTACCCGATTATAGTAGAAAAGCGAATCACAATCAGCTCCAATCGCTGAGACAGCAAGCACTTTTTCAACACCATGCTGTTTAGCAAGCTTGGCTGCTTCCACTACATATTCATAGTCGACTTTATAGAACTCTTCCTTTGTTTTCGCTTGTTTCATTGTCGTTCCTAAACAGATAAACAATTCATCTACAGCAAATTCTTCTTCCTGTTTTGCTAAATGATCGAAATCCGTAACGATATTTTTATATTTAGCATGTTCCCGGATTAATGGTTTCCGTGTAATTGCCTTTACCTCTGCGTACTGCTTTGATTCCAGCAGGAGACTCAGAAGTTCACTTCCAATCAAACCAGTAGCTCCAATAATCATCGCTTTCTTCATGATCGCCACTCCAATCTTATAATTAGAATCATAAAGGAATATGGGCTATTAATCAAAAAAAGAGAGGTCACATTGCCTCTCTTACAGCAAGGGCATCTGATAAAAACGTATGAAGCCCTCTAAGTTCAATCTCTTCTATCATCTTAATTGCCCGTGTATGTTCAACATTTAACAGTGCTTGATCAAGCTTGCATTCTACTGGAACATCACATGAAATTTCAGCAAGCTTTCTTGATAAATGCAGCATTTCGATGTCCTGCTCAATTTTGGTGCGCTGTGCTTTTGTCAGTTCTTCCAAGCTGCTGAGCAAGACTTCAATTGATTTGTATTTAGCAATCAGCTTATAAGCCGTCTTTTCTCCGATTCCGCGAACGCCAGGATAATTATCACTGCTGTCGCCCATCAGACCCTTAACATCAACAAGATGTGCAGGCAGGATGCCAGTTTCTTCAGTAAAGAAGTCATGTGTATAAATTTTATACTGTCCAATTCCTTTTTGCATAAGGACGACTTGTACACCTTCGCAAAGTAATTGAAGCAAATCACGGTCACCAGTTAAGATTGAAACATTCATTTCATTTCCATATTGTTTTGCAAGCGTCCCGATGCAATCATCAGCCTCAAAACCTGCAAGTCCAATATTTGGAATATTTAAAGCTGCCACTACTTCTTTTGCTAAATCAAATTGTGGCAGCATTTCTACCGGAGCTTCCGGTCTATTTGCTTTGTAATGATCGAACAATTCCGAACGGTATGTTTTGCTCCCCATATCCCAGCAGCAAATGACATGACTTGGATTAAAATGTTTAATAGAAGCAAGCAAATGTTTTAAGAAACCATTAACGGCATTCGTAGGAATCCCTTTGCTGTTTATCATAAAGTTGCCGTATACAGATGTTGCATAAAACGCTCTGAAAAGAAGCGCCATGCCATCGACGATAAGCAAATGCTGTTTTTCATTCATATAATTGAAAACCCCTATCTAAAAAATTCAAGTACCTCTATCATACCATAATTTTAGGATAAGGCTGTAAGGGAAAAACATGAAAAAGGCCCTCGCGTCACGCGATGGCCATCTTGGGGAAAAACTTATTTAAACTCTTCGTTTTTTTTGCTGTTCATTTTCTTCACTTCATTCTCTGCATAAGAAGCGAATTCTTCATTAAAACCATTTTTCTTTTTGGCATTATTATTTCGCTGTGCATTTGCATTTCCGCTTTTTGTTTTGCCCATTCGTAAGCACCTCTTTTCAGTTGTGTTATGAATTAGTTTTTCCGAAAAGGGTTCCAGCTTACACACAGTATTTATTGGTTATTAGCTTTTATATTTACGATCAACAAACTCCTGCACCATTTCATCTGACACGATTTTTCTTGTTGGAATGATCCCTTGTTTTGCAAGTTGGTTGATTTCAGCTGTTACTGCATTAATGCCGCTCACAGAAAATGGCTGTGATTGCTTGCATTGCTGAATTGCCTGCTCAATAAGAGCTTCTCTTCTTTCTTCAAGCACTATAAATTTGGATACAATCGCATGCTGTTTTTTACTGTGTGCTGATATTTCTTCATGTACGTTCGTCATTAGGCAGATCTCCTCTTTTTTTCATCAGTTTAATCACGGTGTCTGTTGGTGTCCAGCAATCAAATGAATAGTCAGGCTTTGTTTCAAAACCGAGCCGTTTGCAGCGGTAGGTCATTCTTTGATCTGTCCTTGTGCTTTGAAAATGAATGCACGTGGCACAAACCTGATATTTATTACTTATCATCATACAGCATCCCGCTCCCCAAGCTCTATAATAATTTGCTTAAGAGCTTGGTTCCCGTCTTGATAGCGGGTCAAATCTTCGATTGAATAGGCTGAAAGCAATGCTTCGTAAAAATTTTCTGCTTGATTGGTCAGGTTTTGAATAAGCATTCTGCATTCTTTCATGAATAAGCCGCAGTAATATTCACCGAATTGATTTTCATGAGCAGATAAAATATCAGTAATGGGCTGATCAAGCTTTATCTGCAGGTCATCGCTCATGTTTTTCTTCTCATTCTTCTCGAAAAATGATTTCGTATTTTTAAACTTTTTCAGCGGCTGCCGGATTTCACTGGTATTCATTTCTTTTAAAGCCACATACAGCTTCGGAGTTTCAAACGAAGCAAGGTCAGGCAGTACTGTACGAAGCTGGATATTCACTAATGCCATTTCTTTGGAATGACGTTTGAAGACGTCGTTAAGCAATATATGACTGTATTTTTCAAGCCGCAATGTCGTCGCTTGAAGCTCCTGAACCAGATGAAACTGAAGAGAAACAAGCAAGTCTTGAAGACAGTTCTCAAGAATTTCTTTTGTCTGCCTAGTTGCACCTGCAAAAGCACCAGGATGAAACGCTTCTTTAAATAAATCTGGGAACCTGAGCAAAGTCCGTTGTTTCACATAGAAAAGCTGCTCTTTTATTTCCTGCAGGACTTGTTTTTGTTCAAGCTCATGAAGCTGCGAACTGAGCATTGAAACAATCTCTGTCCGTTCTTTTGCGAGTTTCTCTTTTTCAATCTGTCTTTTTTCCAGATCATCATCCGCTGCATCCAGAATGGATTGCAGCTGCTGCTGTGCAATGGACAATTCCACTTTGGCTGACATGATCATTGAGGCAGATAGATCATTATTTATATAGTGCATAAAGTCATCTTGAAACACATAAAATTCTGACGTGCTTGGATCAGACGTTTTTTCCAGTTCCATCATACTTGAAATTCCATACAAGCGCGGATTTCGAATCTCATGCGTCAACAGCTGTCCTGTAATATAATCTTTTACCATCTCGATTTCTTCTTTGCTTTCTGCTAGATCAATTGCGTTAATAACAAAGAACATTTTATCCATTGCAAATGTATCTTTAACTCTTCCAAGCTGCTTTAAAAATTCGCGGTCCCCTTTTGAAAAAGGATGGTTGTAATACGTGACAAAAAGGATGGCATCTGCATTTTTAATGTAATCAAAGGCTACTTCCGTGTGTCTCGAATTAAACGAGTCTGCTCCTGGCGTATCAACAATGGTTATACCATTTCGTGTCAGCGGGCTGTCAAAGTAGATGATGACTTCTTCTACCGTACAGGCTTTCTCTTCGTTTGCCACAAATTCTTTATATTCCGCCCGGTCCACCACTTTTGTTGTTCCGCTGAAAGATGGAAAATCTCTGAGTGCGCTAATATAAAGAGGCAATAGTGATTTCAGTCTTTCATTTGCACCAGACAGCTTCTCCAACTCAGATAGAGCAGTCCCTGCAGATGCAGCTTCAATTGAAAAGAGATCGGCAATTTCCTGCAATAGCCCTGCTTCTGATTTGAATTTAACTTCAATTAAACCGTGCGGCTTATCAGCTGTAACCGGTACTATTTTATTGATTGTAGCTGTTGTCGGCGTCGGAGAAGATGGTAATAATTTTTCTCCAAGAAGGGCATTTGCAAAAGAAGACTTACCTGCGCTGAATGCCCCGAATAAAGCAACTGTAAATGTCTGATTCCCCAGGGAATGAGCTTTTTCCAAAAGAGATGATGACAGCATATTAAAGCCAGGAATATGTTCCACTATTTCTGAGGCTTTCTTTAGCTGCTTTGAAAAGAAAGTATGGTCAACTTCCTGTACAGCTGCCGATTGCTCTTCAATTTTTTTTGCATCTACAGTTAAAATAGGCTGCAGGTTTTCAAGTACGCCTTCAACCGGTTCCATCATTGGATTTTCAGCCATCCAATCTGAAAGACTGATATCAGTCGAGCTTTGAGGATCCATTATTTCATATAAGTCATTCTTAACTTGTTCGAAAGAGATCAGCTTATGATACATTTCATTCATTTCCTCAAGCTGTTGATTCGCTTCTTGTACCTCATTTTCAAGATTCCCGATTTGATCTCCGCTCTTGTTTTTTAATTGAAGTTCAATTTCCTCCAGCAATGGCAGTATCTGCTGTTTGCATTCTTTTTTCACAGCTTCGCTTAAATCATTTGAGTATGTAAGTGTATATTGAGAATTGACTGTAGCCCCCTTTTGAAGGGATTCCTGCAGCAGCTGGGGTTTTATCTCAACTTTAAATGAATGTATTTTGTTTAATAGAACAGAATCATGAATTTCATATTCAGTGATTTTCTTCTTCATAAGCTCAGAAAGATGCCACGTGACTTGCGACTGCAAATGGTCTGTCAATTCCACAAACAGCTCAGTCTCCCGTTTTAGGCGTTCCTCAGCCGTTTTTGCTTTTGAGAAGAAAAGGCCGACTTTAAAGTCAGGCTGGGACGCAGCTATGAATAATTCCGCTTTTGATCTTGTCTCAAAAGGGATGAGATTTGCATTCTTCAAAATATATTGCAGCTGCTCTTTCATTTCAAAAATAGCACCGCTTACTGTCCTTAATAAGGCTTGAAGCGCAGCAGATGATATTTCTTTTTTTGTTTGTACCTCTTTCAATTGCTGGATTAATTCATCTGCGTGAATATCTTTTATCTCCAGGTCATCCTCTTTCCACTGCAAATATTCATCTGCCAATGATTTCAGAGTTACCTGCGCATTATCTAACACGAGATGATCTTGCTTAATTGTTTCACGGATTAGCTTTTTAACCGTTTCCAGCTGATTGAGAGGGTTTTTTGAATCAATCAGAGATGTATAAAAGATATGATTCCTTAAAAGCCCTGCCCCTCCAAATGTCATTTCAATCTGTGATTTAAAATGAGAAAAAGAAACTTCTTCTTCACGATGTTTGTCAATTTGATTCACAATAAGGCATACATTTTTGCCTTTGTGTATCATTTCACTAATAAATGCTACATTTTCTTCTGATTGAACGTGGTTATAGTCTGTTACATAAAAAATTAAATCAGCAAGGTGCATTGTCGACTCGGTTGACATTCGATGAGCTGCATCTGTCGAATCAATGCCAGGTGTATCCATAATCACCACATTTTCAGGTAACGCTTGATATGTATCGCTTATTTCCACTTTGATGATCTCGTCGCCTTGCTTGCAGTAATCTTTTACTTGCTGAATAGAATATTCTCCAGCCAGTTTCAAAAGATTTCCGCTGCTGTCATGCAAAATAACAGACTTTTCCCCTTTTTGAAGCAAGACAACATTGGCGCTTGTCGGAATCGGGCTTGTCGGCAAAATCGCTTCTTCCAGAATTGTATTGATCATCGTAGATTTCCCTGCGGAAAAATGTCCTGTAAAGGCAATATGCTTCGTATCTTTATGAACTTTATAGATTAGCTCTTTTATTTTATCCCCTGCTGCAGTATTTTCTTTCACTTTTTCAAAAATAGCAGCTGTGCGCGGAAGCAATTGATGTTTTAACGTTTTCGTGCTCATTGCATAAACCCCTTTGTGTAGCGTATACTGCTATTTTACTTGATTTTTTGCCTTTTTCCCATCATATTATTGAATGAGTGAATTGTTCTTTCCTTAATTTGAAACTTTTTTTACAATAGGTCCTCCCTGCAGCCTACTGACAACCCGAGTTTCCTATAAGTTTATTACTCGACTCGTGTTTACTGACGGAGTCAGCAGCGTTGATCATGATGAAATTATTATACAGACAAATTAGGTGGAAAAAGGGTGACTTGGCATCGTGCTCAAGTCACCCTTTTAAATGTTTACTTTTTCTCAAAAAAGTAATGTTAGATTTTCTTTCCTATATACAGCAGATGTGAAGAAATTCCAAGCAGATAAGGATCCTTTGCTGTCTCGATCAGAAGCTCGGTCAGTTTGTTTAATTCAGAGTCCCCTTTCTCACGCCACAGGTTCCAGCTGCTCTCATTCAACGCTGCACCGAGACCGGTTGAACCAATCAATTTGCTTGTTTGAAACCCATTCGATTCCATGAAAGGACAAATGTCTTCTACGTTATAGAAGTAGGCTCCTGTAAATCGCCCTTTTTCTTGATGGTTAAAAATTCCTGTTTCTAAAAAAGTACGGATTGATTCAATTGAATCATTTGGTCTCCAATTGTCTGGCGTTTGAAGAGAAGCATACATATGATGAGACCTGGATCTGAAAGCGACAAAAACATACCCATCTTTTTTAGTGATCCGGTTAAGCTCTTTTACCGCTTTATGCCTCGCTTCATCTGTCTGCAAATGATAAAGAGGGCCCATCATAAGGGCGGCATCGAATGCTGCATCTGGAAATAGAGTCAGATTTGCTGCATCTGCTGTGTAAAAACCATTAAATTGATTGGAGAGATTAAGCTCCTTCGCTTTTTCTTCTGCTAGAGCAACAAGCTTTGGAGTTACATCTGAAAGGGTGATTTGATACCCATTTTTGGCAAGTGCCATGGAGTATTTTCCAGGTCCAGCACCATTATCCAAAATGTGTGCGTTCTCTGGCAAATAGTGTTTTATGTAATGGAAGTTCACAATAAATTCTAATGGCTCACGGTCTAGCCGCGTCCACTCTCTTTCAGCAAAGCCTGTATAATAGTTAATCACCGATTCCATCCTGCTGCCCCCTATCATTCCGTCAAAATATTTACAATTATACCATTATCATTCCATTTTCTGTTATCAAAATGGCTAAAAATGGACGTAAATAGGAGTTTGATAATGAAACCGATCTTTTTGATAATTGGATCATGGTTTTCGCTCATATAATCACATTTTTGAAAAAGAATGACTCTTTTTTAATAGTTGGACTGGATTTTTGATGTATTATCTTCAACCTGCCCGTCTTTAGATGTTTTCGCATGAATGTTGTTATAGTTATAAATTTTACCCGTGGATTTCCGCTGCAATCCACTTAAGGATTAATCATTATTTTAAAAGCAAAAAACGTTTTGATAAAAGCCTTGATATTAAAAGAAGCTGCCGCAATGACAACTCCGATTCATTTCGTACTGTTTATCAAAACAATTTAATTTTCCGGCTGTTTCACCTTTTGAATGGTATTCTTCGGAACTTTCCATTTAAAGATTTTATTAAGGACATTGTAAATTGCTTTCGATTCTTTTGTTAACAACGGTCCGAGAATCGCTAATATTAAAACATATAATGCGGAGAATGGTTTTAAAATCGGCATTAATCCGCCTGCTATTCCTAAGTTAGCCATGATGATTGAAAATTCACCGCGGGAAACGATGGTCAAGCCAATGTTTAATGAACCTTTGTGAGATAATCCAGCTCTTCTGCCTGCTATCATACCCGCTGTAATATTCCCGAGAATCGTTAACACAACGGCACCTAAAGCAAGCCATACAGCTCCACCCAATGAAAACGGATCAATGCTTAAGCCAAAGCTGAAGAAAAAGAGAGCTCCAAAGAAATCACGAAATGGAACGACTAAATGTTCAATGCGATCGCTGTGTTCTGTTTCTGAAAACACAAGACCTAATAAAAGGGCGCCAATTGCTTCAGCAACATGGATTGTTTCTGAAAAACCGGCTACAAAGAAGAGGGATGCAAAAACGACGATGATAAATATTTCATCAGATGAAATATTTAATAGTTTGTTGAGAATTGGTGTTGCTTTCCGGGCAACGATGAAGAACAATAACATGTACCCGAGGGCAATAAGAATTGAGGTTACCGCTCCGCCAAATGACGTTGCATCTCCAAGAACGAGGCCTGATATGACTGATAAATAAACAGCTAAAAAGATATCCTCAAACATGATAATTCCCAAAATCAGTTCTGTTTCCGTATTACCGGTTCTTCTTAAATCGACCAATACTTTAGCGACAATCGCGCTTGAAGAAATCGTAATAATACCGGCAATAATCAGAATTTCAAGCAGAGGAAAACCTGCCAGAAATGCAAATAGCAATCCTAAGGAAAAGTTAATTGAGATATAAATTGAACCCCCAATAACAATTGACTTGCCTGATTTTATTAATTTTCCGATAGAAAATTCCAAACCGAGGTAGAAAAGGAGAAATAGCACACCCATGCGTCCCATAAATTCAATGATTTCGGCACTCTCTATGAAAGTTAAATCAATGACTCCTATTTTGGGAGCGTGAGGCCCTACCACCATGCCAAGGACAATAAGGAATGGGATAATGGAGAATTTAAACTTACCTGCCAATAGAGCTGCAATTGCAACTAAAACTAATGCTGTACCAACTTCAAATACTAAATGATCCATCTATACATACTCCCCCTTAAGTAGATAATAAATTTTTAATTAACGCTTTCAAATCCTTTCTTTCTCCTGAAATAACTAAAGTGTCACCAGCTTCAATCATCGTTTCCGGTCCTGGATTCAATACCTTTTTCTGATTTTTTTTCATGATAGCGATTACCGTTACACCGTACTCGTTTCGGATATCAATGTCTAAAATGGATTTATTCATTGCAGGAGCACCAGGCTCGACTTTGAACCATTCAATCACAAGGTCATCAAGAGCTATTTCAATGGACTCCAATGCTTTTGGCTTGTAAACCATGCCGCCCAAAATGGCTGCAATTTGTCTTGCTTCAGAATCATTAAATGTAACACTTGAGATGCTTTCTTCATGATCATCACTATCAAAATGATAAATCTCTCTTCTTCCATCATCATGAATCACGATGACAATTTTCTCATTGGTTTTCGTGATGACTTCAAACTTTCTGCCGATTCCCGGCAATTCACTTTCTCTGCAATTCACACCTATTCCTCCTTCACTTTTGGGCAAAAAAATAGAGGCCTTTTAATAAGGTCTCCAATTTTCTTACTTTCATTGTATCGAATTTTTTTGATGTATTCAAATAGTTTGTATGTTTATTCACAAAATGATCAAAGCTTACTCCATTAAAGCTCTTTTGATGAAAAAGGCAAAAAGTATTTAACCCCTCTGCGATTAAATGGAAGCATCTTCATATCTGCAAGCAAATGACTCCCATAACCCGCAGTGCTTACTAGAAAAGCTCCATCCAATCCAATCGCCTGCTCAAATTGAAAGGCAATCACTGCAAAAAAACCAAGGCCTAACAATGAATGGGTATAGCTTCGATGAGGAACAAAGGAAGCAATCACGATAAACACTCCAAGCAAAATAAGCCAGTTTTCCTGAAGTGAGATTCCTCCTGCAAGAACTCCAAAGCCAGTCATTGTCAGCATGTGCCTTTGTCTTATAAAAGCAGAAAAGACAATGATTGCAGCTCCTGCTCCCATTCCAATCCAAATTTCACTGCCTCTCCCTTGAAAAAAACTATACATGATCATTAAAAAACCAATAACCTGAGCCAATGTACGAATAAAACGATGGGAAAAAGTGATGCGGTTGCTCAATTTACCATCGATATCAATATCAGGCATCAATGCGGCCAGACCTCCAAGACCTGATAAGATAAGTGTTGTCTGAAAATCAGTCTGCATTGAGCTTGCGATCACAAACCCTGTTCCAGCCCCAATGGCCATGTGTGCTGTCCCGTTCATAGATGTTTAGAATCTCCTTTTTGTTTGATTCTCCTATTCTAATATAAAAATGGAATACTGGGAGGATTTTTTATTAGAGAAAGTTTCATTGAGGAAATTATTATACACCAATGAACCACACTGGGGATTTATCGTCAAAATTGAAGGATATACCCGAAATTTTCAATATATCGCCCAAAAATCTCAATATAAAGACGTTTTGACAAAATTCTTCATCTATTTCAAAAATTATCTTACCTGAACGTTCCAAAAGGTATAAAATGACGCCAAAAACTCCATAAAAAAAGATCCCCAATTGGAGATCTTTTCTGCTTAGAATGTATGTGCCAAGTCTTTAGCGCGTGCAATTCCATTTTCTTTAATTTCTTGAGCTTTGTCAGGCATTGCAGCGTGACCTTCGATGAATAAGCCTTCAAAAGATGGAACTCCGAAGAAATTCATCATGATGCCCAGGTAACGGTGTCCCATTTCCATTTCAGCTGCCGGGCCTGTTGAGTAAATGCCGCCGCGAGCTTGAATGTGAAGAGCCTTTTTGTCAGTTAATAAACCAACTGGACCTTGCTCTGTGTATTTGAATGTTTTTCCTGCAACAGCTACTGAGTCAAGATATGCTTTCATCACTGGAGGGAATGAGAAGTTCCAAAGCGGTGTTACGAAAACAAATTTATCAGCTGAAATAAATTGTTCGCTTAGCTCAGATAGACGGCCTACTTTGCCTTTTTCTTCTTCAGAAAGCTCTTCAAAGCCTTTTCCTGTTTGAAGCTTGCCCCATCCGCTGAATACGTCAGCATCGATATGCGGGATATTTTCTTTATATAGATCGATGTGTACGATCTCGTCATTTGCATTTACCTCTTTGTATGTGTCAAGGAATGCTTTTCCTGCAGCCATACTGAAAGAAGCTGTATCGTCGTGCGGGTGTGCTGTGATGTATAAAACTTTTGCCATTTTGTCATTTCACCTTTCTTTTTTTTAAATTAGAGACATTTTATTATTGATTTAAATTGTAAAATTAAAACAATAATTTATGAATCTTTAAATTAAAAATCTTTAATTCGAGATAATAATATCTGAGATTTGTTTTTTTGTCAATCGATTTGATTTCAAAATAAAATGATATAAAAAAATGTCACCTAATATAAAGGTAACATGCTTAACTATGAGTATTCGATAAGGTCTCTGCCATCGACACCGTTCATTACGAAAGCAATTGTCTCAGCTCTTCTGTCATTTCTTCTACTAAGTGAGGTCTGCCGTGAAACATTGCAGGTGTATTCTGAAAAAGCTGGATCAGCCATTTATTCTCCTCTTTAACGGCAACTAGAGTGTGATGTGTATTTACATCTGGGTTAAGATCTGATTTTCCATGCGGCACCATTCCTGCAATAGCGCGTAAAACAGCTGCATCAGGACCGAGGAAACGAATGTTCTTCACTTTGGTTACAAATGGAGCAGTAGGATGATTTGAAAATATGTGGCTAAGATGAGAGAAGATCTTCTCCCGTCCAATCTCCTGACTGCCATCAAATCCAATTATCTCGCCTTCCATAGTAAATAAATCTGCCATTTCACGGGCATTTCGGCTGTTCCATGCCTCTATTAGCTGCTGATAGACAGAATGTATTTCGTTCGAAATCAAAATCATTTCCTCCTAAAACTTCAAATTCACTTAAGATTTCATTCAATATAGAACGATGATACCATATTTTTTTCAGAGCTCTCTCATATAAAATATCTATAGTTGAATACTATAAAAAAATGGTTACACGAGGATGATACTAATGACCGAATTTCCTGTGATTCATACAAATATTTGGGATGCTGTCATTGCTGTTCCAACAGTATTGATAGTAACCCAGCTATTAAAAATCCTGTTCCATATACCTGGAAAGTTTGTTCCGACCATAGCCGGGCTTCTGGGACTTGGAATCTCTATTTTATTCAGCCATCCCCATCATTTATCAGCAGGCATATTTATGGGGTTTTTTTATGGCGGTGCAGCGGTGGGATCTTACTCTTCACTAAAAACATCAATCCTTGCTTTTCGTGAGCATTCTAAGTATAGACATGAGCCATGATGAAAATACAAAAAAAACTGCCTTATAGGCAGCGGATTTATTCAAGCTGAAGTATTTACTTTTTTAAGTATGTAACCAATTAACAAGCTGTAGGCTAAGACGGTTCCTAATAAGAAAAACATTGTCATTGTCTCACACAACCTTTTCGATGAGAATGATTCTTAACGAAAGTGTATCACGAATGAAAATCATTTTCAACAACAAAAGCGAAAGCGCCCTGGTCAGCTCGCAAAGAAAATAGGAATTTCACGGGGAAGGCGCTTTTTGCCTTTTCCGGGAAATTGTCTTTTTCACAGTGAGCTAGGCACCGTAGCTGGATGATGTTTATCTCGCAATTACTCTTTTCTGGGAAGAAACCTTCTTTTAGTCATAAACAATTCTTCATAATCTGTATGCTGCAGCAATGCTTTTTCTTCTGCTGGAATACGGATGGCCATGATCACGGCATTGAGGACTGTAAATAGTATGGCCGTGGCATATGCTTGAAATAAAACTGGCAAAAAGAGAATTTCTACAGCGACAACCAAATAGTTTGGATGCCTCATAAATTTGTATGGACCTTTTGCAACGACTTCAAGATTCGGTACGATTATGATTTTCGTATTCCAATTTGATCCGAGGCTGAAAACGGCCCAGTATCTAATGATTTGGGTAATTGCGATAATCGGCAGAATTACCAGCCATAGCGGTGAAACTTCCTTATTAAAAACAATCACTTCAATCATTAAGGAAAATAGAAACAGGATATGCACAGCTACAATTATAGGGTAATGTTTTTGTCCGTATTCTTCTCCCCCCATTGTTTTCATATATGCTTCGTTTCGCTTCGCAATAAATAATTCAGTCAGTCTTTGAAGAATGATAATGACAAGAAAAATATAAAAGATCATGCTACCTTCTCCCACTCGACCAGTAAAAGCTCAGAGCAAAAGCCTGGCCCGAGGGCTGCTATGATTCCTAAATCAGAATCATCTGCAAGCGTGCTGGTTAAATATTGCTCGATGACATACATAACGGTTGCAGATGACATATTTCCATGATTTCTCAAAACGTTTTTGGAAACTTCCAGCTGGCTTTCTTCAAATCCGAGACTGGCCTGGTATGCCTGAAGCACTTTTTTGCCGCCTGGATGGGCTAAAAAGTGCTTTATTTCGCTGAGGGGAACTTGTTCTTCTTCCAGATACCTTTCAACAGTCTCCCTGAGCCAATTTTTTATAATACTTGGAATATCTCTGGAAAAAATAACATAAAAACCGTTGTTTTTAATGTCCCACCCCATGACCTCTTCGGAATCTTTCATGAAAGTTGATCTCGTAGAGCGTGTTTTTGGTACGTTTATGAGTGCAGAAATGTCATCCAAAAGAACATCTTCACCAGCCAGAAGTGTGCAAGCTACACCATCAGCAAACAATGAGGTGCCGATGAAGTTGCTTTTCGAAAGATCGTCATGCTGAAACGTAAGGCTGCATAATTCAACGCAAACGACAAGCACCTTAGACTGCGGATATGCCTTGCAGTAATCATGAGCTCTTGCTAGACCTGAAGCTCCCCCTGCGCAGCCAAGACCCCAAATTGGAACCCTCTTTGTTGACTCTCTAAACGGTAATTGATTCATAATTTTTGCATCAATGCTGGGTGTGGAAATGCCTGTGCTTGAAATAAAAAAAATCACATCAATTTCTTCAAATGCAATGTCTCTTTTCAAAAAATTCTTCGCAGTCAAACAGTTTACGATCGCGTCACTGCCGAGTGCTACAGCTGCTTCTATATAGGTATTATTTTTATCTTCAAAAGAATGCTGAGCAGTATACCATTCAAGATTTTTAACGAACTGTCTGCTTTCAATATCGCCATTTTTAAACGCAGGCAGCAGTCTGTTTATATCTTTAAAAGTACCTTCAAACAGTTCCTTTGCAAATTCAACTGTCGCCTCTTGGGGCAGCTTATTAGGCGGTATGCTCTTTCCAACCGACAAAATGTATGCCATAAACACACCTCATTCTCACCTGTTTGAGGTTATTTTTTCCATTATCACGTTTATTTATGTAGAAATTCCCACCCAAACGAAAAAAAGCTCTTCCCTGTAATGGGAAAAGCAACGTTTTAAAGGAGTTGTTGTTGTGCTCTTTTATTATACCCTGAAATCCATGATTGAAAAGAAAAGATTTAATGGGAATTATTGTCTAATGTGTTTGAAAAGAAGTATGCCATGTGGATTTCATCATCAAACTTCCCGTTCAGTACGGCTTGTTCCCGCTGTATTCCTTCAACGACAAAACCGTACTTCTTATACAGTTTCAGCGCAACTTCATTTGAAGCAAACACAGTTAAGCATAGTTTGTGAAGACTGTTTGTGCGGCACCATTCTAATGTGGCGCTCATCAGTTCTTTTCCAATTCCCAGTCCTTGAGCTGAATCGCCAAGCCATGTCCGAAAAAGTCCTGTATGCTTTTTCATCTCCAGCTCGCCGCGAATCACTCTGGCAATCCCCACTATTTTCCCTTTAAGTTCAACGCCAAGATAAAGATTATTTTTTTCTTTCATATCTGAAATAAAATCTATTTCTTCTTGAATGGTTCTTGGTCGCTCTTTTTGTATGTAAGCGCCAGAATCAATGATGCTTTTTACAGCTTCGATGATGTCCTGTGCATCTTCTTCTCTTACTTTCCGCAAAGTCACCTGCTCACCGTTTTTTGCTGTAAAGACTGTTTTTTTTACCTCTTGAGTTATCATGACGTCAGCTCCTTCTTTTTAGTATATCTCTGGCACCCAAGAAGTAACACATTATACAGCGTATCTCACTTCTTTTCAAAGAATCTTACATCAGTCTTCCCTTTTCGCGCAAATAGGCTTCTACATCCTTAAAATTGTTCACACCGATATATTTGATCCCCTTCTCTTCTAACAGCTCACACAGTGCATCCTTTGCAAAAGTAACGTCTGCATAAACAGCCGGATGTGAATCTGGCTCGCTGTCTCCAAAAAAATAAATGGTTTCATACTCTTCTTTTAACTTTACGATCACTTTGGATTTATCAATCCCATAACGCTCTGAATATTTCCAGTCTTCTTTATCAATTTTCAAATGTACATTCCGGCTATGAAAATATCCTTCATTTGAAAAGATTTCTACATTTTCTGCCCCTATTTCATTCAAAATATGGCGGATGTAATAATCCGTCCCTGCACTTAAAACATAGAAATCCCCGCCGTTTTTTTCAACCAGCTTTATAAAATCCCGGATGTGTTCATCAATTGGCAGCAGCTTTATCGCCTCAATTAAAGCGTCCTCATCCTGATGAATGGATGCAAAAACTTGACTTAGAAAATCAATATCAAGCAGCTTTCCAGACTTCCATTGTTTATACAGCTCCCTTCCTTCTGGAAAATAATTCTCTAAAACAAGATGATAAAAATCTTTTTTCGAAATCGTTCCATCGAAATCAGATACAAAAGCCCATTTTTTCATACAATTCCACTCCTGAATTTTTATTTTTTTCGATTGGAAATAATTTGAAGCAACCTTCATATGATGAAGTAATTGCGTTTTATTTTGACATCAAAGGGGTTACTCAATGAAAAAAATTCTTCTCATCTTCACTCTTGCCATCGTCATGTTTTTTGGTGCTGGAATCAGCAAAAGTTCTGCTGCAGGAAGCGACTTTATTATCATCAACAAGTCAAACAACCAGCTCGCTTTTTATCAAAACAGCAAACTGAAAAGCGTCTTTAAAGTTGCGACTGGCAGACAGCCTTCTTATACGCCTGAAGGAAAGTTTAAGATTGTTAGCAAGATTGTGAACAGACCGTATTACAAAAAAGGAATTCCTGGAGGAGACCCTCGGAATCCTCTGGGCAATCGCTGGCTTGGCATTAATGCACGGGGAACTTGGGGAACGACTTACGCCATTCATGGCAATAATAACCCAAGTTCCATTGGAAAGTACATCAGTGATGGCTGTATTCGAATGTATGACAATGAGGTCGAATGGCTTTACGGTCAGGTGAATATGAATACAACTGTCATTATTACGTCATCCGGCAAAACATTTGATTCCATTGCACTTGCAAACGGTTATAAAATCAGCGGCAGCAATGGTACTCCTTCAAAACCTGCATTTTCATCCGGGCAGAATCTTAAAAAAGGCAACCGCGGAAGTGATGTAAAGGTTCTGCAGCAGCTATTAACCTCCCGCGGCTACAGCACGAAAGGCATAGATGGCATTTTCGGGAACAATACGGATCAGGCAGTAAGAAAGTTCCAAAGAGATAAAAAGCTGAGCGTTGACGGAATCGTCGGACCTGCTACAAGAAAAGCACTTAGTATGTATTAAAAAAGCTGCAGATCAAGAATTAAAAAGAAAGCCCTAAAACTTGTTTTAGGGCTTTCTTTTTGTTTAGACCTCTATTAATTCCAGATGAAAATCGCCAACTGCACCTTCTTCATACAGGTTGATAAGGGACGTGATATAGTTGCTGATCGTGCCTTGAAATGCAAGGTTGACGCCAGGGACATTCACTTTAAAATTCTGATTATATAATAGAGTTGTAATCTCATGGTATTCTGATGATTTAACTTTAAAATCCAATGTGATTTTGTGCAATGCTCTTCCTTCTTTAACAACCACTTCATGTTTGAAAGAATAGGGTTTGATTTCTGTGTGATTTAATAGAACTGTATCTGTCATTGCAGTCACATCTCCTGAAAGTTGATAGAGAAATCGTACCACTCTTTCCAGACTTTTTACAAAAATTTTGCCTAGTGCCCTTTAATCTTTGGAGACCTCAGTGCTGAACATTCATTGATCATAAATATTTCTGCCTGAAACTCTGTAAAATATATGTGCGTTCTCCCTGCTTTTGTGGGCTCATCAATATTTATCCTCACTCATTTTTCCCGCGCTTCCTGCCAATAATCTTCAAAATCCGTACAGCAAATTTTCCCCAGCACCTGTCCTACCAATGGACAAATCTCTTAAGCTGAGATAAGGACCCCAAAGGAGCTCTTTGAGGCACAAAATACGCTCTAAAGCAGAAATATTGGTCTCACTGGCGCACTTTGAAGGCACAAAATACGCTCTTAGGCCGAAATATGGGACTCAACGGAACCGATTGAAGTCCAAAATTCTCACTTAAACAGATATATGGACCTCAATAGCGCACTTTGAGGACCTAAATACTCTCTTATACAAAAATATGGGACTCAACGGAACCGATTGAAGTCCAAAAAACTCTTTTATACAGATATCTGAACCCCAACGGAGCACAACTCCTTCTATCCCCTATAATAAAAAATCGAGTTTGAGAAGACTAATTTTATACTTTTTTTATCTTACAAAAAAAATCCTCACAGCACTGTGAGGACACAAATGATTAAGAAGCCTGCTTACCTTCTAAGTTCACAAGACCGCTTTTCTTTTCCGTACGAATGACGTTAAAGAGAATGTTTAATAGGATGGCTGTTAAGCTTCCGGCGACAATCCCGTTGTTCGTTACTATTTTAACGGATTCCGGCAAATTAGCAAACATGTCTGGAACAGCTGTAACACCAAGTCCCATTCCTACAGAACAAGCAATAATCAGCAGGTTTTCCTGTGAAGCAAATTCAACATTGCTGAGCATCTTGATGCCATAAGCGATCACCATGCCGAACATTGCTACCATTGCCCCTCCAAGCACTGCTTCAGGAATAATAGTTGTAAATGCGGCAATCTTCGGAACAAGTCCAAGTACCATTAACATTCCTGCTGCAGTGTAAATGACATTTTTAGATTTAACACCTGAAAGTGAAATAAGCCCGACATTTTGAGAATAAGCCGTGTAAGGAAATGCGTTAAAAATGGCTCCAAGCAAGTAGGCAACACCCTCTGCACGATATCCTTTAGCAAGGTCTTCTTTTGTAATCCTCTGCTTCGTAAGATCTCCCAGAGCAAAATACACACCTGTTGACTCAACCATACTTACAATTGCAACTAAAATCATTGTAAGGATCGGTGCAATTTCAAACGTCGGGGTTCCAAAGTAAAAAGGCTGGCCAATTTGAAACCATGTGGCATCATAGACTGGCTGCATATCCACTTTTCCCATAAAAGCGGCAGCGACTGTTCCGGCGAGCAAACCAACTAAAATAGATATCGACCGAATAAACCCTGTGAAGAATCGATATAAGAGAATGATAAACATTAGGACGCCAAAAGCCAGCCCAATGTTGGCAATCGAGCCAAAATCAGGAGCACCTTGACCTCCAGCCATATTGTTCATGGCAACAGGAATTAATGTTATACCAATGATTGTTACGACAGATCCTGTAACGACAGGCGGGAAAAATTTCACAAGCTTGCCGAAAACAGTTGAAATAAGGATGACAAAAATCCCGGAAACTAGGATAGCACCGTATATGGAAGAAATGCCATACTCTGTTCCGATCGCAATCATTGGTCCTACTGCCGTAAATGTACAGCCGAGAACGACCGGCAAGCCGATCCCAAAAAATTTATTTTTCCACACTTGAAGAAGTGTGGCTAATCCGCACATAAAGATATCAATGGAAACAAGATACGTTAGCTGTTCTGCTGTAAGACCAAGTGCACTGCCAACGATAAGCGGCACAATAATTGCCCCCGCATACATAGCAAGAACATGCTGAATGCCTAATGAGAAAACTTTCAATGACCCATTCTTCATACTGCCGCCTCCGTTTCTTCAAGAAATTGAACTTCATTATTTTCCAATGACTTTATTCTTGCGAGTGATTCAACACGCAGTCCTCTTTCACGAAGCATTTTACCGCCTTCTTGAAACGACTTCTCAATCACAATTCCAATTCCGGCAAGTGAAGCCCCAGCTTGTTCAACTATTTCTGCCAGTCCCAGGGCAGCCTGTCCATTTGCAAGAAAATCATCAATAACTAAAACACGGTCAGATGAAGTCAAATGCTGGTTTGAGACAGCAATCGTATTTTCCTCTTGTTTTGTAAAAGAATAAACAGACGCCGTTAGAAGCTGATCCGTTAACGTCAGTGATTTCCGTTTTCGCGCAAATACAACTGGAACGTTAAGCTCAAGAGCTGCCATTACAGACGGTGCAATCCCTGAAGATTCTATTGTAACAATTTTTGTGATGCCTTCGTTTTTAAAACGGGCTGCAAACTCTTTTCCCACTTCTTTCATTAAGAATGCATCAATTTGATGATTCAAAAAGGAATCTACTTTCAGTACTTGATTCGAAAGAACCTTGCCCTCGTTTATAATTTTATCTTGTAGCAGCTTCATTAAGATATCCCTCCAAATATGCAAAAAACGGCATTGTCTCACATAGAGTGAGACAATGCCGTCATATCCGGAACAAAAGAAAGAAATCCTCATATTAATCAGGAGTTTTTTCGAATAGAAACAACACTGCTCACTCATAGTCAGATGTTTTACGGTCATCCGGTAGAAACTTGCAGGCCATATCCCTGCGATTATATGAGTGCTCGTTTATTTGATTATTTGCATTATAACAAGGAATTTTACGATTGGGAAGTATTTTTTCACGAAAAAAACGAATAATACAATCACAAATGATTTCAATTATTCGTATTTTTCTATTAAATCGCTTCATTTTACATGATAAAATGGACGAAAAAGACATTCAAGTATTCTCGCCCTTTGCCTGCCCTGTGATAATAAAGCAGCATGCAGGAACGTTCCATTTTCGTGGTGAAGAATGCTTTTTATTTCTGATCCGTCAAAGATTGAAAGATAATGTTTTATTGCTTCCTATGCTTTACCACTGAACATTAATAACGGTGTAATTTTTGATCATTCATACCCATCTCTCCTTTACCAATAAAATAAGACCGCACTATAATCAGGATAATGTGCGGCCTTTTCCTTTTACTTAGCTTTTTCTAATTGATACAGCTTAGAATATTTCGTTTCAAGATGATCGATTAAATATTGCGCATTCAAACCTTCGCCTGTAACATCATGAAGAATTTCAAGCGGCTGTTTCATTTTTCCGTATTGATGAATGTTTTCAGTCAGCCAGTTTTTAATCGTTGCAAATTCCCCAGTTTCAACAAGTTCATCAAAGTTTGGCAGATCCTTCTGCATCGCATTTTTAAACTGTGCTGCGTACATATATCCCAACGCATATGAAGGGAAATAGCCGAACATACCGCCTGCCCAGTGAACATCCTGCAGAACGCCCTCTCCGTCATTTGAAGGCGTTACACCTAAGTATTCTTCATATTTCTCGTTCCAGATACGAGGAAGATCTTCAACTTGAATTTCATCATTGAATAAACCTTTTTCAATTTCATAGCGAATCATGATATGCAGCGGATATGTCAATTCATCTGCTTCAATACGAATAAGCGATGGTTTTGATTCGTTTATCCCTCTGTAGAAATCCTCTAATGAAACGTCATCGAATTGCCCTGATGAATGCTGTTTCAGTGAATCATAGTAACGGTTCCAGAATCCTGGGTTTTTCCCGATGAATTTTTCATAAAAAAGAGATTGTGACTCATGAATTCCCATGGAAGTTCCATCACATAAAAGCGTACCTTCTAGGGTCTCAGAAATATTTTGTTCATAAATCGCGTGTCCGCACTCATGAATCGTGCCAAATAGTGCAGTCCGGAAATCTTTTTCGGCATACTTCGTTGTCACCCTGACATCCCCGCGGTTCAGACTGATCGCAAATGGATGCACTGTTTCATCGAGACGTCCTGCTTCAAAGTCGTAGCCAAGTTCCTTTAGGAAAAATTCAGAGATTTCCCGCTGCTTTTCTTTTGAAATCGGCTCGTAAAGAAAACTAGTTTGTGGCTGATTCGGCGAATTTGTAATGGCTTTAACAAGAGGAACAATACGCTCTCTTAATTGACCGAAAACACGATCCAGCACATCAACCGTTACCCCTGGTTCATATTGATCTAAAAAAGTATCATATTTGTTGTCTTTATAACCCCAGTACTCGAGGAATTTTTTATTTGCATCAACAAGTTTTTTCAAATAAGGAGCGAACATACTAAAATCTGATTTCTCTTTTGCTTCTTCCCATACCGATTCTGCTTTAGATTTAAGGATGACATATTCCTTAAACTCATCTTGCGGAATCACTTTGTTCAGCTTGTATTCTTTCTCACATTCAAGTGCTGCCTTGTATGCAATTTCTGAAACCTCATTTTTTGCCTGCAGGACTTGATCAATATAGGACCTCATTTGATCTGACGTGATCATTTGAAAGACTTCAGTTGACAGCACTCCAATAGCCTGCGATCTCTGATCTACTGCTTTTTTTGGCGCACCTGTTCTTAAATCCCAGAACATTAGGGAAATCGCTTCATTATAGCTTTTCATTTTTTGAAGATATTCTAAGAATTCTTTTTCAGCGGATTGAATAGACAATCTGTTCACCCCTTCGAATTTGTATGTAAATAAATAGTAATAATTTTCTAACATTTTTAGATTAAATGAACCCTCAGGTTTTTGTCAACCGTTTTACAGACTGGAGAGTCGGTTTTATGCTCCATTTACCGCTTGACGCACTTATTCCATAAGTGATGCACTAATTTTCAACAATAAAAAAAGCGAAGGAATCCCTTCGCTTAAACGATTTCTGCCTCAACAGGCAAAATAGCTTTTACTTGATCTAATACGTTCAAATCACGTTCGTTTGATAAGAAAATCGAAATTTGTCCTTGATCAGAGCTTGTTCTGATCAGACGTCCGATCCCCTGCTTCAGTCTTAAAATCATATATGGGAGGTCTACATTTATAAATGGATCAGCTGAGCTATTGCGTTTCGCTTCAAATACAGGATCTGATGGAGGAAACGGCAGTGACCACAGGATAACATTAGAAAGAGATGGACCTGGAACATCTAGACCTTCCCACAAATGGACTGCACATAAAACAGACGTTTCGTCATTTTGAAACTCAGATACAAGCTGGCTGATTTCCTGATCGCCTTCAAATAAAAATGAATATGAACTGCCATTGCTGCTCACATGCTTTTTAAAGACTTCAAGTTCCTCCATTGCACTAAACAAAACGAGAGCACGCCCATTTGACTTCTCAATTTCTTTAAGAGCCCGATCACATTTTATTTTGTTTAAATCTTGAGCAGATGATAAGTTATGCAAGGATATTTTCATATTTTCCTCATAATCAAACGGAGACTCCACTGTAAGGGATAAGTAATCTTTAATTCCAAGGCTATTTGCTATAAATTCAAATGATTTATCACTTGATAAAGTAGCAGATGAGAAGATATATGGCTTCTTCTGTGAGAAAACTTTATCTCTCAGCACTTCTTCAACTGTTCTCGGCATGATGATCAAAGAAAAATCTTCATCACGCGTTTCAATCCAGTAGATGGCCCCTTTTTGCTGATTAAACAAAGAAATGGAGAATTCCATTGAATCCAAATATTCTTCAACGATTTTCAGCTCATAGGAATCTATCGTATACATTTCACTTTCAAATACAAGTGCTTCTCCGATTTCTGAGAGCATTCGGTGCAGCTGAACCCCTTGTTTTTTTAACGTATCATTCATAACTATTTTAGAACGATGTGATCCCGGCACTTTCTCAGATGCCGCAAGCAGGCCCTCAAAAAATTCTTCATTAATGACAAGTGTGTCTTCTACGAGATGTGCAAACTCTTCGCGAATATCATTTTGCAGCAATCTTTCAAGAAGTATCGCTAAAGTGCTGCTTTTCACACGGTATGTTAATGCTTTTTGAGCTGCATACTCAAGCAGATGCCCCTCGTCGAAAACAACACAGCTATGCTCTGGAAGAAGCGGCAGCTGGCCTTCTCGTTTTCTTGAATCAATTGTCCAAATATGCTCCATGTAAAAGTCATGTGAACAGACAATTAGATCAGCGGCTTTTCTATAATGATCACGCGATAATGTTAAACCGCAGCGGTGTCTTTGATCGCATGACAAACAGTCTTGAAATGAATCATAATTAATCGCATTCCATTCTTCATCTGTCAAGTGCGGGTATTCTTTCCGGTCGCCATAGTGCTGGAAAGATTGCATGCCTGCTTTTTCATGCACGAAGGATGGCAGGGATTCAAATAAATCAAGGTAGATGTCTTCCCCCGTTCTCTGTACGGTTTGATCCAATTTCTTCAGACACAAATATTGATCCTGTGACTTGCCAAGGCGTACATCAATATTCAAGTCCAGATGCTTCCGCAGTTTTGCAATGTCTCCTTCATTTTTAACGAGCTGTTCGATCAAGGTTTCGTCAGCACATGCTACGATGGCCGGTTTTCCGACATATCTTGCATAGCTAATTGCATAAAGCAAGTAAACAAGTGTTTTTCCCGTTCCAACACCCGCTTCTGCAAACATTACATTTTTTTCCCGAAACGCTCTTTCAAGCTGAAAAGCCATAAAAATTTGTTCATCTCTAAGTTCAAAGCCTTTTTCAGGCAAAATATCATAAAAAACATCGCCGATCCAATTGTTTAATCCTTCATAGAAGTTTTCATTTTTTGATACGGCAAAAGGCAGACGTGACGTCGGCATGTATCAGATCCCCCACATTCTTTTATACTCGAAAGGTCATTATTTCACTTTATGCCTGTATAGTCAAGATTTCAACATTAAGCATAGGAAAAGCGCAAGCGCCCGTTTAGCGCAGGCAGACAGAAAAGAATCCGGCAGAAAAGTCCGGTTTTGACTTTTTTGACGGATTTGTTTGGCCGGGGAGTTAGGCGATTCCGCTCGTCATCAATGCGCAAAATATACTTTTTCACTTTAAAAAAGATAGGCTTTCGTTATCAGAAAGCCTATCCTTTATCTGTTGTATAACGTATCTATCATTACTTTTTGATCAATTGCAGAAGCATGGGCAAAAGCTTTAAGAAAATCAGAACGAGCACTATTCAGTGATTGAGCTGCAGCTTCTTGCCCGTTTTCAACAAGCGATAGATAAGAAGACGACAACGCCTTCGAAATTAAGTTAAAGTCTTCGTTTACGTGCAAAAAGACCACCCCTTGAATTTTATCAATACTGATTCTATTGTATTCAAGGATGATTCATACTATACCTGCTTATTTTCACGAGGAGGACGTTTACCCCAAAATTGATAATAATCCGTTTCAATAAAGCCATTAAACAGTTTTCGTTTTTTTGTCGCTTGCTTGCCGTAAAAATGCTCGAAGCTTTTATGTGAAGTCAGCATGTAAACAGACCATGTGTCATAAGGTGCAAGCGCACGGCCTAATTGCTGATACATTTCCTCAACTTCTTCTTTTTCACCGAGCCGTTCCCCATACGGCGGATTGCCGACAATCACTCCGAACTCTTTTCGTGTCGTAAAATCACTGACTTGCATTTGTTTAAATTGAATAATTCCCCCGAGACCTGCTTCATCTGCATTTTCATCGGCAATCCGGATCATGCGGTGATCAATATCATAGCCTGCAATATCAAGAGGCTGATCGTAGTTTGCAAGGTCCTCAGCTTCAACTCTGGCATTATTCCAGTGCTTCTTGTCAATCCAATTCCATTGTTCCGAAATAAATTCACGATTAAAGCCAGGTGCAATATTTTGACCGATCAAAGCTGCTTCAATCGGGATCGTTCCTGAACCGCAGAAAGGATCAGCGAATGGACGATCAGGTGTCCAGTTTGTCAGCATGACAAGAGCAGCCGCCAATGTCTCTTTTAAAGGGGCTCCGCCTTGATCAAGCCTGAATCCTCTTTTATGAAGACCGGCACCGCTTGTATCAATTGTAAGCGTGGCTGTGTCTTTTAAAAGTGCAATTTCCACTTTAAAAACAGGACCTGATTCTTCATACCAATCTGATGTTTTTTTATAATGCAGCTTTAATTTTTCTACGATCGCTTTTTTTACAATTCTTTGACAATCCGGCACACTATAAAGCTTTGACTTCACTGATTTTCCGGTAACGGGAAATTCTGCCTTCTCTGGAATAATCTCTCCCCAGTTCAATGCTTTCGTTTTTTCAAAGAGCTCATCAAATGAATAAGCTTTAAATTCAGCTACCTTCAGCTTGACACGATCAGCCGTGCGCAGCCATAAGTTCACGCGTGGTATGTCTTTCTCTTCTGCTTGAAATGTTACTTTTCCGTTCTCAGTCGTGCATTCATAGCCTAAATCCTTTACTTCCTTGGCAACAAGCGCTTCAAGACCCATTGCAGCAGTTGCAATTAATGTGACTTTTCCCAAAGAAAATCACCTTCTTTTCTTTATTAAAATGTTTGTATGTCTTCTCAAAGATTGTTGTTTACTGCAGTTAAACATGTTGTCGTTTATTCGACAGGATACCGTGCTCTTTCCACAAAAAAGCTTTCACTGAAAAAATCGATTAAAGATACCAAATAAAATTGTTATTTTCGAATTGAGCCAGATGTTTTTATGTAAATGAAAAGCTCTCATCTAATGAAGAGAGCCTGTTTCTCATTATGGTAACCTATAATAACGTTCTGTAAGCCATGTTTTGTCCCTTTGTACTGCAATCGGCCGGTATACCTCGTACTCCGGTGGTAATCATCTATCTACAGAAGCTATGCTTCCGGCCTTCTCCTTGTTCAATTCCTAAGAGAAGGTGCCCCTACCTATATTTGGGTTTCTCGCTCGAGGGGTTTACCGCGTTCCACTCTTCAGGTTTCCCGGAAGACTACGTCACTGTGGCACTTTCAAGGTATTCAAGCCATATCCCAAAGGGACTTAGGCTTTTTCCCTGCCGTCAGCCAAGATCCTTGACTGCCCTAGCTTATGACTTCGCTAGGCACGAACACTACGGGCATCTCAGCACCGTGCGAGCATGGACTTTCCTCTACAGCCCTAAAGACTGCAGCGATTACCTGAACGTTATTATTTTTTAAGAACAAGTATTAGTATAGTTAATTAATACGATTATTGCAAGTGGAAATAAATTGGAAATCAATCGTACAGCTTGCTGCCAAATACGTGCTTCTCCAAGTTGGATAATCGTTTTAAAATATCAAAGTTTGTCGTATTTGTCTGTACCGGCTGTGCCTGCTTGCGGTTAAATGAATCTTCAAGCTGCTTTGTTAACCGGAGGTTTTCCTGCTGCAGCTCTTCAATTTCCTGATGGAATGTTTCATAGTCTTTAATGACCAAGTCTAGAAATTTATCAACATCTTCTGGTTTATAGCCGCGCATTCCTTGTTTAAATTCTTTTTCTAAAATTTCTTTAGCCGTTAATTTAATTTTATCAGAAAGCATCTCTCTCACCTCGTCACACTGAAATCATCACTACATATTTTTTCACATTCTAATTGCCGTTGTCAATTTATCATCTCTAAGTTGACCAAAATCCATCCGACTTGCTCTGTTCTTCTTCTACAATCATCTGAAGATCTGAAAAAGAAATCATCATTAATGAATATTCGTTTGCTTCTGACCATTTTCTGGCGGTTTCAAGCAAAAATTTTGGTGAACCATGATTATCTTCATCATAAACAAGCAGCAATCCTTCACTTTTCGAAACAAAAAATTGATTTTTCAAACGAAATTGGTTTGGATTTTCGTATTTTCTCTTTGTGATGCTGTCAACAAAATCCGCTTGAGACAAAATGAATTCATAGGCTTCCTTATTGTCTTCATTCCAGTTTTCTTCCTGGTTTAAAAAAGGTGTTAGCACACCCAGCTTTAATTCATCATACTCTAACTGTAATTCAAAGACAACCTCTGCTGCCCAGAGCTCCACACCTAGCTGTCCGCTAATCAATACCCATTCTAAGCCTTCTTCAATCAGAGGACGCAGTGATTTTTCAATAGCTTTTTTTATGTATATGACAGCAGGATCATCTTTTTTAAAGATTCCCAGCTCAAATGGCTTGTAGCCTGAAATCGTCAGAACTTTCATCTGTGTCCGTCTCCCTTCTAAAGAAGATAGGAGCTGACATGTTGCATCAGCTCCTACTAAAGATGTTAACGGCCGTAAGGACTAAATGGTGGTCTTGGACCGCCGCCGCAGTTGAATTGTTGGTTGGAAACTTCATTTACAAAAGATTGTGTTTGAGGGAAGTAATGTTTATGCTGGTACATCTGATGGTTAACTACAGTAGTATGAGTAGGATGAATGTGCGGAACAACTGTTGTAGAACAAATATGCTTTACACAGCATTTTGTTGGATGAACAATCGGCGGACACATATTTGCAGGTCCCATTGGCCCCATCATGCTTGGTGATACCATGCTTGGAGCTGGCATATTCGGTCCCATCGAACTAGGTGATACCATATTTGGCATATTCGGTCCCATCATGCTCGGCGACACCATATTTGGCATATTCGGTCCCATCGAACTTGGCGACACCATATTTGGCATATTGTTATTAGGCATCATGTTTGTTGGTCTCCTTTCCTTCATTTCTTATCTGTCTTACAGTGATAGTCTATGAAGAAAAGTGTGTACATGTACTGATATAAAAACCTATTTTTTACAAGAATGCATAGAAACTGTCTTTGAAGTTTGAAAAGATGAAAACTGTAGCAAATAAAACGATGAAAAACAAGTAGAAAATCCCTTTATACATATTCCGCTCACCTCAGGTAAATAGTGTGTACAGTCGTTTATTTTACACGGTTCTACACAGTTCTACAATTACCTATTTGCATCTTCGGAAAATTTCACAATATCGACAAATTTTCTGCGAAAAAGTGCTGTTTTTGCGCTTACCCGGGGAATAATTACTCAAGTTTATTTCCTAATCTCTTCATTCTTTTTAACAGTTCCATTTTTACCTTTTCTGAGTTCGTTTTTAGAGCTTGATCCTTATCTTTAATTGTTAAATAGGCAGTTGTCGCATAAGTTAGGGCAAGCTGATAGTTTTTTTCCTTATGTTCATAGTATTTGGCAAGCTCAACAGCTGCTTTTGCTTTCTGCCTCATGCTGGATCCTTCTGCCACAGATTTAAATAAAGGCAATGCTTCCTGCATGCTTTTGTTCCTTTTATAGTGCATGGCCATTTCGAATTTCGCCTCAAATTCCCTTGTTTCACTTCGGTCTGCAACAGCTTTAAATGTGTCGAAAGCTGTTTGATTATCACCTGATGCAAGAAGCCATCTGGCCACCTCAAATTGTTCTGAATCCGATGCTTCGACACCCGGGAACAAGATTCGGTATGAAAGATGAATATAAAGCGAAATCAGTGAAAGGATGTCAATTTCATTATGTGTCAGAACTCCTGAAATTTGGTCAGGATCCTGCGTTTGTACATAGCTGAAATAAATCATGGGAGCAAGGTAGCCCGGAACATCATGTTCACGCTGAATCATCAGGATTTCCCGTTCGACAATGCTGAGCTTGACAGAATCCAGCCTGTCTTTCCACAATCTTCTCGCCGCATGAAATAAATCAAAGTGGCCAAAAGCGGGCAGTCCAGGCACTAGATCCCGAACGAGCGTATGACGTGTTTTCACTTGTGGCCAGTCGAATGCTTTGCCATTATAGGTAACAAGTGTCTTTGTATTCACATCACTTAAAAAGCTTTGATACAAAGCAACTTCATTTCCCGGCTTCGGCAGAAAGTGCTGTTTCACCACAATCCTGTCTTGAAAGACTTGCGCATGTCCGAGCAGAAAAATCGTGTTTCCTGCCCCTCCCCCAAGTCCCGTTGTTTCCGTATCAAAGAAAAACAAGTCAAATGAATCGTGGTCTTTACTGGACAGTGGATGTAAACTTTCACTATTATTCCACAGAGAAACGGCTCTGTGAAATTCTCCAAGCTGATAGAGACCATGTTGATAATCGAGCGGATACGTTTTTTCTCTAACAAAGCAATATTGCCCATCAAACCAAAACGGCTTCGCATCTAGGTTTTCCCACTTCTCTATATACGGAATTTCATCTGTTTCTCTCTTGTCAGAATGGATTTCCTCTGAAGGTGCAGAATTCTCAGCAAGCGCCATATGAGATTTTAAACGATTTAACTTTCCTTTTAATGACAAGAATCTTCTGCTCCTTTTAATTGAAATAATAGACGAAGGGTATCTTCTTTTTGGTGTTCTGAGCCTTCCAGTCCTGTACACGAAGGACAGCCAGATTCGCAAGGACAGCTTCGGATCATGGTCAAAGCCTCTTCAAGCACCGTCTCCATCGTATCGTAAACTTTGTTTGCAAGTCCGACTCCCCCTGGATAGCGGTCATAGAGGAACACGGTCGGCTTTTCGTTATGAGTCGCCTTCAATTGCGGAATCACGCTTATATCAGAAGGATCACACATTACACTTAACGGAACGATATGATTTAGAGCATGTGATATACCAAGAAGTGCTTCCTCGAGCCTATCCTTTTTCATTGCAGCTGTAAGTTCATCTGATAAGCTGATCCATGCTGCATTTGTATGAAGCTCTTCCTCAGGGAGGTGAATCGGTCCAGAGCCGATATTTTCATGTGTATCGAATTTAATTTTTTTAAAAATGGTGGCCATCGCCTGAACGGTTACATCTCCAAATCCGAGCTGATGAGAATGCTTTCTTCTCGTTTTATCTTCTTCAAGTACCTTTAATTGAACGGCGAGATTAGCGTCTGTAAAATAATCAGCATCCACTTCTCTGACAAAAGCTTTTTTTTCTTCCCAATCAAGCTTTTCAACCTGATATTGAATCCCCTGGTGCAAATAGATTGCTTCGTCATGCAGCAGTGTCATCGCACTGAACCTGTCCATTTCTCCAATAACTTTTACATGTGCAGTATTTGACTGATCAATGATAATGACATTTTCCTGTGAGGCTGACCTTAGACTGATGTTATGAGCCGGAAAGGAATCGTTCATCCAATGATACCGTTCACGATTATAATAAAGGACTTTTTCTTCTGTCAAAAACTCAAGGATATCTTCAAGTTCTGTATTTCCAAAGGTTTCGCCTTGTTTAAATGGCAGCTCAAAGGCAGCACATTTTACATGATCAACTAACACAATTAGATTATCAGGATTTATGATTGCTGTTTCAGGATTTTGCTTAAAAAAGTAGTCTGGGTGCTGAATAATATATTGATCAATAGGAGTTGATCCGGCCACCATGACAATAAGCGCCTCACCGCTTCTTCTTCCCGCTCTACCTGCCTGCTGCCAGGCACTTGCAATGGTTCCTGGATATCCGGTCATAATACACACTTGCAGCTGTCCAATGTCAACGCCAAGTTCTAAGGCATTCGTACTGACGACACCAAGAATTTCACCATTCCTGAGGCCACGTTCAATTTCACGCCGCTGCTTCGGCAAATAGCCTCCGCGATAGCCGCGAATGGTCTGTTTCCCTACCTCTCCTTTTATGAGCTCCTGCAAATAAGTTAAGATAATTTCAACTCGCACTCTGCTTCTTGCAAAGACAATAGTCTGTATTTTATTTTTTAAAAGTTCGCTTGCAATCTTTCTGACTTCGAGCGTTGCACTCTTTCTAATATTCAGAGGTTTGTTAACAATCGGAGGATTGTAAAAAAGAAAATGCTTTCTGCCTGATGGCGCACCGTTATCATCAACAAGCGTCATCTCTGTTTCCAGCAGATTTTCTGCAAGCTCTTTCGGGTTTGCAATTGTAGCAGATGTGCAAATAAACACAGGACTGCTTCCATAAAACTCGCAAATGCGTTTTAATCGCCTTATGACATTTGCAACATGACTGCCAAAAATCCCTCTATATATATGAAGTTCATCTATGACGATATATTTTAAGTTTTCGAAAAGGGAAACCCATTTTGTATGATGCGGTAAAATCGCAGAATGGAGCATATCAGGATTCGTCATCACAATATGACCCGCTTTACGGATTACGTTTCGAATCGTTGGAGCAGTGTCCCCGTCATATGTATAAGAATTAATATTTACGCCTAATTCAGTGATTAGCTCGTTCAATTCACTTTTCTGATCTTGCGCAAGTGCTTTTGTCGGAAACAAATAGAGTGCTCTGCTCGTTTCATCATCCAGAATTTGCTGAAGAACCGGCAAATTGTAGCAGAGAGTTTTCCCTGATGCTGTAGGCGTTACCGCAACAAAGCTTTTTTTCTTATTTGCAAGCTCATAGGCCGTTGCCTGATGAGTATATAATTGCTGAATCCCTCTTGCCGATAGAGCATCAGTTAATCGATGGTCAACACCAGAAGGCATTTTGACTGTCTTCGCTTCTCTTGGTTCGATCGTTTGGGCATGTACAACCTGATGTTTAAACTGGTCATCCTTTTTCAGGAAATCAATGATTTCTGCCAGTGACTGCTTACGTCGCATTCGTTTCACCTCTTCTTCCATTTTAACAGAATAAACGTTCGATTTTAAGCAGAATCAATATTTATTAATGGAGGAAAAGAAAACCAAGACTTTGCAATTAATGACCAGAAGAAACGCGCTGAAGCCGGACGCAGATACCTATTTTCAATATCCACAGCCTTTTTCCTTTTATAATTTCCTGAAAAATAAAGAAAAAGCGGACCGCAGCCCGCTTTCCTCATTTCACTTTTACTTCAAGTACTTTTGCACTGCCTCGTGCAACTTGACCTAAATCTGATTTTACAACATTTTCAATGATATCACCGTTTGTGATGATGATTGGTGTAATTGTGCTAGCCGCTTTTTCTTTTATCAGGTTAAGATCAAACGTAATTAATTTATCACCGACTTTTACTTTGTCGCCTTCTTTTACAAATGCTTCAAAGCCTTCACCGTTCATAGAGACAGTTTCAAGGCCAATATGCAGAAGAAGTTCCATACCTGTAGCACTTTTTATTCCGATCGCATGCTTTGTATGGAACAGCTGAATAATTTCTCCATCTACTGGTGAAACAAGCACTCCCTCAGCAGGCTCAATCGCCATTCCGTCACCCATCATTTTTTGAGAAAAAACCGGATCTGGAACATCTTCAAGGTTCAATAGTGATCCTGTCAGAGGAGCATATACCGTTTCCTCAGTTTGTTTTTCTGTTTTTTTGCCAAATAGTTTTTTAAGCATTTTCATTCTCCTTTTAGTTTAAGCTACTATTATTAGAAATACCCTGTACCCCTGAAATTAAACGCTTACCGCACTGCCTGACCTAGTAAAAACATCCATCCAATGCAGATTCAATTACCCGTCCCCTTTCAATAAACACCATTATTTAACCATAAAACGCTTAAATCAAGCAACCAAATCGGCCTTTCTTTCATACTTTAGCGTAAAAGAATACTTGGAGGGTCTAACAATGAAGGAAAACGATCAAAAGCGTTTTTTTGAAATAGCTGAACGCTTCTTTAACGATAATCCCCTGAAGGAATATACAAATGAAATAAAACAGCAATTCCAGCAAGGAATGAACATCCCTTACATGAACATCTCAGTTCTTGAAGAGGAAAACAAATTTATTGTTAAAGCAAAGCTGCCCGGCATAAAAAAAGAACAAATTCACTTTGACTTGCATGAACGCTATTTAACCATTACGATAACACATTCTGAAAAAGCCGAAGTTCGGCAGCCAAACATGTATAAAGCATCTCATACACATAAAAAACTATCAAAAACCGTTTTATTGCCCTTTGAACCAGATCGAAATGTACTCGAAGCTTCAATTAAAGATGAAAGTCTGATCATTTCATTTCCTGTAAAATAATAGAAGTTTCCAAATCCCTGACCAAAAATTAACACTATAATTTGACCGGACCTATAAGAAACTAAAGGCAGGAGGTGCTGGACCATGAAAAATGAGCACACAACAAGAATTAGCGCTGAACCATCGGAATCCCCAAGGCTGGTTATAAAAACAAATTTAGATGCTTCATCCCCTGCTGAAGAGAATCCTTATTATGAGAAAAGCGATAAAGAAAAAGCAAAAGCCTATTTTGAGGAGCAGTAAAATGGATAAATCATTAAGCTATTTGCGTGAAGTCTTATCAAATTATTTAGACGAGCATGAGGTAAGCAGACATTTGTATCAAAAGCTCTCGAAGCACTCTTTTGAAAATGAAGAACAATTTGCCAGAGCTTTATCTAATAAGGAACAATCCTTCTTGAATCAAATGCTTCCCCATGAAATCAAACATGCAATGGGAGAGCAGGATTACTTGCGTGCCGGCCAGCTCAATGAAGTGTATGAACAATTATTATAGAGGTGTACTTTTATGAAAAATCAAGGAACAAAACAATACAGCAATACCGATATTAGCAAAGTAAAACAGCTCAATGCCGAGTCCGGCATGTCCTATCAGGAAGTGAAGCAGGCACTGGCCGAAAAGTATATTCAGAATAAAAAGTGAGTTAGAGCCGTTCTGACCAAGGAGTCAGGCACTGGAATAGGTAATTTTTTTCCTGCAGCATAAAAAAACGCGTGAGATAGACTACACGCGTTTTTTCTTATTCTTTTTGCTCATTGGATCTTTCGACAACAGATTGCTTATATGCTTGATGAGTCGTAATCGCTGCCCCGGCTGCAATAAATCCATTTGCAATGCTGCTTACCGATAATCCGAGTGTGAAAATACTGGCTAGGATGCCTGCTCCAAGCAAGATCCAAATGATCATCCAATCTTGCACTTTAGGTGTTCTTTTCAATGCATATCCTAAAATCATTAAAGCCGGAACGACAATTACTAATTGCGGATGGACACTAATCTGATCGAATATACCTGATAGTGCGGATGTAACCATTTTTGATCTCTTCCCTTCACTATGCTTGGATTACTGGAATTTCTTAATCTTCGGTAAACATGCAGATATCTTTTTTCAGCCACTACACTTTAAACATCGAAGTTACACCTTTTACTAAGGAACTCATTTGATTCACAGCTCCCATCATCTGTCCCGCTGTGTCCATTACTTTGTTGAAATCCATTTGCCCGTCCGGTTTTTTGAATTGCGACATAACGGTTGAGATTCCGCCTGTTTGATTTTTCGGATTTGGCATTGGCTTTGGATATGGATTAGCATACATGGACTGTGCAGGAAAATTTTGAGGCTGCTGGGCATGATATCCTTGCACCGGATACCCATTCATTACAGGCGGCAATTGACTTTGCTGATAAAAAGCTTGAGCTTGATTATGCGGCATTTGTTGATAATTATGTTGACCCTGAGGCAAATATGTCGGGTTTTCATATGGCAGGTATCCTTCGTATGGATAATAGTAGCTGATTCTTTCTTTTCTTCTTCTGTGATTTTTAAACGATTCTGGTCCACTCGAAAACATTTTAATTCCCCTTTCTGGTACATTAGGCTATTTCATAGGTATGCAAAAAAAACGTCTTCGTGCTTGACTAATTGAACTGATAAATGTGTCAATTTATGTCGGAAGTCTAAATTTTACAAAAAATTCACAATAAAAAATGACATGTTACTATATGGATAAGGGAATGGGAGGAGATTTAAGATGAATTTGGAAAGCATTAAATCTGTATTTTTCGAAGCTAAGCAATATGAATCAACAAGCATGAGTGAGCTATTGAATTTCATTAAAACCATGTACATCAAAGGCGACTTATCCATCAGCGAGTACAGAAAAGCCGTTATGCTGCTTGAAACGTCCGAAACATCTAATCCCGAACAAACAACACAAGTATAGTTATTTTCTTAAATCAGCGAGGAAGCCCCTCTCTGATTTTCTTTTTTTAATACATAAAGCACTCTATTTGAAACCATATTAGTAATGGATTCTTATTTATAATATGGAGGTTTTCTAAATGGGAAGAGGCAAGGATTTCAATCACCAGAAAAAGGGACAGGATCGGACAATTTCAAAAAAAGGACAGCCTGTGCCAGCTAAACATTCAAAGGATGTTGAATACGCAATTGAACCCGTCGCAAGTGAAGGAGAACCTGCTGTTACCTTTCAGGAAGCTCGTGAAATTGATGAGTAACTGAATTCTATTAGTTGAAAACCGGTGATACTTTCGCCGGTTTTCTTTTTTCCAGTAAAAGCAAATAGTGCAGTTGCCTAGGTTCAGGACAGACTGATAATGCTCTGACCGCGGATTTAGGAAGGTTAGCTGAATATCAATGCTCCGAAATTTATATCATGTAAATGTAAAACCATGATGCACTTTTTTCTACTGTGAAGCACTTTACGACAATTCTATAGTCTCTTAACAAAGAAAAAGCCCCTATTTAAACGGAGCTTTCTTTACGTATATGATCGATGACCTGTTCAATGACATAATCAACAGATTGCTTCATGTTTTTAAATCGGATCGGCTTTGAATCTTTATAAAAGGATTGCAGCACCAGCTGTTCAAAGTTTTCTACTGTGGAATCAATCTGAACGGGAAAAAGGTATTTCGGCCTTGCATCTATCCGCCATTTCAATACGTCTTCCTTCCATTCATTCATGGTTTTCATTGCCTCTTCAAATGCAGGCTTTACTTCATTAAAAAAATCAACCTCTTCTTTCTTTTTTGCATCATTTTCAAATCGGCTGACACATTCGCCTGTTATATGAAGAAGTTTATTCGAATTGTTAAGAATTTTGTTTTCCATGTTCCGTTCACCTCTATGGGGTATCTTACCAAACATGGACATGAAATGCCATCGTTCTAATAACTCAATCGATATGAGGCATGCGCTATGGAGTTTGCATCTTCCCTGTTCTTTTCATCCTGAATAAATTGCTGCAGTTCAAATAAATGCTGATTTGCGCTTTCCAGATTTTCAGAAAATTCCTCTTCACTCTGACATATGGTTTCTGATACTCTCTTCTGTATGGCAAGCTCTAATTTCGTCATCTCTTCATCAAGTTCCATTAACAATTTTTCAACAACCATTTTAGGTACGAGGTGCTCCACGCTGACTCCTCCTTTCAATCTACCGTTACTATTCGAGAAGCTTCTCCTCCCTCCCTTCAAGAGTGACAAAACTAGTTCGCATTCGGCAAAGAAAGAAGAAAATATTGGAAAAAACGTATTTTTCGACACCTTCATATGCGACAAGAAGTATGAAATGTTTCTGCGTGCAAACAATACGATTAGGAGGTGTTGACATGGCAAAAGAAACGAAAAAGAAGCAGCAAAAACAAACTCAGCAAACTTCGAAGAATGATTTAGATAAAAAGCTTGGAGGGCCAAATCGCCCTTCGACTTAATGAAAAGAAGCTGGGTAAAGTTTTTTTTAGCAGTAAGGTTAGTTGGGTTTCAAAACGATTGAATCTGCTCTTGCACATCGATAAGAAGCTCCAAATCTGATTGTAAATCTATATTGGTTTTAGAAAAGAGCCTAAAAAAGCAAGGATGCATTAATCCTTGCTTCTTTTTCCTTTGCTGAACAAGTACTCCTTTAATAAGGCAAAGGCATGCATCTCATTTTGTTTTTGCCGAAGCCAATACGTAAAATCTGTTTTTTTCGGTTTAGCCAGGGGTTTATACCATTTCTTCACTGACTGGCCATGAAACCAATTTCTCTCTTTTACGTCTAATTGGTGAGAGATTACCGGAAAGGCTGTTCTTAGAAAAGGTGAAATCCGTTTACAATCAATATCTGAATATTTTTCATAATCATACCTGGAACCCGTATGAACATTCCTTTCTGAAAAAGCAAAAAATCTTGAATAATAGTCTGGATGAAAAAGCAGCCATGATAGATTTCGCCCAAGTTTAATCCGGCTGTCAAGACTTCTGAAATTGTGCACGGAAAATCCAAATAACCTGCCTTCTATAGTCGGAAAAACGACTGTGCTAAAATGAAAGAGGTCCTGAAAAAGAAAAAGAGGCGAGTGAAAGACCTTTTTCTTGAAGATAGACTTTTCAATTATCGGCTTCTGGATTAAGTTCTGTTCATTGATTATTAATGAGGTCATCAGTCTTTCTTCCTTTTTCGTATTCCAGAAAAAAAACCATTCCTTTATCATAAATGAAGAAACATGGAACTCCTTAAGCAAGTGAAACATCGGACGCTGCAGTGTTTTTGAGATCTCGTATAGCATCAGCTGAGGATATGCATCAGAAAAAATAAGCCAGTTTGCATCCTCATACGTTAAAAACAAAGCTTTAATCATTTTTTTATTTAAAACTTTTTGAAACCAAGTGCCTTTTAAATCCGTCATACAGTAGCCGGCATTTCTGGAAACCATGCTTGCAAGGAAAGACCATTTAATTTCAGGGTTTCTTTTATAATATTCTTGATAACTTTTTGTTCTTGAAATATTGTCGTAATTTTTTCTTGCTGTCGTATTCTTTATAAGTGCTATAATATTATTTTCTTCCTTTGTTCTATGAATGGCTGCTTCAGAGTGAAAGTCGTGCATGTCGTCACCTCACTTCTATAGCGTATCCCAGAAAAAGCTGTAGTACACATACGCGACGTTAACAAAATCGAAACTTTTTCGCCATGTCTTTTTCATTTTTTTTGATATGATAAGTAGTAGTTTTACCTGAGGAGGGAAGAAATGATTTTTCGTTATCCTAACGGAAAAACGTATAATCCAAGTTCGGCTTCTCCTAAAGAGCGCCCTCAAAAAGAGACTTACAGCAATAGAGGGATGTCACTTGAGGAGGATTTGAACGAGACAAATCTTTATTATTTAGACAGAGGAATCGCTGTTATTCATAAAAAACCTACCCCTGTTCAAATTGTAAATGTTGATTTTCCAAAACGAAGTGCAGCTGTTATCAAAGAAGCCTATTTTAAACAATCGTCAACAACAGACTATAATGGTGTTTATAAAGGGAAATATATTGATTTTGAAGCAAAAGAAACTCAAAGCGCCACTTCATTTCCGCTTCAGAATTTCCATGAACACCAAATCAGGCATATGAAAATGGTGCTGGATCAAGATGGCATATCCTTTGTCATTCTTTCTGCCTTCCAATCATTTTATTTAATGGAAGCAGCCATACTCCTTGAATTTTGGGAAAGAAAAGAAAGCGGCGGCCGAAAATCGATCACAAAAAAAGAAATCGAGTTAACAGCCCACCCTATTCCGCTTGGCTATCAGCCTAGAATTGATTATATTAAGGTATTGGAAAAACTATATTTTCTCTAAATCCTTTAAAGCGGATCTTGTAAATGAAAGGTTGGAAATGCAATGTCAGATCAATATAAAAGCCGTGAAGAGCGCAGAAAGGCGCTATCACAAAACAGCAAAAGCAAAAACAAAAAACCAAATAAACCAGAACGAGGTTCCATTTGGAAACGAATTCTATTCATCCTCGTCTCCATCGGACTTATTGGCATGATTGCAGGCGGAGCGACCTTTGCCGTTATCGCAGCCGGAGCACCGAAGCTAGATGAGAAGAAATTAAAGGATTCATACTCTTCAACGATTTTTGATAAAGATGGAAATGAAATAACCGAAGTCGGCGCTCAAAAACGAACCTATATCTCATATAACGATATTCCCAAAAAGCTTGAAGAAGCCGTTTTAGCAACCGAAGATGCCCGGTTCTATGAGCATAGCGGGGTTGACATCATCCGCCTTGGCGGGGCTGTAGTTGCCAATGTCACACAAGGTTTCGGCTCACAGGGCGGAAGTACCATCACTCAGCAGGTTATTAAGAATTCATTTTTCACACATGAAAAAACTATCACCAGAAAGGTTCAAGAACTTTGGATGGCCTTTCAATTAGAACAAAAATATTCTAAACATGAAATTTTAGAAATGTATTTAAATAAAATCTACTACCATCCTGAATATTACGGAGTAGGCAAAGCTGCAGAAGGATTTTACGGCAAAGAACTTAAGGATCTTGAATTGCACGAGGCTGCAATGCTTGCCGGCATACCGCAAAGTCCAACTAGATTTGATCCGAGAAAAAATCCTGAAGCTGCTGAAAAAAGACGAAACATCGTACTTAATTTAATGGTAAAGCAAGGATTTATTACAGAACAGGAAGCGGAAGAAGCGAAAAAAGTTCCTGTCCAGTCTACAGTCGTTGCTGAAAAGGAAAAATCAAATCCATACAGCGCTTACGTGGAAGAAGTCATTGAGGAAGTAAAAGATAAGACGGATATCGATGTGAGCTCAGCTGGCGCAAAGATCTATACAACACTCGATACAAATGCACAAAAATATGTAGAGGACCTGTTAAATGGAAATGAAATCAGCTATCCTGACGATAACTTCCAGGCAGGTGTAACCCTCATTGATACAGAATCAGGCGAAATCCGCGCAATTGGCGGCGGACGCAATCAAAATGTCGGGGACTTCAACTATGCAATTGATACGAGAAGACAGCCTGGGTCCACCATTAAGCCTGTTCTTGATTATGGTCCGGCCATTGAATACTTAAAATGGTCGACATACGAACAAATTGTTGATGAACCATATACTTATTCAAACGGAGTCAAAATCAATAACTTTGACAGAAGCTTTAAAGGACAAATGACAATCCGCGAAGCTCTCGCACAGTCCCGGAATATCCCTGCTTTAAAAGCGATGCAGGAAGTAGGACTTGATAAAGCACGCGATTTTGCAGTAGGACTTGGCATACCGCTCGAAGAGGAAATTCCGGAAGCCTATGCAATTGGAGGCTTTAGAGACGGCGTCTCCCCTCTTAATATGGCAGGAGCGTTTGCTGCTTTTGGCAACAATGGAATTTACACTGAGCCTCATGCTGTTACAAAAGTGGTTCTCAGTGACGGGACAGAAATTGACCTATCTCCTGAACCTGAATCAGCCATGAGCGATTATACGGCTTATATGGTAACGGATATGATGATTTCAGTCGTAGAGAGAGGAACAGGAACTGCTGCAAGAGTTCCTGGCGTAACAGTGGCGGGGAAAACAGGTACAACGAACTTCAGTGATGATGAAAAAGCAAAATACGATGTACCTGCAGGCGGTGCAAAAGACAGCTGGTTTGTGGGCTACACCCCAAAATATGCAGCAGCTGTGTGGACTGGCTACATGAAAAATGATGAAAAAATGCATTTGACGAAAACCGACCAGCAGCTTGCAAAAAAAATCTTTAAAGAAGTCATTTCTGAAGTCTCAGATGGTGACAGTTCTAATTTCAAAAAGCCAAATTCTGTTTCAAGGGTTACGGTTGAAAAAGGATCTAACCCTCCGAAACTAGCGGGTGAATTTACACCTGATAATAAGAAAATCAGTGAGTATTTTGTAAAAGGCACTGAACCTACAAAGGTTTCTGAAGAATATAAGAGAATTGCGAAGCCTTCTGACTTCCAAGTCGATTACGATCAGGAGAAGAATGAAATTCTCCTTAGCTGGAACTATACCGATGACCTAAAAGATGCCGTATCGTTTGAAATCAGTCAATCCGTTGATGATGGACCTGCACAAGTCATCAACAAAACCAAAGATACAAGTATGGTCATTCCTAATGCCGTACCTGGGGCAACCTATAAATTCCAAGTTTCAGCAGTAAGCGATGATGACAGCTCAAACCGCAGCGATGCCGCAGCAGCTGTTCTCAAAGTTCCTGAAGCCATCATTGAAGAACCAGTTGAACCGGAAGAACCTGAAGAAGGTGAAGAACCGGAAGACGGTGAGGGATTACCTGATGAGGGATTACCTGGTGAAGGTCTCCCTGGTGAAGGTGATGGAGATGACGGCGGAGATGGTGATGGAGAGCAGCCGCCTGTTGAACCTGGTGAAGGCGAAAATCCAGAAGATCCAGCCAACCCGATTGTCCCCCTTCCTCCTGGTAATGGAAATAATGGGAATGGGAATGGAAATGGCAACAATAATAACGGAACTACAGAAGGAACAAACGATTAATAAGCCTATGAACCCCCTGCTTTTTTGCAGGGGGTTCTGTTATTTAAGTAGAAAGTTTTAGGATCCTTTTTAAAGGTAAAAGACAAATCTTTTTACCTCCTTCTTCTTGTTGTTAGCTTATTTAATTTATCTTTTAGGGCCAATATTGCTGATGCTGAGGGAAATATGGAGTTTGTTGGAATTGCGGTATATATTGCAGCTGTTGATACTGCGGATTTATATTTTGTCGTGGTATATTTTCATATTCTCTGTTGCAGTTCTTGTATGGACCTATATATGTTGTGGGTTTAACTGGTTCAATTGCTTGTTTCCATTGACTTTCATCCATACAATACGTATGCGCCATGATATTTGCAGGAGTGAATTTTAATAGGTCAGAACCTAAAATCACTTCTGGAGTTGATGCATCAAAGATTGCCAAAAGATGAGTATTATCAACTGAAGCTACCTCATAATGCCACCAGCCTTGTGGAACATTTGCCACTTGTCCAGGTGTAATTGAGAAATTCAGAATTTGTTTTGTAAATGGATTCAGAATTGATACAATTGCAGCACCAGAAATACAATAGACTAGCTCAGCTGCATTTTGGTGATAATGCGGTTCTACAACATTATCAGCACTTAGAAAAATGTCCAACAGTGACACATTTTCCAGTGTATTCAACTGTTTTACACCTAATACATTAATATAATTTTTGTTATCTTTTCTGAATAAAGGACTTTTATTAACATCAAACGTGTATTGAACGGATGGAGATGTATAATCCATATATGAAACCATAACCTCACCACTCCTATTAAGTGTAAGAGAAAACTTTATAGGCATGTTATGCACTTCCAATTAGTTCCGTGAATTCAGTTTAATAGGAGTGCGAAACATCATGGATAATAATTATTCAAATATCGTCAAGCCCTATAACAAAAAAAGCGCACGGACCTATACTGATCCATACGCATAAACTTTATAATTTGTTCTTATTAGTCATAGCATTCTTTTTATAGAACTGCTTAAGTGTTTCTTCTATAAGCTGCTGCAGCTGAACAAATGAATGATACTGCTCAGGCTTGGAAATAAGATATATAAGCCTTTCAGCTGCGTTGATTGGTTTAATTTGCAGGCTTCCCATATCAGAATGCATTACATCCAAATGATCGACAGGTCTATCGTTGCTCCAATTAAGCAGACAGATCAGGATAGAGATTCCATGATTCATATCCGCTTTGTCTGCGTTTCTTGCTTTCGCTTGAAATTGGTTTATTATTTTGAGCTGAACGGCATCCCATTCCTTCAGCAGAAGCGGCACATATAATGCTGAATTTGTCCATGGAGAGATTGCCATATCTATGTTGGCTTTTGCACAAATATCATAGAAAAAAGGATTGTTTCTTAATACTTCTTCGATTGAATTTCCAGAAAGGTCAGAAACGCATTGCACCTTTTCTGAAAAAAATGGTTCATATCTAAAGTCTTTCGGAAGTTCAATTGACGGCAGCATGTGTTATGCTTCCTTTTTTCATTCTCTTTTGGCCTTCTCTGCACATGTGAAGGAGCGGACATTCTGTACATTTAGGTGCCTGGGCTTTACAGTGATATCTGCCGAAGAAAATCAGGCGATGATGCGTTATCGACCATTCATCCTTTGGAACTTTTCTCATCAGCGTTTTTTCCACCTCAAGCACTGAATCTTTCCATTTGCAAATCGCGAGCCTTTTGCTGACTCTTTCAACATGTGTATCAACAGCAATTGCCGGAACTCCGAATGCTACAGATACAACGACGTTGGCCGTTTTTCGGCCTACACCGGGAAGCTTTGTCAGTTCATCACGGTCTTTTGGTACAATTCCCCCATATTCTTCAAGCAACAGCGTGCAAAGCTTTTGAATATTTTTCGCTTTATTTCGATACAAGCCGATTGACCTGATATCATTCTGCAGTTCTTCTATTGATACAGATAAATAATCCTCAGGTGTTTTATATTTTTCAAAAAGCTGTTTCGTGACCTTGTTTACAAGAACATCTGTACACTGTGCAGACAGTGCAACAGCGATCACCAGCTCAAAAGGGTTGCTATGTTTCAATTCACAATGTGCATCAGGAAACAGCTCTCCCATCATATCAAGAGCTTCCCTGATTTGTTTCATATTCAGCATGATATCACCTGTTTAGTTTATGATTTAGCTTTCCAGCCAATTATAAAAAGGCACTTTCCGTTTATATTCTTCGTCGCTGCTTTGATTTTGTTTGGCAGGCTGAGCCTGATGCTGGCGGAATCGTTTTCCATAATTCCTCGCCTGATCAATCGTTCTGATGCCATTTTTCTTCCATTCAAAAAGAATTCTGTCAATATATCTGAAATTCAATTTTCCGGATATCACAGCTTCTTTTAATGCGGCTTTAATAATGAGCGGATCGTGATAATCCTGATCCATCCAAATCGAAAGCGTCTCAACTTCAAATGGTGAAAGAGGCCTTCCAAATTCACTTTCAAATACAGGATACAAATTAATGTTATCCTGCTCCTGTTTTTCTTCTGTTTTCTTCTCATTTTTAGACATCATAAATTCGTACAATTTTCCCCAGAGAGGTTTTAAAGAATACCGTTCATACTTAATGGAAGATTGTTCATATTCCTCGATGTCCAGAAATCCTCTTTGCATTAAGCTTCTTAAAAGGGAGGTACATGCAGATGTCGTGATGGACATATGATTTGAAAGTTCGTTCGGGGTAGGAAACTGATTTCCGCTCTGAAGATGCAGATTGACTTGCAGCAGTAAAATCAGCTCTTCTTCTTTTACTCCAAGCTGATGGTAGTACATGATTAAAGACGCAGGAACAGATAAGGATCCATGCTCTTGCATCTGAACAAATTGTTCTTTCTTCAATTCGAGTCACCTCTCCTGAATAGTATAACACGTCCTCCCTGAAAAACGCTGCATGTTTTCCATTAGGATCTTGTTACCAAAGCGGGGGCAACTATTCAGCGCTCAGCCGCCAAAAAATCTTTTTTTTTATTTGCTATCAAAAAAACAAGAGCCTCCTTCAAGAGGAGACTCACACTATTTTTATTATGGATAAAGCCGGTTAAGCAAACGAGGGAACGGAATGGATTCACGGACATGTTCCACTCCGCTGATCCATGCAACCGTACGTTCAAGACCTAAACCAAAACCTGAGTGCGGGACAGATCCGAATTCACGAAGCTGTAAGTACCATTGATAAGCCTCTGGTGAAAGATCATGCTCATCTAAACGGCTTTTTAATAGCTCATGATCGTGAATTCGCTGTGATCCGCCAATGATTTCGCCGTATCCTTCTGGCGCAATTAAGTCTGCACAAAGTACAACATCATCACGGTCAGCAGCAGGCTGCATGTAAAAAGGCTTAATTGCAGTAGGATAATGTGTAATGAAGACTGGTTTATCAAAGCTTTCCGCAATCGCTGTTTCATGCGGTGCTCCAAAGTCGTCACCCCAATTGATATCATCAAAGCCCTTTTCGTTAAGGAACTTGATCGCATCATCATAAGAGATGCGAGGGAAAGGCGCTTTAATTTTTTCAAGTTTAGACGTGTCACGTCCGAGTGTTGTTAATTCAAGCTTGCAATTCTCAAGTACACTTTGCACGATATAAGAAACGTAATTTTCTTGAACGACAAGGTTGTCTTCAAATTCATAAAACGCCATCTCGGGTTCAATCATCCAAAATTCAATTAAGTGGCGTCTTGTTTTTGATTTTTCAGCACGGAATGTCGGTCCGAATGAGAAAACCTTTCCAAGTGCCATTGCTGCTGCTTCCATATACAGCTGTCCGCTTTGAGACAGATAAGCATCTTCATCAAAGTATTTTGTAGCAAAAAGCTCAGATGTACCTTCTGGTGCGCTCCCTGTTAAAATCGGAGGATCAACTTTTGAAAATCCTTCTTTGTTAAAAAATTCATATGTCGCACGAATGATTTCATTTCTGATTTTCATTACAGCATGCTGACGTTTAGAACGAAGCCATAAATGACGGTGATCCATCAAGAATTCCGTACCGTGTTCCTTCGGTGTAATCGGGTAGTTTACAGACTCGTGAATGACTTTAATTCCAGTCACACCAAGCTCATATCCAAATGGAGAACGCTCGTCCACTCTTACCACGCCGGTCACGTAGATGGAAGACTCCTGTGTAATGGATTTCGCTGTTTGAAAGATTTCCTCATCCACTTCAGCTTTTACGACGACACCTTGAATAAAGCCTGTTCCATCGCGCAATTGTAAGAATGCAATTTTTCCGCTTGAGCGCTTATTAGCAATCCAGGCACCAATTGTTACTTCTTTATCTACATACTTGCTTACTTCTGAAATTGTTGTTTTCACGTAATTGTCCCTCCAAAAACCGTATCAAAATATATGTACATAATTGCTATTATACATTCGTTGCATGCTTCAATCAAACATAAATGTGAGCCGTCAAAAAGACGACTCATGTTTTTAATGGATTGAATTTTCTTTCACAAACCGCTCAATTCTTACAAGTGCTTCTTCAATCGTTTGAAGAGAAGTCGCATATGAAAGTCTGACATTGTCTGGCGCACCAAAACCGGAACCTGGAACGAGCGCAACTTTTTCCTTTTCAAGCAATGCTTCAACAAAATCATCAACGCTTGCAAAGCCGGTGATTTCTGCGGCCTGCTTGGCATTCGGGAATAAATAGAATGCTCCCTGAGGTTTTAAACAAGTAATTCCCGGGATTGAAACAAGTTTATCGAAAATGATGTTAAGGCGTTCTTCAAATGCTTTTCTCATTTCTTCTACTGGTTCCTGTGAGCCTGCATATGCTGCAATAGATGCATATTGAGCGATAGATGTCGGATTAGACGTGCTGTGGCTGGCCAAGTTTGTCATGGCACCAATGATTTGTTCATTGCCCGCAGCATATCCAATTCTCCAGCCTGTCATTGAGTGAGATTTTGAAACACCATTAATGATAATCGTTTGCTGCTTTAGTTCTTCAGAGATCTCAGCAATTGAAACATGCTTGTTATCATCATAAATCAGCTTTTCATAAATTTCGTCTGAAACGATAAGAACATTATGATCAAGACAGATTCTGCCCAGCTCTTCAAGCTCTTCTTTTGAATAAAGCATTCCTGTAGGATTGCTTGGAGAGTTAATCAGGACTGCCTTCGTTTTTTCAGTAATGGCAGCACGCAGCTGCTCCGGCGTCATTTTAAACTGGCTTTCTTCAAGGGCTTCAACATAAACCGGCACACCGTCTGCCAGCTTAACCTGCTCTGGATAGCTTACCCAATATGGGGCTGGAATAATGACTTCGTCACCTTCATTCAGCAAAACTTGAAAAAGGGTATAAAGAGCGTGTTTTGCACCGGTGCAAACGATAATTTCATTTGGCTTATAAGTGAGACCCTGATCATTTTGAAATTTGCCGATAATTTCTTTTTTCAATTCTGCCAGACCTCCAGAAGGAGTATATTTCGTCTGGCCTTCATTCATTGCTTGAATAGCTGCATCAATAATAAACTGCGGTGTGTTAAAGTCAGGTTCGCCGGCACCAAGGCCAATGACATCATGTCCGGCAGCTTTCAGTTCTTTTGCTTTTGCTGTAATTGCTAAAGTGGATGAAGGTGTTAATGCTGATACTCTATCGGCTAATTTCATGGACGTGTCCCCCTATTTCTTTATGGCAATATGTTTTTGAATTTCACCATTTGTAAAATTCACAAAATCATATGTATAGCGATTTTGTTCATCAATATACTTTATTTCCCAAAGTGGTACGTTTTTTTCCATACCCAGCTTTACACTGATTATTTTTTGAGGATTTTGTTCTCTGTTCACGATTTCAAGCGCTTCTTTTTCAGAAATGCCATCTGATGCAAGTTTGAGAACTGGTTTTTTCTTTGAATCCTCCGCCACCCAAACATAAACATTCTTATTGCTTTCATTTTTTCCAGCAATAACAAAATATTGTTCCAGACCGTTAAAAGTGTGGACACTTTCTGCATTTTTTAATTCTGTTTGTCCGGCGGCCCGATCGATTGCTTGATCATGTCCGCTGTTTTTCTGAGTCATGGCTGATTGATATACATGTATAAACCCGCTAAGAGCAATCAGCAGCACTATGGCCAAAACAATTGAAGCTATAATTAATTTTCGTCCCATTCTGCAGATCCCTACGTTCTGTAAATCGTAAATACGGCTTTATTTTTATCATCCTGATCAAGTGCAAGCCCAAACATGAGATTTTCTCTCTTCAACGTGCGATTCAGTCCATCGACAATTTTATAGAGATCATCCGAATGCTCTACGGTTACGGTTGATAAAATTTCAATTTTACTTTCCATGACCTATTCCTCCTAAACAAAAACAAAAATTGTAACTTATATGTCAGCCTCAAAGGGCAACAATAACAAATACAGACAACAACAAGTTGTTTTATGTACCCATTATAACAGTAACAATATCAATTAGTGAAAATAAATTTTCTCCTACCACACCATTGCCTGTGCTGCTCACACAGGCATTTTTTTGCCATCAATTTTTCTTCCAAAGCAGGATTTCCTGATGAAGGCGTTCCATCGGCTCCACATGTACATCAATGGATGGCAGTGAGGTAATAAAGTGTTTTCCATATTTCGCATCTACAATCCGTTTGTCAAAAACAAACAGCAATCCTTTATCGTTTTCAGTCCGAACGAGTCTGCCAAATCCCTGTTTAAATTTTAGGATCGCTTCAGGCAAAGAAAAATCATAAAAGGCATTTTTCCCTTGCTTGGTCAATTGTTCGCATTTTGCTGCAACAAGCGGATCATCAGGAGGTGAGAACGGCAGCCTAACGATAATCAAGGTCGTCAGCTCATCACCTGGAAAATCAACCCCCTCCCAGAAACTGCTTGTTCCGAGCAAAATCGCTTTCTCAAATTGGCGGAAATTCTTTGTAAGTTTCGTAATGCTGCCCCCGCCTTGGCCCATTATCATAAATTCTTCAAGCTCTGAATCGGATTTCAGCATCTGATGTGTTTTTTTCAGCATGTCATAGGCAGTGAATAAGACAAGCAGCTTTCCTTCTGTTGCTTTGGCGATTATTGATATATTTTTAGCAATCGACGATGTATATTCCTCTAACGTGACATGCTGTATCGAAGGAAAATCTGCTGGGATCATTAACTTAGCTTGTTTTTGATAGGTAAAAGGCGACTCTAAAATGAGACTTTTCGGATAATAATCAGTCAGACCAAGTTCTCCTATAATGTAGTCAAAGGATTTATTAACTGTCAAAGTCGCTGAGGTCAGCACCACACTCTTCATATCCGAGAAAAATCCATCTGCTAATTGTTCTGAAACAGAAATAGGCTGTGAATAGACGCTGACTGCATTTTTTGCTCCTCTTGATTCAATTTCAATCCAGCAGACATTTTCGTTAGTTTCCTTGAAAAACAATAGATCTAAGTCTCTGTATGACTTCTCGAATTTATCAAGAATGGCAAAGTACTCGTATAAAATGAATGATTCATTTTCATTTTTTACTTTGTGGAAGTCTTCTTTTTGTTTTTTCATCATTTTGATCAGATCATGCAGTTCAAACTTCACTCTCGCAGCTGCTTCTAGAATAGAGAGCCATTTTCTTGTCCGCTTTTGATCATGTCTATAACGGTGAGTGATCCGATTTGTTTGAACATCTTTTTCATTTTGAAGGACATATGTATGCAGGGAGCTGAAGAGGACTTGATTATCTTCAGCAAGCTGTTTCAGTATTGTATCCATTTCAAGGAATGTGCCGTTTAAACGCTTCTCCGAAAATAAGTCTTGTGTTCTTCGCAGCAGTCCGTCCGTATAAATATTTCCAAGCCGATTTGTTAATGCCTGCAAGGTTAAGTAGTGCATTCTGGTTCCTAAATGCTCGCTTGCAATTCGTTCAAAATGATGGCCCTCATCAATTATGACTTCATCAATCTGATCAAGGAGATCGCTGGATGAAGAAAGATTCGACATTAAAAGAGAATGATTTGTAATCACAATATCTGCCTTTTTTGCCTTTTCATAAGCGCGCTGATAGAAACAGCGCGTTCGCCAAGGGTTTTTTTCTGATTTTGAAGAAATGGCATCATAATGAAGCCTCTGCCACAGCAATTTCCCTCCAGACGGCAAATTCAGTTCATCAAAATCCCCTGTTTCTGTCTCTGTCAGCCAGATTAAAAGCTGTGCCTTCGTTAAAATATTATCATAGTTAAAATCATCTTCATGCAAATACTTTTCAAATTTGCGCAAACACAAATAATGAGATTGGCCTTTTAAAACGGCCATGTGAAAAGGATGATCAATGGCTTTTCTGAGCATTGGATATTCTTTTGTCATCACTTGCTGCTGCAAAGCCGTCGTATATGTACTTACTAATACACTTTTCTTTTCAGACAATGCATAGTGAATGGCAGGAATTAAATAAGCGAGTGTTTTTCCTGTTCCCGTGCCAGCCTCGATTAATGCATGCTGATGAGATTGAAAGGATTCATGTATTTCTTTTATCATCTTTGCTTGTTCATTCCGTACCTCATACTGCTGAAATTGCTTTGCTATTGGACCTTCTTTTTTCATTAATTCATCAGAAAATGACTGAAAATCTTTTGTTAAGTTTATGGAATGATCTTGTACAGTATCTGCCATTTTTTTTATGGCCATCGACCGGAATATTTCTATTTCTTCTTGCTCCTTAAGGAGCAAGAGACGTTCGGAAATGATATCTTCCAATACTTCTTCTATATCACTGATAAAGGACCGCGATAAGCGTTTCAGTGCCTGAAGTGTTACTGGAGGAAGCTGAGATAATTTCCTTAGGATATGTAAAAGGAGTTCCCCTGTTACTTCGGCATCGCTGTCTGCCCGGTGGGGATTAAGATGCGTGATGTTTAATTCTTCGCACAGCTCAGACAATTTATAGCTGGCTGCGTGCGGAAATACAATTCTTGAAAGCTCCACAGTATCTAATACAGGTCCGGTAAATCTGGGATACCCGCACTTGTGGAGTTCTTCTTGTATGAAGGATAGATCAAAATGAACGTTATGCGCCACAAAAAAAGCATCTTCTAATAGGGCTGAAACATTTTCAGCAATATCTTCAAATGGAGGGGCATCCTTTACCATCTCATTTGATATTCCGGTTAATTGTTCAATAAAAAGCGGAATCTTTTGGCTCGGATTGATAAAACTTGAAAATCGTTCTGCCACTTTTCCGTTTTCAATGACGACGGCTGCAAGCTGAATGATGCGATCCCCTTTTTTAGGTGAATTGCCGGTCGTTTCAACATCTATTACCACAAATTTTTGATTCATGCTTACACACCTCTGCTATATCAAGACTGCTATCGAACAAATAGTTGTTTTACGCACCAAAATCATTCACGTATTAAAGTTCATATCGTACTCTTATCCGATATAATAAGAAATGGAATACATTTAGCTGCGATTTCTACTGAAAATCCAATCACCCGGTTAATTGCTAAGTGTACGAAAAACGCCTATATCAAAAACCATTATCGTTATTTTACCACTTTAAAAGCAAAATCCCCCAAACAATCGGGGGATTTTTTTAAAAGTTATAGAATTGTTACAGCTGGCTCCTGTCCTAGGATCTCTACGATCTGATTGTTTTCATCCATAATCGCAACTTTAGGTATATGTCCATGAACCTTTTCTTCCGAAACCATTGCATAGCTGATGATAATGACGACATCGCCTTCTTGTACAAGGCGGGCCGCAGCCCCATTTAAACAAACAATGCCAGACCCGCGCTGCCCTGGGATAATGTAAGTTTCAAAACGTGCCCCGTTATTATTGTTAACAATCTGCACTTTTTCATTTGGAAGCATATCAACTGCATCCAGTATATCTTCATCGATTGTGATGCTCCCGACATAATTCAGGTTAGCTTCTGTTACACGGGCACGATGAATTTTCCCTTTCATCATTGTACGGAACATAAAAAATCTCCTCCACTGACTTATCTATCTTTAAATTCATTTATTAATTCAGTTCAAACGTTATATTATCAATCAGCCTCGCTTTTGTAAACTTGACAGCAATCGCAAGAATACCTCTGCCTTTGCGAACGTGTAATTCCTCAAGCTCAGGATACGAGTAAATTTCTGCATAGTCAATGATTCCATCTGTATGTTCAGAAATGTATTCAGATACGAATTCAATAATACTTTCAGGTGATTTTTCCCCATTAAGAATCATTTCTTTCCCGGCCTGTAATGCTTTGTAAAGATGAGGCGCCTGTTTTCTTTCTGAGTCAGTCAAATAAACATTCCTTGAGCTTTTAGCAAGACCATCTTCTTCTCTGACTGTTTCTACTGGAACAAGTTCAATCGGAAAATGAAAATCCGAGATCAGACCGCTGACGACAGCTACTTGCTGTGCATCCTTCATTCCAAAGTAAGCACGGTCAGGCTGAATAAGGTTAAACAATTTTGTTAACACAGTTGCTACACCGTCAAAATGGCCAATTCTGGACTTTCCGCATAATACGTTCGTACGCTTTTCAACCCTGACTGTAACGGATGGCTCATTCTCATACATTTCACTAACTGATGGAGCGAAAATATAATCTGCTTGAGCTTCTTCTGCAATAAGAGCATCTCTTTCCATATTCCTCGGGTATGAATCAAAATCTTCATTCTCACCGAATTGAAGCGGATTTACAAAAATGCTTAAAATCAATAAATCATTTTGTTGTCTGGCCTCGTTCAATAATTTCAAATGTCCTTCATGGAGAAAGCCCATTGTCGGAACGAAGCCAATGGATTGCTGACTTTTTTTATGCTCTTTTACTATTTGCTGGAGTTCTTCTATCGTTGTAATCATCTTCATTTGGCCGTTCCTCCGTATAAAGACTGAAGCTCTTCATCTTTCATAGTGAAAGTATGTTTCTCTTCAGGAAATTGTCTGCTTTTTACCTCTTGTACGTATTCACTCAATGACGTTTTAATTTGTCCGTCAATAGCAGTGTATTGCTTAACGAATTTAGGCACCCGGCCTACACCATAGCCAAGAACATCATGGTATACAAGCACTTGTCCATCCGTTTCTGCACCTGCGCCAATTCCAATGACTGGAATGCTTAATCTATTTGAAATTTCTTCAGCGAGCTGTCTTGGAACACACTCAAGCACAAGTGCGATCGCTCCGGCTGCCTCACATTGTTTTGCATCATGCACTAATTTTTTTGCGCTTTCAGCATCTTTTGCCTGCACTTTGTATCCGCCTAGTACACCGACTGACTGCGGAGTTAGCCCTAAATGGGCAACAACCGGAACACCCGCATTTGTAAGCGCTTCGATAATTATCAGCACTTCATCTGCACCTTCAACCTTGACAGCATGTGCACCGCTTTGCTGCATGATTTCAGCTGCGCTTTTTAACGATTGTTCTTTTGAATAATGATAAGACATAAACGGCATATCTGTCACAATGAAAGTAGAAGGAGCCCCTCTTTTGACAGCCTTTGTGTGATGAATCATATCACTCACCGTAACAGGAACCGTAGAGTCATATCCCAGCACAACCATTCCAAGTGAATCACCGACTAAAATCATATCCACACCAGATTCTTCTGCAAGCTTTGCAGAAGGAAAATCATACGCTGTAAGCATAACAATCGGTTCGTGCTGCTGCTTCATTTTCATAAAATCTAATCTTGTTTTCATTTTTTCCCCTCCCGTAAATTGCAGAGGAATTTCGTAACCGAATGACATGAAAAAACCTTCTTCGAATAGGAAGAAGGATTGTTGGTATCAGATCGGCTGTTCATCCCTCTGTCCCAGTCCGCAATCGGATCAAGGCAGAACTTTTATTCATCATTTGTTATACCAATAGCAGGTGCAGTTCCGCAAAAGGATACTACCCGACTAAAATTATAACAGAAAATAAAAGGGGATACCAATTTATTTGGCCCTATATTACGTTGAAAATGCAGGATATTTTGATGCGGATCATAAGATCTCGTTTCAGGCTGATAATAACTGGATTCCGGATAATAAATAGGCTTTTAGGATTATAAACCCAAGACCAAATTCAAACCCATGAAATTTGGTGAAGAGCCCTATTTCAGGCTCTTCACCAATATCAAAATGATTAAGGTTGAATTTCAATATCTGCAGAATAAATTTTTTCTATTTTCCCTTCTGCTGTTTCAAGCAAAAGCACACCTTCGTCATCGATTCCGGCTGCCCGGCCGCGAATAGCGCCATGAAGGGTACGGGCTATCAAATTTTTATTCAAACTGATTGCATAGCTTTCCCAAAGCAGCTTAACAGGCTTAAATCCATGAATTAGATAACTGGTGTAAAGTTTTTCGAAATTTTTTAATATGGCTTGAATGACTTCTGCCCTGTCACTTGGTTTCCCTGTTTCTATTGCAATAGACGTCGCAACTGACTGCAGTTCTTCAGGAAATTGATCCAGTGCGTGATTAACATTCATTCCTATGCCAATGATGACAGAGTGGACCTGATCTGCCTCTGCCTGCAGTTCTGTCAAAATGCCGACGATTTTTTTGCCATTGATCAGGATATCATTCGGCCACTTGATTTCTGGTGTTAGACCTGTCACTTCTTCAATGGACTGTATGAGTGCCACAGCCGTTAATAACGTTAATTGCGGCGTTTTGTTAATTGGAATTTTCGGTCTGAGAATCAAGCTCATCCAAATTCCAGTCTGCTTTGGGGAATACCACACTCTCGCAAGTCTGCCTCTCCCGCTGGTCTGCTGATCGGCTACGACAATAGTCCCCTCTTCTGCACCATTACCTGCTAATGAATGGGCAATCTTTTGTGTGGAGGGAACCACTTCTTCAAAATGTATGTGACGCCCCATAAACTTTGTTTTCAGTCCAAGCTGTATTTCATTTCCGCTGATTTTATCAGGTTTATGCGTAATTCGATACCCTAGCTTTCTTACTGCTTCGAGTTCATATCCTTCACTTCTCAAGTCCTCGATGTGCTTCCATACTGCAGTTCTCGAGCAGCCAAGTGTTTCACTTAGCTTTTGACCGGATAGAAATTCTCCTTCAGATTCTGAAAAAGCTTGCAATAATCGTGTTCTTAAATCAGATTGCACGATTTTAACATCTCCTTAATAGCTTCCTTGCTGTTATCGACTTCATCGTTCACAACGGCGAGCTCAATCTTTTTAATTAATTCACCCATCCACGGACCAGGTTTTTGATTACTTAGCTGCAGAAGGTCGGTTCCTCCAAATTCGAGTTCATTTTTAGAATGAATCGGAAGACTTTGATAGAGAGCTTTAAGCTCTGATCTGCCCTCATTTGAAAGTACATTTCCCTCGATTAGGTTTTTCACAGCTTCGACTTGAAGGGCACATTGTAAACCTGACTCATATAGAAGCTGCTTTGTCCATTTTCTATTTATACGTTCCTTCAAAAAAAGGATGTTCTTCGCAATCATCTCAATTTGCCGATTGGAGAGTTTCCATTCTCTTAAAAATTGTTCTGTTTCACTAATCTTTAACACATATATCAAGGCAGTCCACCGCTCTTCATTTGCAGACAAAAGATAGAAAGGCAGGCCACTCAATTGCAGAAACTGCTGTTTTTTTGTTTTCAGGCATGGAAGATGCTCATATATTCCTGTGTCAGCCACAAGCTTTAATGCTCTCTCACTGCCCCTTCCTGCCATTATTTTTTCAAACTCCATGGTTTTTCTTTCAACAGAAATTTTTGATAATAATTGAGCATTTTCACGAATGGAAGAAAGTGTATCTGTACTTAATGTGAATTCAAGCTGACTGACAAACCTGATAGCCCTAAGCATGCGCAATGCATCTTCTGAAAAACGCTCATGTGGACTGCCTACTGTAGTAATAACCTTAAGATCAGCATGTTCTCTGCCCCTAAAATAGTCAATGATGGTTCCTTCTTCGTCCATCGCCATTGCATTTACAGTAAAATCACGTCTTTTTAAATCCTCTTTTAACGATGAAACAAACGTAACTTCACTCGGTCTGCGGTTGTCATTATAAGCTTTTTCAGTTCTGAATGTCGTCACTTCATAATGTATTCCATTCAAAATGACAATCATGGTGCCATGTTCTGAACCGATATCAACTGTTCTTGAAAAAAGAGATCTGACTTGATCCGGGGTTGCAGAGGATGCGATATCTACATCTTTTATCTTTTTTCCAAGAAGCGCATCACGTACAGATCCTCCTACAAAATAGGCTTCATAACCATGCTCTTTTAATCTGCGGATGACTGGCAGCGCTTCCTGAAATTCCTTATTCATCCCGATCACCCTTGTCAAGCAAACTATAATAAAGATCCTCGTACTGCTTGACGATTATGCTGGAATGGAACTCTTCCTTTGCAATTCTTATGGATTCTGCTGACATTCTGCCATACAGCTGTTCATCCATTAGAATGGAAATGGTTTTTTCAGTTATCTCCTCTATATCCCCTACATCACACAAATAACCTGATACTCCATCTTTAATGACTTCAGGAATTCCCCCAATATTTGTTGCAACGCATGGAACACCGCAAGCCATAGCCTCTAAAAGCACCAGACCAAAACTTTCTTTTTCAGAAAGAAGAAGTTTTAAGTCACTAATGGAATATAGTTCTTCCAAGTGATTCTGCTTTCCGAGGAAAAGGACTTTCTCCCCAATTCCCAACTCTTTGACAAGCTTGCAAATAGATGTCATTTCTGGCCCATCGCCTACTAACAGAAGTTTTGCTTTCACTTTTTCCGAAACACGTGAAAAGACTCGGACAACATCATGAACACGTTTCACTTGACGGAAGTTTGAAACGTGGATCATAACCTTTTCATTTTCTGATATCCCGTACTCACTTCTCAAGTGTGCTGCGCTCTGTTTATGGTAGATGCGTTCATCAATAAAATTATAGACCGTTTGAATCTCTTTATCCGGGTTAAGCAATTGATAGGTTTGTTCGGCTAGTGCTTTTGAAACAGCAGTAACAGAGTCAGATGCTTCAATCCCGAACTTGATCATATTTGAAAGTGACAGATCCTGTCCAAGCACGGTTATGTCCGTGCCATGCAATGTCGTCACAATCTTCAGCTGATCTCCGACCATTTGTTTGGCTAAGTGCGCACAAACGGCATGAGGAACGGCATAATGAACGTGAAAAAGATCCAATTTCTCTCTTTTTGCCACTTCAGCCATTTTACTGGCAAGAGCCAAATCATACGGCGGATGTTTAAAAACAGAGTATTGATTCACTTCCACTTCATGGAAAAAGATATTGTGATACATCTTTTCAAGACGAAACGGCCTGCTTGATGTTACAAAATGAATTTCGTGGCCTTTTTCCGCAAGCTTCTTCCCAAGCTCTGTAGCAACTACGCCTGAACCGCCGACTGTCGGGTAACAGGTAATCCCTATTTTTAATTTTTTCATATCGTTTCCCCTAATAAATCTTTGTGTATTAAAATCGGTGATTTTGTTAAAAATCCCTCTGCGTAGCTAACACCTGCTTCTTTTCCAAATAGTCGCTCACGGCTTTCGACACCTTCAATGTACCCGTTAATCAGTGGGGTGTTTAAAGAAGCATCACTTTTAATAAACTGACTTTCATAAGCTCTAAGACTTGAAAGCTTTTTTTCCATTGTTTCTGTCACATCAATCACGAAGTCGGGTTTATGATACCCATTGATCATATAATAATAAAGATGACTGACACGGTGTGGAGGAAGATCGTAATCATCTTTCACTTTTTTCACTCCTGAAGAAAAACTGGCTTCCTCTACTAATTTCGCACAATTTCCATGATCAGGGTGCCGGTCTTCAATCCATGGTACAAATACGATCCTTGGCTTGTGCTCGCGAATAACAGATACAATTTGCTGAATGTATTGCTCCTTCAAGAAAAGTCCCCGATCAGGAAGATTGAGAAAAATCCGTTTATGTATACCAAGGATGCGAGATGCTTTCTCAGCCTCTGAGTGCCTGAGTTTTACATTGCCATTTGAGGAGAGCTCAGCTTCTGTTAAATCACAGATGCCTGTTTTATATCCCTTCTCAGCATATTTAGCGAGTGTTCCCCCCATCCCGATTTCAACATCATCCGGATGAGCTCCGAAGGCCAGAATATCGAGCTTATTTTTTTCCATAATCGTTTTCAATTTCATTGTCATTTACAATTGATCTCCATTTCAAATCACCGCGTTCAAGTCCATGAATAAGGATTTCAGCAGTGCCCATATTCGTTGCAAGCGGAACTGCGTATACATCACATAAGCGGATCAGAGCTGTTACATCCGGCTCATGAGGCTGTGCTGTTAGAGGATCCCGGAAAAAAATCACCATATCCATTGCATTGTTTGCAATGCATGCACCGATTTCCTGATCGCCGCCAAGAGGTCCTGATTGAAAACGGTGAATATTGAGTCCTGTTGCTTCTGTCACTTTAAATCCTGTTGTTCCTGTTGCATATAGCTTGTGTTTCTCAAGAATCCCTTTGTAGGCAGTCGCAAATTGAACTAAGTCATTCTTTTTCTTGTCATGAGCAATCAGTGCAATATTCATCAGACATTCCCCTTTAGTCGATTAGATTTTCTAGACCGTAAACCAAAATATCAAGTTTCATGACTTGCTCCACGCACAGCTTTACACCTGACATGAATGATGCCCGATTAAAAGAATCGTGGCGGATCGTTAACGTCTGACCGTCTCCTCCAAATAATACTTCCTGATGGGCTACTAATCCTGGCAGACGAATGCTGTGCACATGAATTCCCTGGTAGTTCGCCCCTCTTGCTCCTTTAAGCGTTTCCTTTTCATCAGGATGGCCCTGTTCTTTCGCTTCTCTTACCTCAGCAATCATCTCGGCCGTTTTCAGACCTGTTCCAGATGGGGCATCCAGTTTTTGATCGTGATGCATTTCAAGAATTTCAACATCATGGAAGTATTTCGCTGCCATTTTCGAAAATTTCATCATTAAGATTGCGCCAATCGCAAAATTAGGGGCAATAATGGCACCGATTTCTTTCTCTTCTGTCAGTTCTTCCAGCTCTTTTAAATCGGCATCTGAAAATCCAGTTGTCCCAACTACAGGTCTTACCCCATATTCTAAAGCTTTTTTAGTATGTATTTTTCCGATTTCAGGAGTTGTCAGATCAATTAAAACATGTGGCTTTGTTTCAGCAAAACATTTATCGATGTCTGTGTAAATCATGGCATCACTTTTAAAATCATCTGCTTCACTAAGTTTTTGACCTTCATATTTATGATCTATGACACCAGCAAGTGTAAAATGCGCTGTATCTTCCACTAGCTTTACTGCTTCTCTTCCCATTCTTCCCCGTGGGCCTGCAATGACAATTTTTATCGTATCCATGGTTTCTTTCTCCTTAAGAATCTATTTTTGTCCAGCGGTCTTTATCTCTCGTATTAAATTTTTTCATTACAAGGTTATGTGCTTCTTCTAAATCAATATTCAGGGAATTAGCTAGGCAAATTAACACAAATAAAATGTCACCCGCCTCTTCCTCAATCTTCTTTTCCTGTTCTGACTGCTTTTTCGGTTTTTCACCATATGTATGATTAATTTCACGGGCGAGCTCGCCCATTTCTTCAGTCATCCTTGCCATCATCGCAAGCGGGCTGAAATAGCCTTCTTTAAACTGGCTGATATAGACATCAACTTCTTTTTGAAGATCTTTCATTGTTTTATCACTCATGATTGTTCACCTCTTCTTATTCCTTTCCATGTTAGCCAATCTAAGCCTTTTTGACAAATTTTTAAGCATTGTCACTGACTGTCATTGCACCTTTTGTTTCCATCATCTATAATATTATCGCTAAGACTAGTCAGAGAAGGAGATACAGAATGTTCTTTCATCTAAAAATAAAAAATATTTTATTTATTTTACTTGGTTCAGCTATATTCGCTTTCGGACTAGTACATTTTAACATGCAGAACAACTTGGCTGAAGGCGGTTTTACAGGAATTACACTGCTTTTATTTTTTATTTTCAAGATTGATCCTTCCATATCAAATCTTGTACTCAACATTCCGATCTTTTTTATCGGCTGGAAGCTGCTTGGACGGACAACCTTTATTTATACAATTATTGGAACCGTATCCCTTTCAGTCTTTTTATGGCTGTTTCAGAGATATCAGATTGTGATGCCCCTGAAAGATGATCTGACATTAGCTGCTTTATTTGCAGGAGTATTTATTGGTGCAGGTCTTGGAATTATCTTTAGATACGGCGGAACTACCGGCGGAGTCGATATCATCGCCCGGCTTGTACATAAGTATAAAGGCGTCAGCATGGGAAAAACAATGTTCATGTTTGACTTCATCGTCATCGCCCTCTCTCTTGTCACCTATTTATCCTATAAAGAAGCGATGTATACACTGGTTGCTGTGTTTATTGCAGCAAGAGTAATTGACTTTATGCAGGAAGGTGCTTATGCTGCTAAAGGCGCTACTATTATTTCTGGTCGGAACGCTGAAATTGCAGATAAAATCATACAGGAAATGGACAGGGGCGTCACTGTTTTAAAAGGGCAGGGATCTTTTACTAAAATGGACATCGATGTTTTATATTGTGTTGTTGATAAAAATGAAATTGTCCGGTTGAAGATGGTCATAACTTCTATTGATCCCCACGCTTTCGTCGCCGTAAGCGATGTTCACGATGTACTTGGCGAGGGTTTTACTTTGGATGCAGATAAAAACCCGATACAACGATAAAGAGCCTCTTTTGAAGGCTCTTTTTTATATTGGTGTCCAGCACCTAATTCTCTGACAATGGTGTTTCCGCTTTTTTATTTGTTCATATCCCGTTCCCGATTCGCTTTTTCTTTTTCACCTTTAAATTTGCGCCATCCAGTATAAGAAAGCGATAACAAGATGATACTTCCCGTTGAGATCATCACCCATAGCAAAGATGGATCAGCCTCATCTTCTTTTATTCTGTCAAATAAGTTCTGCAATTCTTCTTCCATCAGTGATAGCTGATTTACTTTAGACTCTAAGGGAATTTGCTTGAAAACTGAATCCTCAACAACTGATATGTGAGCATCAATGCGCTGCACCTGTTTTGTGTCGGTGTCCATCATAATACTCGGATAGATCATTTCGTAGAGAGACACAAACTCGCTCCAATCCTGTTCAAAAGATTGATGATCTTTGTTTTCTACATCACCTATCAAATTGGCAAAAACGGTCATGATCGGGTCTTCCATTGAAACCCATAAAGGCTGGTGTTCTGATACCATAGCATCGACGACAAGTCTAAGCTGGATAAGCGATCTGACCTTTTCATCCGGTGTATTGTTTTTTTCTTGCAGAGTATCCAGTGCAGTATGCTGCGATGAAGATATCGTGCGGATTTGTGCTGCGGAAATACTTTCATTATCTTTAGTCATCTCTTCAAACTCTCTTGAAAAATATTCGACCAGCTGAACCGATTCCTCAAAACGGCTTTGTTTTGAGAGCTGAAGAGCTGTATCGGAGAGTTTGTTCAAATCTTCCCACGAACCGCTGTGCCCTTCATGGTGATCTGCATAAAATAATGCTGGATATGTGAAGATCATCAAAATGGAAACTGCGATTGCGATCATTGTTTTTTTCATCCTTGTCCCTCCCAAAACTTCTAATAAAAAAGTATGAAAAAGTGGACAAGGTTAGACCACCTTTTTAAGCGATTCATAAAAAATCAAAGGTGGTCCAAAATTAAACGAGATTCAATTTTAAAGAATTCTTTCGAACGACAAAATAATAGGCAAGAAAAATGGAGAACAAGCTTAGCCAAAACGTAAAATATCCGATTTCAGGCAAGTAGTCCATCAGCACGCTGTATTTAGGCATCATTCCAAATACGTAATCAATGATTTCGTTATGGAGTGTCCAGATTGCAGCAACAACTAAATGCCAGACTTTAAATCTGTAATAAGGAGCATACAATAAACCCTGCACTGCCATTCCGAGATGGGACAAGATCAGCATATAGCCGACAGGATCGAGAACTCCTGTCTCTTTTAATACAAGGAGATTCATGACGACTGCCCAAATTCCGTATTTAAAAAGAGTAATAATAGCAAGTGCTTCAATCAGCGGAAGGTTTTTCTTAAATAAAAATGCAAGCATGACAATGGTAAAAAACAAGCTTGCAGTTGGACTGTCCGGAACAAACGGGAGGAAGATGGCCGGTGTTTCAAACAGCTGATACCGATACCAGTAATATCCGTAAATGGTTCCGAATAGGTTTACCGTGAACATGAGAAATAAAAAAGGCTGTTTAACGAGCAAATACTGAAACCACTTCATGTCTGTTCATCTTCTTTCATTCTTTAATATGTAATTAAACGCAGAAAAAAAGCTGACGTTTTGTCAGCTTTCACTTATTTTGAAGTAACAGTTGAAACGAATTCAGAAAGCACTTTCAATTCTTCATCTGTGCCTTTAAAGATCCCAGCCGGCATTCCGCCCTGACCTTCCTTTGCAATCTTAGCAATTTCTTCTGGTGATAGTCCATTATCAACTAATGAAGGTCCTGCAGCACCACCTGCTAAGTTATCGCCATGACAGGAAACACAAGTCTGCTCAGTGAAAATTTTGTAGCCCTCGGCTTCTTTGTCAATTTCTGCTTCAGCTTTAATTTTCCCTTGTTCTGCAGCTGCTTCCCAGTCATGTGTAGCAACTGATTCCCATGTTAAGAAAATGGTAGCTGCAACAGCCAGCAGCATCATCCCAACTGCTACAGGACGTTTTGAAGGTTTTCTCTCAGGTCCGCGGTCGATAAACGGTGCAAGAAGCAAAGCTCCAAAAGCTAGTCCTGGCATAATAAATGCACCAATTACCGTATATGGACCAGCTGCATATGTGTATTTCAATAATTGATATAAGAATAAGAAATACCAGTCAGGCAATGGAATATATCCAGTGTCAGTCGGATCTGCAACACGCTCAAGCGGCGATGGATGCGCCACAGTCAAACATAAATAGCCAATCAGGAAAACGGCGCCGACGAGCCATTCTTTTAATAAGAAGTTCGGCCAGAACGCTTCCGTTTTACCCGGGAATTCAGAATAATCTTTTGGAATATTCGGTTTTCTTTCAGCTGGAACACGTGAATCTCCAACAAATTTCATCCCTTTTCCGCGATGCATGATTTCCCCTCCTTCTTTGGTAGTACCGCAAATGAATTACATATCATTTGTGGACAATCGTTTTTCTGATTATTTTATAGAGGTCCAGATATACCCTGCTTACGAATCATAATGAAGTGAGCTCCCATTAAACCAAATAATGCTGCAGGCAGGAAGAACACATGAATAGCAAAGAATCGCGTCAATGTCTGTGCACCGACAATTTCCGGATGTCCGGCAAGCAGTGTTTTCACTTGAGTTCCGATCAGCGGTGTCGCTTCAGCAATCTGAAGTCCAACCTTAGTAGCAAATAGCGCTTTCATATCCCAAGGCAATAAATAACCTGTAAAACCTAACCCTAACATAACGAAGAAAATTAAAACACCAACTACCCAGTTAAGTTCACGCGGTTTTTTATAGGCACCCTGGAAAAATACACGCAATGTATGTAAGAACATCATAACGATAACAAGACTCGCTCCCCAGTGATGCATGCCGCGGACTATTTGTCCGAAAGCGACTTCATTTTGCAGGTAATAAACAGATTCCCATGCATTTTTAATATCTGGAACATAATACATTGTTAAAAACATTCCAGAAAGAACTTGAATAACAGTAACAAAAAACGTCAGTCCGCCAAAGCAATACACAAAAGCTGAAAAATGGTGCGCAGGATTAACATGCTCCGGCACTTCATGGTCAGCGATGTCTCTCCACATAGGCGTAATATCCAAACGTTCATCAACCCAGTCATAAATCTTGTTTAACATTCATTACGCCTCCTTTCGTGGTTTCGCTGAACCAAGATACAAAAATCCATCTTTCACTTCACTTACGAACACATCAAGTGGTGCAAGCGGCGGTGTACCAGGTACATTTGTTCCGTCTTTTTCATATCTTCCATAGTGGCAGGGACAGAAAAATTGGTTAGGATTAGCCGGATCACTGTTCCAGTTAACCGTACATCCTAAATGTTTACATACAGGCGACAGAGCCACTATATCCCCTTTGTCATTTTTAAAAACCCATGCAGCTCGTGGTTCTTCAGACTTGTGCCAAGCATCAACTTGTTTAATTTTAAAATTAAAACGTTGAGGTTCTTCAGTAATTTCGTCTACTTTCACAACCTGTACAAGATCTTGCTCTTCAACCTTGCCAAGTACAGGGTCGAGCGCAAAGCGAACCATTGGCATTAGCATACCCGCAGCCATGAAACCGCCTACACCTGTCAGCGTATAGTTGAGAAATTGTCGTCTTGAAACCCGATGTTTTTTCTCGCTCATCATTTTCCCCCCTCTATCTTAAGCTGAAGTCCGTTCGGACATACGATAAAACCATATAAAACTAGGACAATCTCATGATATATCAATCTTCCAGTAAGGTCAATATTATCCTTTTTTGGAACAATAAAAATGTAAGGGTTTTTATGAGGCCTTCCAAGATTGTAAGAAAATGTTCAAAATTTGGCTCACTTGATCCTCAATCATTTTTCTTTTAAGGGACTCGTCCATATGTTCCAATGGAATAGCCGGAAGATAGATCACCATGTCTTTATGTAATTCTTCCACATTTCGCCACAAATCATCACTTGTAATGAAAAAAATATGTTTGAAATTGTCCTTTACTTCATGGTACCATTGTTGAATTGTTTTTTCTCCATCTGTCATTTGCCCTGAAATGTACGTGCAGGCTGGAAATAAAAAGACCCTTCCCTTAAGCTGACGTTCAAGATCTTCTGTGATCAGCGCAGTATACTCCCCTTCTTCAGCCAAAGATTTCACGTTATTTCCAAATCCTATTTGGACAAGCGGGATGATGGCGGTATCTACATATTCCTTTGACTGAAGATACATGCTTGTGTCTTCTGATGTCCATTTCATGACTTACAGCTCCCTCTATTTATTATGTAATAATTATATAGGTATTATTTGTGTTTGTTAATAAGGTTTTGAAATAGAGGGAGATATTGGTTTCTGTGTTTCATTTTAAAGAGCCTTTTGTGCCAAAATCCGTTTTATCAATTTTTAGGTTATAAGTGATTTTTGCTTCACTGAATTTTTCACCCCATTCTTCTCGGCTTCTCTCAACCAGCATTCCAAAATCAATAAAACTTTAATAAATCATAGCATTGGATCTCCTTCTATTAAAGAAGTGAAGCCCCTTCAATTAAGAAGAGGCTTCACTTTTAAGTTTTAGTGCGCAGTCTGCGGTACCATACAATACCTAAAGCACCTATTGCCAATCCAATCAGCAAGATAGAATAGGAGTTCATTGCAGTATCTGGCAGGCTATTTTCAGTACTTGATGAGTCTCTGCCATTCCTATTGTCTGATGCTGGATTCATGTTATAATCCGGATTCTCTGAACCAGGATCATCAGTTCCGCTATCTGTCCCCTCTGGATTCCCTCCGTCATTGTCAGCTGGATCTCCGCCGTTGCCATCTCCAGGTACTTCCCCGCCAGGTGGTGTAACTGAATCGTTTTCAAGTGCAAGAATAAAAGTACCTCCTTGTTTACGGCCTGGCAGATCAACTGTTACTTGCTGTTCATTCGAGACGTTATATTCCTTTCCGCTATATAAATCAATAACCTTATCAGATTTCTCGAATGGTACGTCAAGAATAACCTGCTGCTTTTCTTCAGTTGTATTAATACCTACTAAAACAGCATGATCATTGTATTCCCGTGAGAAAACCAGGTATCCATCTTCATTGCTGCCTGCCGTTTTTTCACGTGTTCCTTTTGAAAACACTTTTGAAAAATCTTTGCGGATGTTAAGCAATTTTTGATAATGAACTAATAAATCATTATTATCAGTATCTGCCCAATTCAGATTATAGCGATTTTCATTGAATTCGCCTTTATCCATATCACCTGCATGCTTGCCTGTTTGACCGAGCTCTTCTCCATAATAAATGACTGGCTGGCCTTTTGCTGTTATTTGCAGAGAAGCTGCTATTTTTTGTTTGCTTAAATCGTTGCCTGCGTGAGCCATGAGGAAGCCATCTTCATCATGACTGCTCAGAAATTGTCCCATTGTAGCCGTATTCGAAAGCTTGTCATTTCGTGATTCCAATCGTGCTTCAACCTCGTCTATGTTTCCATTGATAAAGTCGCGGGCATCATACTTGAAATTAAAGTCTAAAAGCGAATCCATTTGTCCGCTATTTAAATAACCGCCCGTATTATCAATGCCTGCTCCATAGTACTCGCCGATCATTTTGAAATTCGGGTTCACTTTTGTTAATTCATTTTTAAATGCCTTCCAGGTCGTTTCTTCAACATGCTTTACTGTATCGACGCGGAAATAATCAATAGATTGACCTGTATCCGTTTTATGTGCTGCCCACTTTGTTTGCCATTCAATGATTTTTTTGCGAACTTCAGGATCTTCTGTTTTTAAATCTGGCAAGCCAGCGAGTTCACCTTTGATGACATCTGTTCCGCCATCACGGAGCATACCTTTAAAACGGCTGCGATCTTCGTCTGTCGGAAAGTTTGGGATGCCGTCATTATTAGCATCGTTTTCTTTCAGACCATATCCGGTATGATTCAGCACAACGTCAACCATGACTTTTATATTCCGTTCATGTGCTTTATCAATTAATTCATTAAAGTCTTTTATTTCTCCTAAATGTTCATCAATCTTGGTAAAATCTTTAGCCCAATATCCATGATATCCATATTGATTGCCGTCTTTATTGTGTCTCAGATCCCAATCAATATTATCCAAGATCGGCGTGATCCAGATTGTATTAATTCCTAAACCTTCAAGGTAATCCAGTTTGTTTGTGATTCCTTTAAAATCACCGCCATGATATGTTTCTGGATGCTTTTGATTATAATTTTCATCATTGGGATCATTATTAGATGTATCCCCATCAAAAAATCGATCTGTCAGCATGAAGTAAATTCTTGCTTCATCCCAGTCAAAATCACCTTCATCAGAAGAAACTCTTGTTTTTACTGTTACTTTTGCGGTTGTCGTGTGTTTGTTTCCAAACTCATCTACTGCTGTTACCGGAATTTCCTTCTCACCTGCCGTTACTGAATCTTTTACTGAAAGAGTAATTTCGTTCAATTGAGGATCAATCTGCAGCTCTTTAGATCCTCCAATTGAAGATGCGTCTGCATACAAGCTGGTAAATTTTATACCCTCCCGTTCAGAAGTGATCTTTAAGCTTAAAACGGCATTCTGATTGGATTGGATTTCATTTGGATATACACTTGCGTCCATCTTCACTTTTGGAACAATGTACTCAATAAACGATTTCTCAAAATAAGGATCTTTAACCTCTGTTGTCACTCCGACTTTTGTTACAAGATACGTATATTCGTACTTTCCTTCTTTCGGAATATCAAATGTATGCTTGAAATATTCATTTTTCTCATCATATTCCATATCATAAAGATTTCCGTCGATCCTCAGCTTTACTGCTTCAATCGTATGCATTGCATTATTTTCAAACAGCTCCTGATCACGATAAAAGAATGTCGCTTTCCCATCAGAAATAACAGGTCCTTTAACTGCAGGAACGGTATGAAACTCTCCTTTGCCGCTCTCAACAAAAACCTTTGTGAATGTCTGAAAAGGATCTGCTTCTATATAGCGGTCTTGATCGTAAGGATCTTTTTCAGCCCAATCCTGCCCTTTTCTTAACACGAAGCCAATCCTTGAAGCATCAGGCCCTATTTCAAATGTAGAAATAGCTCCTTTATCATTTTCCTTCGTAAAGCGCTTTTCACCATCCTCAAGTCCTGTTTGCCACGTCCAGATATTCCAATCTGTATAATCGTTTCCTTCTCTGGAATAGGTGAATTGGATGTATCTTTTCTCATATTTTTTCACGGTTAATTCTAATTGAGCTTTTACATCGCCAGCTTGTGCTGTAATTGTTGCTTTTCCTTGTTTTAGAGCCCTTACTTCTCCATTCGAATTCACGGAAGCAACAGATGCATCGCTTGTATTCCATTTCACATCGGCCTGTGAAATGCTTTGTCCAAATTGATCTTTTACTAAAGCAGTCATCTGTGAAGTAAAGCCTTCGAAGATGCTTTCTGCGCCTGTCAAAGTAATCGATGAGGGAATTAAATCCGCAACTGTTACATGAATCGTTGCTTTCACATCACCGATTGCTGCAGTGATTTCCGTTTTCCCTTTCTTTAGGGCCGTGATTTTCCCTGCCTGATTGACAGTTGCAATCTTATCATTTTTTGCAGACCAGACGATTTTCTCTATACTTGGATTTCCGTTTTGATCTTTCGCAATAGCACGAATGACTCTTGTGCTGCCTGGTTCTAAGCCTAATTCTTTAGGGGTAACATCAATCGATTCAACAACTGGTGTGTAGGTTTTTTCTTCATCGAATAAAACCATCATAGAAAGCGGCTGTACTTCTGCCTCAGCTTTGTCTATTGTTCTAAGCGATTTTGTACCAGCATCTTTATGATCAACAGCTACATTCCATTTGACATCGTCAGGCAATGTCACTTTTTTGGCTTCATTGTTTCCGTTATAGATAACGACAATGTTATTCCAGCTGTCGCCATTAGCATGATTTTTGAGCTTATAAGCAACAATATTTCCGTCTTGCTTAAAGACTTCAATGTTCTTCTCGGCAGCTTCTTTTGTACTCATTCTGAAAGCAGGATGCGTTTTTCTCATTTCAATTAATCCTTTGTAATAATCAAAGACTTCCTCGTACTCTTTTTTATCAGCCCAGCGAATTTGATTGATTGCATCCGGACTTTTGTAGCTATTGTGATCCCCGAATTTTGTGCGCAGCAGTTCATCTCCTGCATGAATGAATGGAATTCCTTGAGAAGTGAGGGCAATGCCATTTGCCAACAGGCTGCGCTTAACTGTTTCATTTTCCATTACGTAATTCTTATCTACTGCATGATGAGGGCTGGCTGCAGCAACCGCTTCTTCAACTGAAGAGTATTTTACGGCATCCTCGCCTTGAAGGATTCCATCTTTAATTTCAACAAAGCCTTCTTGCTCCTCAAGTCCTTGTGTTTTAATGACTTTATCCCACATGTTCAAGTTATCATGTGCTGTTACGTAGTTGATTGTTTCTGTAGGACTGTTTGTGAAATCATTAATTGCTCCATACACACCTTTTAAAAGATCTGCTTCTTTACCTGTTTCCCCTGTAGCGAATCCTTTTGAAGCATCATCACTGCCGCCTTTAATTGCCCCTCTTAAATTATCATTGAAGACTGCAAAATGTTTGTCTTTTTGAGAACCTTTTACGGTTTGCTGATTTTCGGGAAGCGGTGAACCGCCAGCTTGCCACGGTTCTCCATAAACCAGGATGCTTGGATCAACCTGCTCATGCAATTCCTTCGTAATTTGTTCCATTGTAGGAGTATCAATTAATCCCATCAAATCAAAGCGGAATCCATCAACATTGTACTCTTCAGCCCAATAACGAACTGAATCTTTAATGTACTTGCGAACCATAGGGCGTTCGCTTGCAATTTCATTTCCTACACCTGATCCATTTGCAAGCTTGCCTGTATCCGTTGTCCGGTAATAATAACCCGGAACAATTTTATCAAACGGACCATTTGGCACATCAAAGGTATGATTGTATACAACATCCATCACGACGCGAATCCCCTGATCATGCATGGATTGAACCATTTCTTTAAATTCTTTTACACGTACTGCCGGATCTTGCGGATCAGTAGAATATGATCCTTCAGGTACATTGTAATTTTGAGGATCATAGCCCCAGTTGAACTTAGGGTTTTTAGAATTAGGATCATCAACGGTTAATTCATTTACTGTTTTAAAATCATAAGAAGGCAATAAATGAACGTGTGTTACACCTAAATCTTTTAAATGATCAATTCCAGTACTGTTTCCGTTATTATCTGTTGTTCCTGTTTCTGTAAATGCCTTGAATTTCCCTTTATTTTTCATCCCTGAATTTTCGGCAATTGAGAAATCACGTACATGGAGCTCATACAAAATGGCATCTGTCGGTTCGATATGAACAGGCTTGCTTGATTGACTCCAATTCACAGGATCTGTTTTGTCCAGTGAGAGAATCGCTGATCGCTGACCGTTTGCACTAACTGCAACAGAGTAAGGGTCAGCCACATAATTTATTTTCCCATCTGCAAATTCAACTTTAAACATATAGAATTGACCGTTTAAATCACCAGTTATCTCTTTTGACCAAACACCGTTATCTGAGCGGTCCATTTCCCGTTCAGAGCCATTTGTATGGTCTTCAACAAGGCCTGCTTCGTTATAAGTTCCAGCATCGTCAAATAAAGCAACACTCACTTTTTCAGCTGTCGGTGCCCATAGTTTAAATGTGCTTTTTGAAGATTGATAGGTTAATCCTAAATCTTTTCCATTATAGTAATACTTCTTATCATCTAAGATTTTTCTCATTGTGACCTGTGCCGGAGCAAAATGATCGCTTCTTACTTCATATGGCTTTGTTACATCAACATCTTCCGGATTCTCGATTGTCAGCAAAACTTGATTGTCCCTTACTTTTTTCACGTTTGCTTTTAACTCTTTTTTGCTTTCATTATTTGTCACTCTAAACGTATCAATCTCTGAATCTTCAACTGGATGAGTGGTAGTAACAGTAATCGTATCTGCACTATCCATCATAGCAGCCTGAACTCTTTCTGAAATATTAGCTTCCTCTTTGCTGTAATAAACCGTTTCAACCCCTTCTACAATCCAGGCCTCTACTTCTTTCTTTCCATCAGGAACCGAGATGGTACGCTGCATTTCCTGACCGGCCCAGCTTCCAGGACGGGTAATGATATTGATTTTAGAAGATGAGAATTCTTGAGATGCAGAGGCAAATCCATCAGCTGTCCCATTAAAATCATATTCCTTGCCGTCTTTTCCATCTTCCCAAATCCACATATCCCATTCATTTTGTTTGCCGTCAAAACGGAAGTAATTGATTTTGAATGTATAGAGTGATTCACTATTTGTTTCAAAGGAAACGGAAAGGTCCTTATCCAAGGAAGTTTTAGAAACCTCGCCTAAAATGGCTTGCTTAGGAACCGACAGTATATACGATTTAGCTGTTTGCAGTGCTTCAGGCTTAACCGTTACTTGAGTTCCATTTGCCTTTATCTCCGATTTAACAGCTTGTCCTTCGCTGTCTTTAAGCTCGATCAAATCTGGCTGTGCCAGCTGAACCGATTCATTATAAGTAAGAGTAATAGGAGAAGCGGTCTTAACATTTTTTTCTCCATTAGCAGGAGATGATGAGATCAGGTTGAGTTTTGCTGCCTGATCGATCCCGCTGACTTTATATTCACTGCTGTATGCAGATTGAACATTAGGATTGTCTTTTTCATTCCATGATTTCGCTGTGGCATTTCCGTCTGCTTCTGGACTAACGTCAAAAGCGCCATGTTCAGCAGCATTATTTCCGCTCAAAACGGCAATTGCTTTTAGCGTGTCATCATTTTTTAATCCAAGTTCGCTCAAAGGAATTTTACCTTCAAACCCTTGTGTCCGGTCAACAGCAAACTCTGCAGCCTTTGCGCCGTCCCACGTTGAAAGTATAGGTATACTTAAATCACTTGAACTGTAAAGAGCAGCTCCGTTCATTTCATTATCATTTTTGATTCTTGAAACAATATGAAACTGCGGTTTTTCATCCATGCCTCCAAAATGAAACGGAGCTCCCCATGGATTTTCTTCCACTTTTGAATCAATGTCATTTACGTTGAGTGCGAGATTGAGATACATCCCATTGTCTCCCCAATTCGGGATATTCTTAGCATCAACCCAATAATATAAGTACTGACTGTCATTTTTCAGGTAGACATCCCCAAGCTGAAATCCTTCATAGCCCGCGGCCGCAGAAGAAGAAAGAGATTGAGTTTCTTTCCAGTCTTCTTTGCTTCCATCAACTGTTATCCCTGTTTCTGCTGCTTCAGAAATGACAGGCCAAGTATTGGTCATCCCGCTGAATAACAACAGCCATATAAGAAACATCGCTGTCCATTTCTTTTGACTTCTCCTCATCCCTTTTCCCCCTTATGCTTGTTTGTGAAATCGTTTGCACAAACTGGCAATTAAAAAAAAATTGCCATATATGTAAACGGTTACATATAACAATCATATTTTGTCATGTTCTGACCGAAAAATCAATTGAAAATTCAGAAAAATTTATTTAGTAGTAATCCTCACTATCTAACTTAGAGATTTACCATTACTTTCAGGTTTTATCAGTCTAATTCCTGGTTTTATCGGTCTAATTCCTGGTTTTATCGGTCTAAACTAAGATTTTATCAGTATAAAACACAGTATGATCAGTTTAATAAAAAAAAGAACCTCTTCTCTCAGGAGGTTCTCACTTATTCAAGCATTTCAGTTTTTCTGTTAAACTTGCAAATGCTTCTTTATCTTGTCGGTCAAGCGCGTCATCAATCATTTGCAGCAGCTTTTCTTTTTGGAAAGTCTGAATGGATTCTTCCAAAATTCTTTCAGCGATAACACGGTCTTTTTCATTGATGTTCAAGTGTTTTGGCATAAATGGATTTGCTTCAAGCACGGCTGCGTAATTCGGCGACTGGTAGGCCGAACGGAAGTTAAGCTGAATGAACAGATCCTCGTCTTTATTTAACCGAATATCATGAAACGATTTTTCTGCATCCGTTGTCATGACATTTTCTTTGTAAAAACGAAATGGCACTTCCTCTACACAATGCGTTGACATGATAATCCCACGCGGACAATACTGAGCCTGCTCGACGAAATGCACTTTTTCCATCAGCGTATCGTGACTCATTAAGTAATTCAAAATCCAAACACACTCTCGTCTCTTCAACTGATAATGATTTAAGAACCACCTGATAAAATCCTTCTTCTCAATGACAGATACAGGGGCCATCATATGCATTTCCCTCCTCTGCTAACTGTAGATTCTTATCTTTTAAAGTTCAACAGATCTTAGGTGAAATCCTTCTGTTTGCGAGTTAAAAATCATCCTCTAATTGCATCAAAATCTCTTCGATTTCGACATTCGCCGGATCGTACTTCAAAGCTTGACGGAACATTTCCTGAGCAGCAGCGCGATTTCCATCTTCTAACAAGTAATAGCCATACTCCATAAGAAAATCTGGTTCTTCCTTGAAGAAATTATATGCGCGCTGGTAATGGTTTAATGCATCTGAATATTGCTCCGTTTCATGATAAGCCCGGGCTAATTTCCGGTCGTATTCCGGATCTTCCTCTCCGTACCTCATCACTTCCTTCAGACAATCAATCACGTCTTCAAATTTTTGTTCCTGCATGTAAATATTTGTCAGTGTTATTGTTGCCTCAACATGGCCTGGATCAATCGCAATTGCTTCACGAAGCAATTTTACAGCTTCATGCGGTTCATTGTTTTTCAAGGCTACTTTCCCGCCGTAGACGAAAAGTTCTTTATTATATTCATCTACCTTCAGCCCATCTTTTACTGTTTGCAGACTTTCTTGCAGCATGCCTTCTTCTTCGTATGCTTTTGCTAAATATAAGTAAAGAGATGTATATTCATGATCGAGCTCTTTTAATTTAATAAACTGATCGATGGCTGTTTTTGTATAATTAGCCTGCAATGCCGTGAATCCATATCCGAATAGGGTATGCAGATCCACTTGTTCTTCTACTGCTTTCTCATAATACGGAAGAGCTTCTTCAAATTCGCCGGAGGCACTGATTGATTCTGCCAGCCTTTGATAGACATTGACTCCCGTTATCACCGCATGCTCTTTTAACACATCTTTAAAATAGGGAATGGCTCTATGGTAGTGACCTTGATGAAAATAAAGTTCACCTAAAGCAAAGTCAATTACAGGTTCTTTCGGCACTATTTTTTTTGCAGCAAGCAGCTTTTGCTCGCTTACTTCGTTAAGCCCCTGCATTTGATACAAATCTGCAGATAAGATTAGTGCCTGCACATAAGAAGAATCTGTTTCAGGAATTGTGTTTAAAAGTTCAAGTGCCTTTTCTTCCTCATCCATATCAATATAGAGTTCTGCTAAAAACACCGTAATCTCAGATTCTTCCGGATACAGCAGCTGCATGTCTTCCATAATATTCAGCGCTTGTTCTGTATTGCCCCACTGATAGTATTTTTCCGCAAGCAGAAATTTCTCCTCATCATGCAGAGTCTTTTCGATCGCTGTCAGTTTTTTCAAGCCTTCTTCTGCTTGTCCTGACTCAACTAATTCTATTGCTTCAGCTAATGAATTTTTCAACTTGTAACGCCCTTTCTAAGAAAAGCGCAAGCACCTTTATTCCTCCGGCAGGCATAATTGGGGTTGACGCTGAAGTCCCGGTTTGACTTCATCGGCAGCACCGCTTTGACCGGGTTGTCAGGCGCTGGAACTGGACACCAATGCGCAAAATTTTATAGTTATAAACTTTCAGGGGAACTCCTTATGGGACAGCATTTGCAGCAAACCTGCCAGACATGGCAATTTCACAATATTCTCCAAATCCTGGTTTTAAGCAAATTTTCTGACCAACTTTGATCAGCTGTCCTTTATGAATCGTAAATTCAGGAATATGAATATGATACCCTCCAGAGAACTTTTCTTCAACTGAATTGAACTCATTTAGCCCATACAGGTTATAATCAACTTCGCCGCCGATGCGGATATCTCCTTTTTCTGGGTAAATGCCAATTTTCATTAAGAGCGGTTTTTCAATCTGGACATGCTCCATTGGACACTCCAGTTCTGCTGAAATTCGGTGTTTCTTCATCAATTGTATGAATTGCATTTTCTTTTTATTTAGAGAAGCATGCTCTCTCCAAAGCGGCAGTAACGTCATTGGAAAACCATAAATGCTGTTTCTGATCCATTCCCATGGGAAATCGGCAATGGAATCTTCTGCGTTGATCTCGATAACAAGCAGCGGGATTTTATTTTTTTTGCAGTTTATGAGCAATGATGGGGTCAGTTTTTTCAGCGGAACTTTTACACCGATGCAGTAATCGATAGGAGAATTAATCATGATTTGTTTCTTTTTTCGAATCGCTTCTGGAAGATCCCGTTCATATTCTGCTGAAGCAACTGCAATCACGGTCGTACAGCCTTTTACAATCAGTTTTTCCATAAAGATTCTTTTAATATCAGAAAATGCACCTTCAAGAGAGAAATCAAGCATCACGTGTCCAGGTGTCAGCACATAGGACCCTGCATTCATTTTCATAGATTTCATCCGTTTTAATGAAGGACTTATATAATCAATTCTGTTATTCCGAATCAGCAGAGAGCTTTTTTCAAAACCATTGTTTTTTAAGACATTCGCATCTTCAATGATATACGCCAAAGACTATCATCCCACCCTTCGATTCTTCTTAAGACAAGCTATGATGAGTTCGGGCTGGTTATGACAATTATATGAAAAGCGCAAGCGCCAGGGTCACGACAGGCAGAAAAGGAGCTGACAGAAAAGTCCGGTTTTGACTTTACTGGCAGATTCGTTCTGACCGAGGAGTTAGGCGCTTGCGCTGGACATCAATGCGCAAAACTTTATACTTTCTCTTATCTCTTTAAAAAACCTTTCGGGACCATGTCCCGAAAGGTTTTATCTTACTTTACAGCGAGCTGATCCAAATGCTCAAAGAATTGAGGATAAGATACATCTATCGCTTCATGTCCCGAAAGTGAAACATCTCCTTTTGCAATTAAAGCTGCTATTGCGAGCATCATTCCGATTCGGTGATCACCATGGCTTGATACAGATGCTGAAGATGTTAAAGTCTGTTTCCCGCGGATGATCATACCATCATCAGTTGGTTCAATCACGGCACCAAGCTTGTTGAGCTCTTGTACAACGGTATCAATACGGTTTGTTTCTTTCACTTTTAATTCACTTGCATCCTTAATAATGGTATCTCCTTCAGCTTGTGTCGCAAGCAGGGCAATGACAGGAATTTCATCAATTAAACGAGGAATCAAATCACCAGAAATAGTTGTTCCTTTTAATTCGGATGTTGAAATCGTCAAATCAGCAGCCGGCTCGTGGGCATGTGTGCCTTTTTCCTCGATTGTTAACTTTGCCCCCATTTTCGTAAGGACTTCAATGATGCCAATTCTAGTTGGATTAATTCCTACATTTTTTAATGTGATTGTACTGTCTGGCACGATGGCGCCAGCTACTAAAAAGAAAGCAGCAGAAGAAATATCTCCAGGCACTTGAATGGATGCCGCCTTAAGGGACTGTCCTCCGGTAATTTCTACCGATAAACCCTCTTCCTTTACTTCTGCGCCAAAGGCTCTTAGCATTCTTTCCGTATGATCTCTTGATTTATGAGGCTCTGTTACTTTTGTTTTTTCATTATGAGCCTGCAGGCCTGCAAGAAGGATAGCTGACTTGACTTGGGCACTGGCTACAGGTGATTGGTACTCTATCCCTTTAAGCTTACCGCCCCGAATAGAAATTGGCGTAAAATTTCCATCTTGTCTTCCATCAATCGATGCACCCATATTTTTTAAAGGGTTCGTTACACGTGTCATCGGTCTTTTCGCAATGGACTCATCACCAATGATGCAGGCATGAAACGTTCGCCCTGCAAGGATCCCAAGCATGAGACGGGTCGTTGTTCCCGAATTGCCGACATCCAATATGCCCTCTGGTTCTATGAGTGCATCTATTCCTTTTCCGGAAACCCTCACCTTTGTTCCATTTTGCTCAATGTCAACGCCCATTTGTCTAAAACAGGCAATTGTTGATAAGCAATCTGCCCCTGCAAGGAAATTCTCAATCTCAGTTTCACCGTGAGCAAGAGCACCAAACATGACGGCTCTATGAGAAATTGATTTATCACCTGGTATGGCAATTTCACCTTTTAAACTCTTTGCTCTCCGCAGTTTTTTTTCAATTGACATAACGAATCACCTCATTAACTAAAAAATGTTTTGTAATCTGTATATTTTTCAATGCATTTTTGCGCTCTTTCACGATCAACATCCGTTTGAAAGCTGAGCCTTAACACTCCATATATTTCCTCGCGCGTTTCAATAATCCGGATGTTTGTAATGCTTATTTCCTCCATTGCCAAGTACCCTGTAATTTCAGAAATCACCCCGGGATAGTCGGGAACATCGACGTATAAATCGTAAAAGGATGGAATTGCGCCTTTCTCCCGTTCAGGAAGGCCGTCTCTAAAATCCTTAGCCTCCTGAAAATAAGCAAATAAAGCATCTCCATCAAGTCCATGAACTAGCTCTTTTACATGATTCATTTCGTTTTGCCAGTCATCAAAAAGGGCAATCAGCTTTTCTCTATTGTGCAGCAGAATATCCCTCCACATCGCAGGACTGCTTGATGCAATCCGGGTAATGTCTCTAAATCCGCCAGCTGCCAATCGTTTAATGACAGGATGACTTCCTTCAAATCTGCCTGCTTGATGAACAAGACTCGCAGCGACGATATGAGGAAAATGACTGATGACCCCTGTCACTCCGTCATGCTCGCCCGGCGTCATTTCAACAAAATGAGCTTTTGTTCCTTTCAGTACATTTTTCAGAAGCATAAGAGATTTCTGAGACGTGTGGTCTGTTGGAGTCAGTATATAAAATGCATTTTCAAAGAGATGGGCCTTTGCAGCAATGACGCCTGATTTATGCGATCCGGCCATTGGGTGGCCGCCAATAAACTGCACGGCTCTTCCGAAAGCCTTTGTAGCGTATTCGATAATCTTTTGTTTTGTGCTGCCCACATCCGTTATGATGACACTTTCTTTTAAAGAAAGTTTGCTTAAAGACTGAATAATGGAAAGAGTCTGTTCCACTGGAGTGGCAAGGATGATCACATCCGCCGATTCGATGCCGGCAAATTGATGCAAGGCTATTTCATCAATTACTGTCAGAGTCTTTGCAATCTCAGCCTGGCTCTGATTTATATCATACCCGACTATTGTTGAATCAGGAAACTCTTGCTTGATTGCAAGGGCTATTGAACCGCCAATTAATCCTAGCCCGAGCAGATGAATTTTTTCGACTTTATGTTCCATTCTCATCACCTTTAGCTGCGCAATTATGTATGAAGAAAGAGGTGATGGGCATCACCTCTTCTTTTATTCGTGCGATTTATTGTTATTCAGGGCAAATTCACGCGATTTTATTAGGAAAGAGCACGTGAATGGGTCTTTTTACGAAAAACACAATCTATGCGAAAACAGATTTTATGAAATCAGCTCTGATAGTATTTGCAGAATTTCTTCGTTTTGTTCTTTCGTTCCAACCGTAATACGAATTGATGTCGGAAAACCGAGTGCTTTTCCCGAACGGACGATATAGCCTTTTTCTAAGAGGGCCTGAAACACTTCATCTGCATCACGGTTAAAATCAATCAGAATAAAGTTTCCTTCTGAAGGATAGTAGCTTAAACCATTGTCTTTGCTGAATTGATAAAATTGCTCAAGACCCTGTTTATTTTTTTCTGCACATTTTTTAATGAAATCCTGATCATCTAATGCATGAAGTGCGGCGGTTTGTCCTAAACGATTTGTGTTAAACGGCTCTCTTGCCGGTTCAATGCTTCTGATTAATTCATTATTTGCGATTCCATACCCTACACGCAGAGCTGCAAGTCCGTATGCTTTTGAAAAAGTCCGCAGTATCATGACGTTTTTATACTTTTTAATTAACGGCAATGTTTCTGGGAAATCTGAAGCTGTGACATATTCATAGTACGCTTCATCAAGAATAACAAGCACATGTCCAGGCACCTTTTTCATAAAATCATGCAGAGATTCCTCATTAATATAAGTCCCTGTTGGATTATTTGGCGAACATAGCCAAATCACTTTTGTTTGCTCATCAATGGCATCAAGCATTGCATTAAGATCATGTTCTCCATTAATCAATGGAATTTCCTTTATTTCTGCACCTTCAATAATTGCATTGTGCCGGTATTGAGGAAAGGTCGGTGTCGCCATGACAGTATTTGTGCCTTTTTTCAAAAAAGCACGGCAAATAATCTGCACAATTTCGTCTGAACCGTTTCCGAAAATAATCTCGTTTTCTTCTACTTTTAAAAAGGTAGCAAGTTTTTGGCGAAGCAGTGCACTGTATCCATCAGGATAAATGGCCAATTGATTTAACTCATCCTGAATGGCTTTTTTTGCCTTTTCAGAGCTGCCGTAAGGATTTTCATTGGAAGCCAGTTTCACGATGTGTGTTAAGCTGTATTCTCTTTTCACTTCTTCGATTGGCTTTCCTGGCTGGTAAGGCTTTAAATTAGTAAGCTGGTCTTTAATCTGCACGATGGACACCTCTCCTGTTATAAAAGCGGAGTGCTCCGCTTATCTGCACATTTCATCCTATGTTCACTTTAGCATCTGAAACAAAAGAAGCGGCTTTTTCTTCAAATTCCAAAAGAGCAGTTCTCATTGAATCTGGATCTTTCAATCTTAAAGCTAATCTCTCAACCTCTTCAATAAGGGCGCTGCCTACAACAACTCCATCACATACCCTTGTCAGTTCGTCAACATGCTCCTTTGAAGAAACACCAAAACCGACAACGACAGGCACTGAAGCTTCTCGTTTCACGTCGCTTAGAAAATCAAAGATGCGTTTATCAAATGTCTTCCTTGAACCTGTGACACCTAATGAGGAAACGCAGTATAAGAAGCCTTCAGCACTTGATACGATTTTCTTGAGACGCTGTGATGATGTAGGAGCAACCATGGATATAAATGTAACCCCACGCTGCTTGCATGACTCTCTTAAGTCTGCACTTTCTTCAAAAGGAAGATCTGGAATAAGCAGTCCGTCAATTGTGTTTTTCTCCGCTAAAGCAAAAAAGGATTCTTTCCCTAATTGTAACACAGGATTATAATACGTAAAAAGAATTATTGGAATAGTTAGACCTCTTTCACGCATTGAAGGAACAAGCTCCATTGCTTTTACGATATTCATTCCTTCAGAGAGTGATCTTTGTGACGCACGCTGGATAACTGGTCCGTCCGCAAGAGGATCTGAATAAGGAATGCCAAGCTCAATGGCAGTTGCCCCTTTCTTCTGGAGAGAAAGGGCCAGCTCGATTGTAGCATCTCCGCTCGGGTCTCCTGCTGTAATAAAAGGAATGAACAATTTCTTATTTTGCTGCAGCTGATTCTGCAAGTATGCTTGCATTCTTATCGCTCCCTTCAAGAGAATCCATCAGTGTATGAACATCTTTATCCCCGCGTCCTGATAAACAAATGAGCAGTGTTTCTTCAGGATTCATTTGCTTGGCAAGCTCGAATGCTTTTGCCAGAGCATGAGCTGTTTCAATTGCCGCAAGGATTCCCTCTTCCTTCGCTAAAACGGTCAGCGCTTCTAATGCTTCATCATCCGTTACGCTCTCATATTTCACTCTGCCGCTGTTTGCTAAATGGGCATGCTCTGGTCCGATTCCGGGATAATCAAGACCGGCTGAAATGGAATACGGTTCAATAATCTGGCCGTATTCGTCTTGCAGAAGATACGTCAGCGAGCCATGTATAACGCCTTTTGTGCCTTTCGTAATCGTTGCAGCATGCAGAGGTGTGTCAACACCTTTTCCCGCTGCCTCAACTCCTACCAGCTCTACATCCTCTTCAATAAAAGCCGCAAACATGCCGATTGCATTGCTGCCTCCGCCTACACATGCGACTACTTTATCGGGCAAACAGTTCAGCCGTTCTTCCAGCTGCTGCTTTGCTTCGTCCCCTATAACTCTTTGAAACTCTCTAACCATTAATGGATAAGGATGCGGGCCGACTACAGAGCCAATCATATAGAAATGGTCTTCACAATGCTGAACCCAGTACCTGATCGCTTCATTAGTAGCATCTTTCAGCGTTTTATTGCCGCTGTGAACAGGAATCACTTCCGCTCCAAGGAGTTTCATTCGAAAGACGTTAAGCTGCTGTCTGTTCACATCCTCCTCACCCATGAATACTTTGCATTCCAAGCCGAACTTAGCAGCAACTGTTGCTGCTGCTACTCCATGCTGCCCTGCACCTGTCTCAGCAATAATCTTTGTTTTTCCCATCTTGCGCGCAAGCAGGGCTTGACCAATTGCATTGTTAATTTTATGGGCTCCTGTGTGATTAAGATCTTCACGTTTTAAATAGATCTTCGCTCCGCCAAGTTTTTTCGTAATGTTTTCGGCGAATGTCAATGTTGTAGGTCTGCCGGAATATTCAACCAGCAGTCTATAATACTCGTTCATAAATTCTGGATCATCCATTGCTTCTGCAAAAGCTGTTTCAAGCTCAGCCAGCGGCTGCATTAAGGTTTCAGGTACAAATTTTCCTCCAAAATCTCCGAATCTGCCATTTTCATCTGGAAATAAATACATGCTGATTCACCCTTTCTTCTAATCTATCCAAAAGCGCCTTATCTTTTTTCTCGTTTTGTTCAATTCCGCTCGAGATATCGATTCCCTCCGGGTTATGCCCAAGCAATTCAACAACATTGTCCGGCTGAATGCCTCCTGCAATGAAAAGAGTTTTGTTCATTTTCTTTGCTGCATTCGAGTAAAGCGGAACTCTCGACCAATCAAAGGTTTGACCTGTCCCTCCGAATGCATCTTTAACCTTGGAATCTATGACAAATCCATCGGCTGTATCCTTAAAAGCTCTCATAGCTGACAACGTCCCCTCAAAATGGGGCAATGCTTTCCAAACCGTTTTATTAAAAAGAGTTTTTATTTCAGCTGTTTCATTGACACTCTCTGTGCCATGACATTGGATGACGTCTATTGGCAGTTCATTCATTACGTTTTCGAGCTCTTTAAGCTTAGCATTCACAAATATCGCAACCAGCTGTTTATCATTAATATCCACTTCTTTAAGCCACTCTTTTACTTGGTTTGGTTCAACTCTGCGTTTGCTTTTGGCAAATATGAATCCAAGATAGTCTGCGTTGGATTGACTGGTGATCTGCAAATCTTTCAGGGATCTGTTGCCGCAAAGCTTGATTAGCGGCTTAGTCATTTTGTTCTCCATATAAAACTTTGATTGCCAGCGCCTGATCTTCCTGCCGCATAAGAGATTCCCCGACTAAGATAGCATTTGCGCCATATTTTTTCACCGTATTTACATCTTCAAACGTAAAAATGCCGCTTTCACTAACAAGCAATGTTTCTTCAGGAACAAATTTGCTGATTTCCTTCATTTGATGCAGATCGGTTTGAAAGGTAGATAGATCTCGATTATTGACACCTAATATATTAGGAATGAATTCAGGTAAAAGCTTTTCTAAAACAAGTAAAGAATGCACTTCTACTAAAACATCCATATCCAGTTCATATGCATGCAGATAGAGTTCATGCAGCTTCCTTGGCTCAAGAGCTTCACCGATTAAGAGGATGGCATCTGCTCCAATGTTTTTTGATTCTTCCACTTGCTTATGATCAATAATGAAGTCCTTCCTTAAAACAGGCAGACTTACATTCTTTTTTATTTCTGCAATAAAATCACGATGTCCTTGAAAAAAGCTTTCATCCGTCAAAACAGAAAGACAATCCGCTTTTCCCGCTTCATATGCTTTCGCAATTTCAACTGGATGAAAGGATTCCTTTATAACACCTTTAGATGGAGAGGCTTTTTTCACTTCTGCAATTAATGCAGGCTTTCGGATTGAATGCTTTAAAGCTTTATAAAAAGAGCGGTTCGAGACCTGTGCTCTCTCTGGAATAATGAGCGTGCTGATTTCTTCTCGTTTTTTTTCAAGAATCTTAGTAAGCATATTGCTCCTCCTTCTTTCTCTGAAGACGAGTAAGCTGGTGAATGGCGGTTCCATTATGAATGGCTTCAAGCGATAGTTTCACACCGTTTTTAAGAGAATCTGCCTTTCCAGCCACGTACAGCGCAGCACCAGCGTTTAATGCGACAATATCTGCAGCAGCACCTTTGCGATTCCCTTGAAAAACATCTAGAATAAGATTTGCGCTTGCCTTAGGACTTTCAACTTGAATATCTTTCAATTTCCCTCTGCTAAGTCCCATTTCTTCAGGCGTAATTTCATAGCGGTCAATCTTGCCATTTTTCAATTCCACAATATCTGTAACATCCGTTATGCTGCATTCATCAAGACCGTCTCTGCCTGTCACCAGCAGTACATGCTCTGAACCAAGCTCCCTCATGGCATACGCAATTTTCTCTGCATATTCTGTAGAAAAGACGCCCATTACCTGACGTTTTGCATTCGCTGGATTCGCTAAAGGTCCGAGTAAATTAAAAACAGTCCTGAATCCGATTTCCTGTCTCGGGCTCACCGCATGTTTCATTGATGAGTGATAGAGTGGTGCAAAAAGAAAACTCATATCAAAATGCTGCAAAGCAAGTTTGGCCTCTTCAGGTGTTGTCTGAATTGAAATGCCAAGCTGTTCCAGTACATCTGCACTCCCGCTTTTAGATGAGATCGCCCGATTTCCATGCTTTGCTACTTTTACTTGAAGAGAAGAAGCAAGAATCGCAGAAGCAGTCGAAATATTGAATGTTGATGCCCCGTCTCCTCCTGTTCCGCACGTATCAATGAGATCATCCGCATACTCAATTTGTGTCATGTGCTGCTTCATTGCTTTTGCAAAGCCGACAAGCTCTTCAACGGTTTCGCCCCGGAATCTGAGAATCGAAATGAAGCTTGCAATTTGGCTGGAAGTGGCCTTTCCTTCCATCACTTGATTCATGGCAGTCATCGCTTCTGCCTCAGATAGCGTATGACCTTCTATGCATTTACCGAGCAATGTTTTCATTAAAAGCCGCCTCCTGTTTCCCAAATACTTTTTCGGTTAGTTCAATCGTTTTTATTAAGGCACTCGCTTTATTTCTAGTTTCTTTCCATTCCAGCTCAGGCTTTGAATCTGCTACGATTCCTGCGCCTGCCTGTACATATGCCTTTCCGCCCTGTAATGCAATTGTCCGGATGGTAATGCAGGAATCAATATTTCCATCAAATCCGATATAAGCAATACAGCCCGCATATGCATTTCTTGCAGTTGGCTCAAGCTCCTGCAAAATCTGCATTGCCCTTACTTTTGGCGCACCTGATACAGTTCCTGCCGGAAATGAAGAAAGCAATGCATCTATAGGATGGGTGTCGCTTCTTAATTGACCTGTCACTTTTGAAATTAAATGCATCACATGTGAAAAGAGGCCAAGTTCCATTAATACAGGGGTTTGAACCGTGCCATAATCAGCTACTCTGCCAATATCATTTCGTGCAAGATCAACAAGCATATAATGCTCTGCTTTTTCTTTTTCATCATTTCGAAGATCTTGTTCAAGCTGCAAATCCTCTTCTTCCGTCTTTCCTCGTTTTCTTGTGCCGGCAATCGGATGGATTTCCAAATAACCGTCCTGTACGTATATCAATCTCTCAGGAGAACTGCCAATCAGCTCTGTTTCATCAAATTTGATATAAAACATATAAGGAGATGGATTCACCACTCTGAGCATTCGGTACAAATCAAAACCCTTAGCTGTAATCGGGATTTCAAACCTTTGGGAAAGTACCCCTTGAAAGATATCCCCGGCTCTGATATATTCTTTTATTTTTTCTACAGCACCCAGAAATTCATTTTTCCCAAAATTAGAGCTGACTCCTTCAAATGAAACGGATGCTTGATCCATCGGTGCCAGCATCAAATCATTGAATTCCCGTTTCTCGGTTAATTGCGAGATGAGCTGATTGATTTTCGCTTCTGCAATTTCATAAACTGCTCGTTTGCCTGCTACAGATTCGTTTCCTGACAGCCGTTCATAGTGAATAAAGGAAAGAGTTTTATCAATATGATCAAATGCAATCATCGTGTGACAAACAAATAATAAACACTTTTTAAAGTTCAAATCTTGATTCGCATGCTTTTGAACGCGTTCAAACATCGTGACAGAATCATAGCCTAAATAGCCGACAGCCCCTCCTGTAAAAGGGATATCAAGATCTGGAAGCTTTACTTTTAAATAGCCGTCCATCCAGAGAAAGATATCTTTCAGAGACGAGGATTCATAAATGGTCGTTCTCTGCTTAGACCTTACATAAAAACGATCATTCTCTTCTTCAATGAACAGGAAGGGATTTAATCCAATAAAGGAATAGCGTGACCATGATGATTCCTCGTCTTTGCTTTCCAATAAATAAACCGCTTCATCTTCAAATACTTTAAATAGCTGGATCGGCGTAAATGTGTCAACTTGAAATGACTTAATAACAGGAATTGTTTGATAGCTTAAACTATCATGATTAAATGAGGCAAAATCGGTATGAACCATAAAGTACTCACTCCTCCATCAATATGGAGAATAAGTATTTAGGAGGTTTTATGCGGAAAAGCTACGGATGAAATAAAAAAACCCAAAAACAATGAATCTCTGTTTTTGGGTAGTCTTTACCGTAACGAAATATAAAAGACCTCAGCTAAACTCACTCATTCTCAGCTACCCTAAACTCATGCTCAACTAAAAACTATTTAAAACTGCTCTGACTTTCTGAACTCTATTCTCGGCTAACGCACTGGAACATATTAGAAGCTCTCTTCTAATTTCTATTCTTGTGGACTATGTTAATACACCCGCTTCCGTATGTCAACGATAAATGCCCTTAGGAATTTTGATTGGCGTACCACAAATAAATGCGCACTGCTTCTTTTTTTGGGAGATCCCGAATTTCAGCCTCATGCATTGGTGTACCGCGGGTGATGATTTTTACAGCAGCCAATCCAGCTTTTCGCTGCAGCCATGATTCGGTCACAATGACTTGTTCAATTTTACTCTTTTTCGTAATAAAAAAGTCTGAGGAAAAGGATCCCGTTCTCATTTGAATAAACGTACTATCCAGAAGATAGGCGCTGTTTACATATTCAAGGATTCGATGAACGGTAATCAGCACAAAAAGTCCAATTAAGATATACCATTTATCTGGCCAAAAATACAGCAGCACTGCTGTACCAATGATCCAAAAGTAGCTCGGACGGATCAGCTTGATCCAAAGTGCTATTTTAGGCAATGGGTTCATTTCATTTTTAATAATGAAATCCGGCAGCAACTCTGGCATGAGCTGAATTGCACGTTTTTCTGCAATAAAAGGGAACAGCGTGTTGGACTCTATTTTTTCATCCCCGTTTGCACCCGCGCATATCAGGTCTGCTCTTACAATTCCAAACCAGCGGCGGAAAAAGGATTGTTTCATGCTGATACCCTGTATTCTTTGTTTGGCAATCATCCATTCGGAATGACTTAAAACTCCTTTATGAATGTAGAGGCGATTCTCATCTGCTGAAACTGTAAAATTTCCGTACCGCAAATAGGTAATCGTGATGCCAAAGAGAATTGAAATAACAAGCAAAATGAAAATCGTAATGACAAGGAATAGCCAAGTCTGCTCAAGAAATGTCAGCACTTGTTCTGCTGTATTCCAGATTGAGAAAAAATCATCGATATTGGAATATATTCCTGATAATACCGGCAAAAATGCGACAAAACTTAATGATGTCAGGGAAGCAAAGATGATTTCTTTTCTTGTTATAGAGTAATGCTCCTTTTTCAGTAGCTTCCGTTCATCTTCTTCTCTTACTCCAACATCTTCGTCTTCAGATTGCTCGTGTTTTTCCCCTGCAAGATACTCCTGAATTCGTTCTGCTTCAGACTGGCTGATGCATTTCAATTTGACCGATGAATCCTCAGCACTTGCAGCCGTGTCTATCGTCAAGGATGTCAAGCGGAACACGCGGTGCAGAAAAGGTGAATCCTGCTGAACACCTTGAATGCGTTCAAGCGGAATAAATCGTTTTTGCCTTACAAACCGGCCTTCTTTAATTTTCAGCTCATCTTCACTCAAAGAATAGCTGAAATTCCACCATTCAAACAGGATAGAGATGATTCGGTAAACAAGTAAGATGGCAACTCCATATCTTCCGGCTGTCATGATGAGTGAATCAGACTTGGCGTTGACGACTAAAATCAGGACGATAGGAATAATAAAGTCTTTTATCATATGGCCAATCGAAAATAAGATCCACAAGGGATGGAGACGATGCGGTTTTAAACACGATTCATTTGTCATCATTTCAGTCTCTCTCATCCTTATTCGCTCCCAGTAACCTTAGCAAAAATTGCAATTTGTGATCTTAGCATTTCTGCTTCTTCTTCTAAAATAGCCGGTATTTCATGTGAAGATGCAGTAGTTCCGATTGTAATCGTTGCAAGTCCATATTTTCGCAGAATCACCCCTTGATTGGTATTAACATATTGAACCTTTGTCATTGGTATAATGGTATGTGTTTTTTCCAGTGCACCATGCTTCAGATGGATATGTTCAGCGTCGACTTCATATCTCCACGTCCGCTGCATAAGGGCAGGATAATAAAAGATGCCATAGATGGAATGAAGCGCTGTAATTGCAAGCAGCACATAGCTTGCATGTCCAATCCATCCATACCAGTCAAAATGCTGCTGCATAAAGATTATCGCAACGAAAATAATGATTGTCACAATATGAGAAATGATGGATGAAATCCGCCATACTTGTATGGCATAAGGTGAAATTTGTCTCTGGGGTTCTGGTATCGTTTCTATCATTCTAATTACCTCTCTTTCATTATGTATTGTTCTAATAGAAATACGAATGAAAATGGAAAAAGTTTCATGTCGGGTGATGAGATATACGCAAAACATACACACAAAAAAAGCAAGGGAAAACTCCCTCGCTTCACTGATTTCAATCTTTCCCTGTCAAATCAGGTCTTAGAACGACAGCCTGACCTTGATAAACATGCATTACTTCCCTTTGGTTTAAAGAAGTCTGCACCGTCATCATGACTCTGATGCATTTTTCAAGGCTGCCTGCTACAGGAATTTCCTGCATGCACATAACCGGTACATATTCCCATCCTTCAAAGTTGCGTAACGCTTTTGCTGGAAATACAGCATCTAAATCTGCCGTCATAGAGAGAAGGACAGAAACGACCTCTTCTGGATAGACGCTGTTTTTTTCGATCATTTCAAGAACTAGGACTTCAGTTGCTTTGATGATTTGTTGTTCATCGTTTTGATCAACTGTTGCTGCTCCTCTGATTGCACGAATCAATCTGATCCCTCCTGTCTCCATTTTTCTAGTAAGGATCTTAATTGATCGCTTTCGAATGAAGAAGTTCCTGCTTCTCCTATAGCATTTAATAACACCATTGTAATCGTGCCTGAGTGAGATTTTTTATCTTTCAGCATTCTGATTATTAAGGATTCAGTAGGTAGTGAATTTGGTACTCCAATAGGAAAACCTAATCCTTTGAACCATTTTTTGATTTTTTCGTAGTGGAGGTCTTTTTTATTTACCTTCTCGCTAAGCCAAATGGCAAATAGCATTCCAATTGCGACCCCGTCACCATGACTGATTTTCCCATAGCCTGCTTCCGCTTCAATCGCATGACCAAGAGTATGCCCAAAATTCAGGTGTGCTCTGACACCCGTTTCCTTTTCATCCTCTTTTACGACTGCCGCTTTTACACGAATACCCTCAATAATCATGTGCTGAAGCTTTTCATCATCAATATCGTCAAGATTATAAATTCCAGCAGCAAGCTGCTTAAACAAATCGATATTTCCAATGAGCCCGTGTTTAATCACTTCTGCAAATCCTGAACGCAGCTCGTTTCTCGGCAATGTTGAAAGGAATGCAAGATCGTAAATGACACCGGCTGGCTGATAAAAGGCACCGATCATATTTTTCCCTTCAGGATGGTTGATGGCGACCTTTCCTCCAACTGCACTATCATGAGCAAGCAGCGTTGTCGGCAGCTGAATAAATGGAATCCCTCTCATATATGTCGCAGCCACAAAGCCAGCTAAGTCGCCAATCACTCCTCCTCCAAAAGCAAGAATGAGAGATTTTCGATCAAGTCCCAGTTTAAGAGCGTAGGTTTGAATATCGTAAAAGCTTTCAAATGATTTATGCTCTTCACCGCTTGGCAGGACATATACTTCCGTTTTGTAAGATTTTCGCAGTGCTTGCAGGAGCTGCTCGCCATAAAGGGTTTGAACAGCAGCATCAGCAATAATTAGAATGCTGGACGGTTTTAGTTCAGAAATTTTTCCCAACAGCTTTGTATCTATAATATTTCTCCCAACCGAAACCGGATATGATCCGGAAGCTGTTTCTATAAGCAGATCCTTCATTAGAATTCCCTCGCGTACTCACGCATTTCCTGAACATGCTCCCGAATAGCGTCCATGCGGTCAACCCCAAATTGCTCAACTAATGCATTGGCGATTTCCCAAGCCACAACTGCTTCAGCCACTACACTTGCTGCCGGCACTGCGCAGCTGTCCGAACGCTCGATGCTTGCTGAAAATGGTTCCTTGGATTCAATATCCACACTTTGCAAAGGCTTATACAGCGTTGGGATCGGCTTCATCACACCTCTTACAACGATTGGCATTCCTGTTGACATGCCCCCTTCAAAACCGCCTAAACGATTTGTTTTACGTGTATAGCCATTTTCCTTGCTCCAGATAATTTCATCATGGACTTCACTCCCAAATTTGCGGGCTGCTTCAAAGCCTATGCCAAATTCTACACCTTTAAACGCATTGATGCTTACGATTGCACCTGCAATTTTAGAATCAAGTTTGCGGTCATAGTGAACGTAGCTTCCAACACCTGCAGGCATACCTTCTACTATTACTTCAACAACGCCGCCAATTGAATCACCATTGTTTTTTGCATCATCAATTGCTTTCATCATTTTTGCTGCTGCGTCCCCATCCAAACAGCGGACAGGGGATTCTTCAGTAATGCGCTGCAGTTCTTCAATGGATGAGTATTCCGTGCTTTTTGCCTTTATTGATCCAATTTCAACGACATGGCCAGCTACCTTGATGCCAAGCTCAGACAAAATCTTCTTTGCTACTGCACCCACCGCAACTCTGACCGTTGTTTCACGGGCTGAAGAACGTTCGAGCACGTTGCGTATATCTCTGTGGCCATATTTAATAGCACCGTTTAAATCTGCATGTCCAGGACGAGGGCGGCTTATTTGACGTTTAATATCTTTTTCTTCACCATCTTCCAAAGGTTCAATGCCCATTATTTTCGTCCAATGTTTCCAATCATTATTTTCAACAACAAGTGCGATTGGAGAGCCCAGTGCTTTTCCATGACGGATTCCGCTTGTGATCTGAACCTCGTCCTTCTCGATCTGCATTCTTCTTCCTCTTCCATGACCCTTTTGTCTGCGCGCAAGATCAACGTTAATATCCTCTGCGGTAATAGACAGACCCGCCGGTACTCCTTCAATTATCGCGGTTAATTGCGGTCCATGTGATTCTCCTGCTGTTAAGTATCTCATCTCCAGCTCTCCCTTCAGCGCACTAACGCTTTTAAGTAACACTATATTATTTTAAGTAACACTATATCATATGTAGAGACAATTGAATAGAAAGTTTGTCCCTAGCTTTTCTTATAAAAAAAAGTACCTGCTGATTCCAGATTATATTGATCGCTGTAAAAAATCTGCTCTGTGCTTCCAACAAAAAAAATCCCATCTTTTTTCAGCGCTTTTGAAAACTTGTGATACAATAAGTTCTTTGCCTCTTCGGTAAAGTATATCAGCACATTCCTGCATACGATTAAATCGAATCCATCTTCAAAAGGTTCTGCTAAAAGATTATGCTTTTTAAATTGCACCGTCCGAATGATGTCTTTACTAATTTTATATCCTGCCCCATCTGCTTCAAAATATTTGCGTTTCATATCTTCCGGTAGTTCTGCCAGACTCCGTTCGGGATAAATGCCCAGCTTTGCTCTGGCAATTACATTTTCATCCAGATCTGTTGCCAGAATTTTAATCGAATGCAATGGCATATATTTTGAAAGTATCATGGCGATCGTATACGGCTCCTCACCAGTTGAACATGCAGCACTCCATATTTTAAGCGATTTTGACCGTTTAAGCATTTCCGGCAGCAAATCACTTTCTAATAGATCCCAACGTTTTTTATTTCTATAAAACTCTGAGACATTGATGGTAATCCGGTCGAGGAGCTCATAGAGAAGCTGCTCATCCTTACAAAGGGCCAAATAAAACCGTCGAAAATCTTCAAATCCTTTTTTCATAAAAAGGGAAGTGATTCTTCTCTTCATTTGTGATTCTTTATACAAAGAGAGATCGATTCCTGTTTTGCTCTTAAAATCTTTCGTAAAATGTATGTAATCCACGCTTTTCAACTCTCCTACTGCAAACTTACTCTATGAATAGTATATCGGATATTGCATAGTTCTTGTGATATAAGTATAGAAAAAATCTGAATACTCTTAGAAATAATGTGATTTGCAAGTCTTAAACGGGGATTTATACTGCATATGAACCTTTCTAAAAGGCTGCATGATTGAAGATTGGAGATACAATACACGCGGTTCTAATGTGCCATATCTTAATTTTGAGGTACAAGAAAAGCCAGCATCTCTGCCGGCTTAAAATAACTTAATAAATCCAAGTATTGATTGCTTTATCGTATTCTACTAATTCTTCTTGATTGAAGAACAAATTGACTTCACGCTCAGCACTTTCAGGTGAGTCAGATCCGTGAATAATGTTTTTCCCTACTAATAAACCGAAATCTCCTCTGATTGTACCCGGTAATGCCTCAGCAGGTTTCGTTTTGCCCATCATTTGACGTGAGATTTCAATTACATTTTCACCTTGCCAAACCATTGCAAATACTGGTCCTGATGTAATAAATTGAACAAGCTCATCAAAGAAAGGCTTGCCTTTGTGCTCTCCATAATGCTGCTCAGCTAATTCGGCTGAAATTTGCATAAGCTTAGCGCCAGCAAGCTGTAAGCCCTTTCTTTCAAATCTGGCAACTATTTCCCCAATTAGTTGACGCTGTACCCCATCAGGCTTAACCATCATAAATGTTTTTTCCATATCAATTCTCCACCCCGCGATTGTATGTATAGGTTTTCTTAACCCATGGAAATCGTACCATTTTTTCATTTTTTTCGCAATCACAGGATGAAGAAGTATTTAAAATTTTCTTTTTCCAATATATTTTGCAATGCTGGATAAGGTTGATCTTGCTTTGTTTCTAGGCAATTCATTCAGAACGCTGAAACCTTTTTGAAGGTACCTGTCACTAATCTGTATAGAGCGATCTATTGCATCAGAGCCTGCAATAGCCGCAATGAGGTCATTCATTTCCGGTAATGAAGTTTCACTCGTTACTTGGCTGATTTTCTTTTTCAGTTCCGGGTTCTCCATTGCAAACAGCACAGGAAGCGTAATGTTTCCTTGAAGCAAGTCTCCGCCTACAGGTTTGCCAAGCTCTTCTTCTGTTGAAGTGAAATCAAGGATATCGTCGGTAATTTGAAAAGACATTCCAACATAGTAGCCAAAAAGGAATAATTTTTTATGTATAGATTCCGGGACTCCGCCAGCAATTCCGCCAAGCTGACAGCTCGCGGCAATCAATAATGCCGTTTTCCGTTTGATGCGTCTTAAATATGTACGTAAGTTTTGCTCATAATCATATTTATCTTTAATCTGTTCGATCTCACCTAGTGAAACTTCAACTATTGTTTTTGAAAGAATTTGATGTGCTGTAATATTTTCTAAGGACGTCATGATTTCTAGTGACCTTGCAAATAAGTAATCTCCTGTATACATGGCGATGCGGTTATCCCACTTCGCTTTAATTGTCGGTCTGCCTCGTCTGAGCTCGGAATCGTCGATCACATCATCATGTACTAAAGATGCCATATGAATGATTTCCAAGGCAATGGCCACTTTTTTCACTTTGTCAATATCATATTCGCCGAACATTGCTGACAGCAATACAAAAACAGGGCGGATACGCTTTCCCCCTGCCTGAAGAAGGTGAAGCCCTGCCTCGCTTAATAAAGGCTCATTGGAGCTTACCGTTTTTTCAAGTTCCTGTTCAATCAGATCAAGATCTGCATTTAAGAACGAATACGTCATTTTAAATTTCATTCTATTCACCTAAATACTCGCATTTTTAAATCATTTACTGCCGAGATGCATTGCGGCTACCCCGCCGGTAAAAGGTTTAACTTCTACGTTTTTAAAGCCTGCCTCACTGAACATCTGTGCAAGCTCGCGCATCCCCGGGAAGTCTCTGGCTGATTCCTGCAGCCATGAATACTCTTTATAGCTTTTAGCAAATAGCTTTCCGAAAAGAGGCATAATATACCGGAAGTATCCGAAGTAAAGCTGTTTAAATCCGATCATTGTCGGCTGGGATGTCTCCAAGCAGACAACTTTTCCGCCTGGCTTTACGACACGGTGCATTTCTTTAAGCACCGTCATGTAATCTGGTACATTACGCAATCCAAAACCAATCGTTACATAATCAAATGTATTATCCGCAAACGGGAGATCCATCGCATTTCCATGGATTAATTCAATATTGGAATAATCCTTAATTTTCTCTCTGCCAATTTTCAGCATATTATTGCTGAAATCAAGGCCTGTTGCTTTTCCTTGCTCTCCTACTGCCTCAGCCATAGCAATCGTCCAGTCAGCTGTTCCGCAGCATACATCAAGGGCGGATGAACCCTTTTTGACATTCATTCTTTTCATTGTCTCTTTGCGCCATGCAATATGACGCTGAAAGCTGATAACTGAATTCATCTTGTCGTAGTTTTTATATATTTTTTCAAAAACTGAATGAACTCTCTCTTCTTTGGATTGCTGCATTTCATAAACCTTCTTCCGCTAACGTAGTGTACCTTATGTCCTGATTATACTTGAATGAATGCAATCTTGCTAACAGGATCTTTTGCAGGGAGGATGGTTGCTGAAAACAGTTTTCTAAAAGATCGACCGTTTCGTCGAAATAACGGTTGCAAAACTCTTTCAAATAGACGCCGGTCAATTCAAGCGTCCCGACATTTTTTTTCTTTTTCTCCAAATTCCTCATTAGTGATATAGATTCTGTGCTGTATTTGTTTTTTTCTAAGGAAAGCCGTTTGTAAGAAAGGAATTTTGTTGATAGCTTTGAAAACAATCCAGCATGGAAATAATCTGAAACATGCTGGAAAAGCGCTGCTTCTACTTTAGACAAACTCGCTACAAATGAATCAAAATCGCTTGCTGACTCTTCATACAGGCGAATTTTGTGTTCATTGATTTCTTTTATTGCCGTTGCTAACGTTCGAATCATTCCAATGTCCTGCATTTCTGATAGTAAAGCGTAATACAGACCGCTGAAGTAGTCTCCTGCAAGAACAATAAGCTGTCTTTGCATAAACTCTTCCTGCTTTAAATGTTCGGAAGTGGATACTTCTTCATGAGTATCAAGGGCAATTTGCACGAGCATCGCTGTAATTATGTAATTCTCTTTCTTTTCGTTTGGAAGATCAAGCTGATCAAACAAAGCATAGAAAAGGAGCAGTTTATCTTCATCAATAACAGGAGATGGAATATATTTTGCTAAAAATGGATGAGTGAGCTTTACGTTTAACATTTCTTTAATCTTAGTCATTTGTACATAGATGTCTTGCAAATAAATCACCCAATCCCCATGTAAATAGAAAATTTTTTCGAAAAGCTAGCAATAGCAACAAACACTATTAGTTTGACAATAGTCATTATACCATAATCTCTATCAGCAGAAAATTATCTTCTAGAGTCGCTTTCCATTTCACCGTAGCTTGTTTGAATGATTGCTTTTCCTCTTATTTTGATTGCTGATGTATGTTCCGTAAACTGGGCAATCATAACCTCGCCTTTATCAAGCTTTTCAGAATGATGAAATCTAGTATCTGATCCGCGCGTTAATCCGATGACATTGACTCCGTCTTCTTCTGCTTTTATCACTAAAAAATCGTTCGTGCTGTCTTTCATAGGTTCACCCCCAAATCCTTATTCTTGGCTTTGTGCGTAAGATTGTATTTTTCGCAATAAGCTCGGTTCATGTCTAGCAGCAGGTTCTAATCCAGTACTGTTGCTTGGAATCAACCCTATAATAAAATGAAAACACTATACACACCTGTAAAGCAGCAACTTTTCAGAAAAAAACCTTATTCTTTAATGAATGATAATACTTCAGCTCTTGCCGCCGCATCCTTAACAAAGATGCCTCTGACAGCAGAAGTCACTGTTTTGCTGCCTGGCTTTTTCACACCGCGCATCGTCATGCACATATGTTCTGCTTCTACTACAACCATCACGCCATGAGGCTCGAGTGAGTCAATTATGCTGTCGGCAATGGTAGATGTAATTCTTTCCTGAAGCTGAGGTCTTCTGCAGACAGCCTCTACAGCTCGTGCAAGCTTGCTAAGTCCCGTTACTTTTCCGCCCTTTGGGATGTATGCGATATGAGCTTTCCCAAAAAACGGGACTAAGTGATGCTCACACATAGAATGGAATGGAATATCTTTAACCAAAACTAGTTCTTCGTGATCTTCGCCAAAAACGGTTTTAAAATGTTCTTTTGGGTCTTCGTTCAAGCCGGAGAAAACTTCGGCATACATTTTGGCAACCCTTTTAGGAGTATCCAGCAGTCCTTCGCGATTTGGATCTTCGCCAATCGCTTCAAGAATGAGTCTTACCGCCTGTTCGATTTGCTCTGTATTGATTTGCCCCATACAAATCCTCCTAAAAAACAATATATTTGATACAGATTCTAGCATAAGTAAGAGTTTAAAAGCAAAGAAATGACGTGCTTTGCGGGACTTGAGTGTGTGTTTTTCGGAAGAATTTCCAAAAAGGATCAGTTCTAAGACATTTATGATTTTCAATTCTTTTAAGAAGGAAAAACTTGTTTCTTTAAAACTTACTAGAAAAGAGCACGATTTCCATATAATCAGTCTAATAAGGGAAAACAACAATATATTCTAACACAACTCATTCAGGCACTTTGTGGCCCCCTGTTTCTGCTTTTCTGCTGTTTTTGGGCTTCATTCACTTCTTTTGAAGACCTCATTTCGGGCTTTTGAGCGCTTCTTAGTCCCAAAAAGATGCCAAAACAAAGGAAAAGCCCCTTTAAAAGGGGCTATCCATGTTCATTGTGTATGTACTATTAGCTTTATCATACACGGGTTAGAGCACATTATTTTCCAGCTACAGCGTCTTTAAGAGCTTTACCTGGTTTGAACGCAGGCACTTTGCTTGCTGCGATTTCGATTTCCTCGCCAGTTTGTGGGTTGCGTCCTTTACGGGCAGCGCGCTCACGTACTTCAAAGTTACCAAAACCGATCAATTGTACTTTATCACCGTTTTTAAGTGCATCTAAAAGTGTATCGAAAACAGCATCAACAGCTTTCGTTGCATCTTTTTTTGACAATTCGCTAGCTTCTGCTACCGCGTTGATAAGTTCTGTTTTATTCATGCCTTTCACCTCCTCCCAAAGATTGACTGTTAAGCAATAAAAGTTCTGTTAATTTCATTTCTTTACAGATTATGCATAATCTATACATGATAGATAGGCATTTTACTGTTAACACGCTAATCTTATACGATTAACGGTCAGAATTCAATGATTTTCCGCATGAATATTGGGTTTTTAGGAAGAATCGCCCAATGCAGAAAATAATTTCTGATAGTAGATTAACACATCCTATTTCGCTAAGCAAGGAGAAACCTTGATAAAACCTAAGTAAATCAATAATTGAAGATGCTTTCAGGCGAACAAGCATTCCTATAAAATACTTATTTTACTAAAAAATCCGAAATGTGATAATTATTATCCTACAATATATAAAACATGATAATGACTCTAATATATAAAGAGAAAGATGTAAAGTTAAATTTTATTAAAATAAAATTTTGTAAGGTATTTGTTATGAAACTGAAAACTATTTTTAAAGACAAAAAAGATGACCCTATTTCGTGGTCATCTGTTCAAATACATTTATAGAATGATCGCGATTAATCCGCCTGATCCTTCGTTAATAATTCTTTCCAGCGTTTCTTTCAGCTTGTATCTCGCATTTTCAGGCATTAAAGATAGTTTCGCTTGAATTCCTTCTCGTACGATTGAGCTCAAGCTTCGTCCGAAAATATCTGAATTCCAGATAGAAAGCGGATTATCTTCAAAATCCTGCATTAAGTACCGTACCAGTTCCTCACTTTGCTTTTCTGTACCGATAATTGGAGCAAACTCTGATTCCACATCAACTTTAATCATATGAATGGAAGGAGCCACTGCCTTTAATCGGACACCAAACCTTGCACCCTGACGGATGATTTCAGGTTCATCCAGGCTCATGTCGCTAAGAGCCGGCGCTGCAATGCCATACCCTGTCTGCTTTACCATCCTAAGAGCATCTGACACTTGATCATATTCAGCCTTTGCGTATGCAAAGTCCTGCATCAGCTGCAGCAAATGATCTTTTCCCCGGATTTCTACTCCGACTACCTCTTTTAGGATCTGATCGTACAGATCATCTGGAGCATACAAGTCAATTTCGGCAATTCCTTGCCCCATTTCAATTCCAGCAAGACTTGCCCGGTCAATGAAGTCATATTCGCTGAAATATCCTACTACACGATCAACATCTCTAAGGCGTTTAATATCCTGAACAGTATCTTTAACAGCTTCCTGGTAGCTTTCGCGCAGCCAGTGGTTATCACGAAGGACCATTACCCAGCTAGGAAGATTCACATTTACCTCTAGGACTGGGAACTCATAAAGTGCTTCGCGAAGAACATTGATTACATCTGTTTCGCGAATACTTTCAACACTCATCGCAAGAACCGGGATGTCATATTTCTCGCTCAGCTGTCTGCGGAGTGTTTCTGTTTCAGGGTGATATGGCTGTACAGTATTAATGATCATAATGAATGGCTTGCCGACTTCTTTCAATTCCTCTATTACGCGTTCTTCAGCTTCGATGTAGTCTCTTCTAGGAATTTCTCCAATGGAGCCATCTGTTGTAATAACAACTCCGATCGTTGAATGTTCCTGTATCACCTTACGAGTGCCGATTTCAGCTGCTTCATGGAATGGAATCGGCTCCTCATACCACGGAGTGTTAATCATTCTTGGACCGTTTTCGTCTTCATATCCTTTTGCTCCAGGCACTGTATAGCCTACGCAATCTACCAATCTAATATTGACGTCAAGTCCCTCATCAACATGGATTGAAACAGCTTGATTCGGAACAAATTTAGGCTCTGTCGTCATGATGGTTTTTCCGGCTGCACTTTGCGGCAGTTCATCCTGCGCCCGTGCTTTATCTGCTTCATTATCAATATTCGGAAGCACGACAAGCTCCATGAACTTTTTAATAAAAGTAGATTTGCCTGTTCTTACTGCTCCCACTACTCCAAGATAGATATCGCCGCCAGTGCGCTCAGCAATATCTTTGAAAATATCTACCTTTTCCAAGTGATCCCCTCCCGATCATAGGCTTCTTGGGTTATTGACCGTCTTCTTCTTCGTGTTTTAGGACACTATATATTTATGACGTTGTCCTATTTATTTATGACAGTATCCGAAAATTTTTTCATTTCATTTTCTTATTATGATTTTAAAAATGAAAAACCCCTCTTTCAGAGTTTATTCTCTTAAGAGGGGTTCATGCCTTATTTATCTAAAAATACAGGTTCATTTTTTTCATTAACTGTATATGGCAGCGAAAAAGCAGGAACAAATGGGGAATCTTCCACTAAAAGATCTCTTATGTCTTCACCTTTTGCGATTGTTCTTTTCTTTTTGTTTAATACTTTAAACAAATCAATCCTGTAATCTACATACACTTCGCCTTTATTATCAATTACAAAAGGCAGCATTTCGCCTGAATACGGACTTATTGCCTGCGGGGCTTCCTTGTAACCCAGCTTTTTATAATCTAAAGTAAATACATTTTCAGCCACAATATCTTTATATGGCGGATACCCGTTCGAAGCTTTATACACATTTAATCTTGTTTTCAAATCACGGATTTCTTCTGAAATACGGAGATCAATCAGCTTTACTGTCGGATTCTCTTCAACATCGATGAGAACATACAAGTAAATTCCTCCGTTTTCATAAGCGGTTCCAGGCGGTTCAGCCATATACCCAGGCACGAGCTGGGCAAAGTCAACGGGGTACTTTTGATAGATCGGGGTTTTCATATCTCTAGTTTTTATTGGAAGCAGTCCCCCGGAATCTTCTTTAAAGCGATCTACCGTATTTTGAACACCTGCAATTTGATCTTCATAAGCTACCTGATTTTTGGTCAGTTCCTGATCAGGATATAAACAGCCTGAAAGCAATGTCATGAGTAAAAATACAGGGATAATAGCTGCAAACTTTTTCATGAAAATCTTCCTTTTATTTTGAAATTCATTATTCATTTACAGGACCGCTGAATACAACAAAAATAATCATTAATCCTGCTAGAATCATAAAAAAATAGGCAATTGAGGCAAAAATAACCTTTAAAAACCCTTTCATTTTATATCTGCTGAAATAGATTGATATGATCGCAACAAACATAAACCCCATTGAAGCGAGAGCAATCCACATCTTTAATAACGCTGGACTCATTCTCTTTCCTCCCCTTTTATTCCGAAAATATTATATCACAAGAAAAGCGGAAGCGCCTGCATAGAAAAGCGGAACCGACTGCTTAGCTCCGACAGACAGATAAGGAGCAGACTGCAAAGTCCGGTTTTGACTTTTCAGGCTGATCTGTTCTGACCGAGGAGTTAGGAGGTGGAGCTGGACAAAAGAAAAGCGGAAGCGCCTCCTTCTCCCGCAAAGCAGCTAAGAATTGTCCAAGGTCAATTAACGCTATCATTCAATGAGATGGCAATTGACCAGAGGATACGCTTATTGGGTAAATAATAAAGCCTGTCCCCTCATTCCATAAAAAAACTGAAGTAAAGAGGGGCAGCTTTACTCCAGCTATTTTTACTGCAGACTAATCGAACCCAAAAGATTAGAACAACTCATAATTTACTACGATGCATTTTATGCGAATTTCAGAGCATTTGCATCCTCTAATGCCTATTTTCACGGATAAAGTCTGCCGATTCAGGAGCCAAGAGGAGATGTAAGTATATGATTCAATGCTAAGTGTGATTCACGCATTTGCACCTAGTGGTCCGTTTCATGAGTAAGATCCTTATTCTTTTACAAACTCAACCTATAGTATGCTCACTCCAAACCTTATGCCACACGACTCAGCTGCGATTTTCACTAATATTCACAAGATCTTCCATCTCATGTGTTTTCACTCGTGCCATTAATGAATCAACTGCATCCTCAACTTCTTTATCATTAAATAAAACATCATATAGGGCTGCCGTGATAGGCATTTTTACGTCATATTTTTGTGCAAGCTGGTAGGCTGCCTTTGTTGTTCGAACGCCTTCAACGACCATGCCCATATTTTCAAGCACATCTTCAAGTTTTTGGCCTTTTCCGAGCAGATTGCCAGCTCTCCAGTTTCTTGAGTGAACACTTGTACAAGTTACAATAAGGTCGCCAATTCCAGTTAATCCTGAGAATGTCAGCGGGTTTCCCCCCATTATGCTGCCAAGGCGGGCAATTTCAGCGAGTCCTCTTGTGATAAGTGCTGCTTTTGCGTTATCTCCATAGCCTAAACCATCCGTAATTCCAGCAGCAAGCGCAATGATGTTCTTTAATGCCCCGCCTATTTCAACACCAATCATATCTGGATTTGTGTAAACCCTGAAATGATGGTTCATGAATAAATCCTGAATAAGTTCAGCTGCTTCAAGATTGTCTGATGACGATGTTACAGTTGTCGGCTGTCTTAAGCTTACCTCTTCGGCATGACTTGGACCTGATAGGACTACAACATCCTCAAGCAGTCTTTCAGGCATTTCATCTTTAATGATTTCGGAAATGCGAAGAAGGGAATCTGGTTCAATTCCTTTACTGACATGAACTACCGTAATCGGCTGATCAATTACTTTGATGACCTCTTGCAGAACTTCTCTTATTGCCTTTGTCGGAACAGCAAGGACAGCAATTTTTACATCATTTAAAGCTTCCGCCAAATCCGTATAGCCTCTAATTGCATCAGATAATTCCACATCCGGCAAATATTTATGATTACGATGAGATTCATTGATCTGCTGAATTAATTCCGTCCGGTGCCCCCAGAGCCTTACTTCATGGTTATTATCCGCAAGTACGATGCTCAGTGCTGTGCCCCAGCTTCCTGCACCAAGAACTGCAATACGTTCCATATCTATTCACCCCTATTATTTTCTTGCTCTTGGAAAGATTTTAATTGGTGTGCCTTCAAAGCCGAATGCATCACGGATTCGGTTTTGTAAAAATCGTTCATATGAAAAATGCATCAATTCAGGTTCATTTACGAAGATGGCGAATGCCGGCGGTTTAACTGCAACCTGTGTCGCATAATAAATCTTTAATCTCTTCCCTTTATCTGTTGGAGTCGGATTCATTGCCACCGCATCCATAATCACATCGTTAAGGACGGTAGTTTGAACACGGAGTGCATGATTTTCACTTGCTGTAATAATTTTTGGCATCAGGGTATGGATTCTGCGCGTTGTTTTTGCCGATAAGAAAACAATTGGTGCGTAATCTAAAAACAAGAAATGATCTCTAATATTCGTTTCAAAATCCTTCATTGTTTTTTCGTCTTTTTCAACGGCATCCCATTTATTAACGACAATTACAACAGCACGTCCAGCTTCATGAGCGTAACCGGCAATTTTTTTGTCCTGTTCAATAATTCCTTCTTCACCATCTATGACAACAAGAACTACATCAGAACGGTCAATTGCTTTAAGGGCGCGGAGAACACTGTATTTTTCAGTTGACTCGTATACCTTCCCTTTTTTTCTCATTCCAGCCGTATCGATAATGACAAAATCTTGTCCTTCATAGCGATAGCTTGTGTCAACAGCGTCACGTGTCGTGCCTGCAATGTTGCTCACAATAACACGTTCTTCCCCGAGCAGGGCATTGACAAGCGATGACTTCCCTACATTCGGGCGTCCAATTAAACTAAATTTAATTGTTTCATCGTCATAATCTTCTGTCACGATATTTTTAAAATGCTCAGCAACGGCATCGAGCAAATCACCAAGACCAAGTCCATGAGATCCAGAAATCGGGTATGGCTCTCCAAATCCAAGTGCATAGAAATCATATATACTTGCTCTCATTTCAGGATTGTCCACTTTGTTAACGGCAAGTACTACTGGTTTTTTGCTGCGGTAAAGAATTTTAGCGACTTCTTCATCTGCAGCTGTCACGCCCTCGCGTCCATTTGTCAAAAAAACAATAACATCAGCTTCATCAATCGCAATTTCAGCCTGCTGGCGAATTTGAGCTAAAAACGGCTCATCTCCAATATCAATTCCTCCCGTATCAATCACGTTAAATTGATAGTTCAGCCATTCTCCGGAACTGTATATTCGGTCTCTAGTAACTCCTGGTATATCTTCAACGATTGAAACACGCTCGCCTACGATTCGATTAAAAATTGTCGATTTCCCGACATTCGGACGGCCAACGATCGCTATTATCGGTTTTGCCATATGCTATCTTTCCTTTCAGCTTACAGGTTTATGTATTTGACTGTTTTCGCATTTTTTATGTTTTTAGTATAAATTTCACCCGTGGATTTCCGCTGCAGGCACTTGCTTTCCGCGGGGAGGGTTGGGAGCCTCTATTTCCCGCAGGGGTCAAGTGCCTTCCGCTACAATCCACTATAGGTTTTATCCATTTTTTCTAAAAGCAGCTAAATTTACGAAAAGAGCCATGTATTTTAATGCGGGCAACATATAAGTTTATATCTTACATTATAAGCTTTCCCTTTTCATGAAAGAAACCCTTCTCATATTAACAGGGAAGGGCTTAACTTTTATATATTAGCAGAGATTAGCATGTTTCACAACTCAATGCTTTACAATAATATAAAGATCTTCGCCAATTCCATGTGCAATTCCGTCGAGAATCGCTTCAAGATTTCTAGCGTAAAAATCCATTTCTTCTTTTGTTTTCACAATAAATACAGCCGTTCCTCCTGCTACTTTTTCAGGGCTTGTCGTTATAGCTGCAAGAATATATTTTTCGAGTGATGTTTTCACTTATTTGACCTGCCTTTTTTATTTGCCTTTGACTCACTTGGCATCCTGATGGCATTTTCAAGTGTCGGAACTTCCCCTATGACAGTTTTCGCAAGTTCAATATCCCCGCCTTGAGGAAGAACAAAGACCCCAACTCTGCCATCATCCAAATCACGTTTTGCAAGAGGCACTAATGATGGCTCTCCAGAATCACGGTGTACCCCAAGAGCTGTCGATACATCGTGAAGTATGGCCTGTCTCTGTCCAAGATTTGCAATGGTCGTTTTCGCATTATAATTTTTTGGAGTCAGAATAAAACCCATCCCATATTTCAAAACAGACTCTTGCTTTGATGGAATTCCGATATTCATAATATATATGTTATCGATATATAAACCGGCGCCATCAAAATGGGGCTGTTTATATTCAATATGAACGATATCCTTCAATTTGCTTCCAGCCATTAATTTTTTTGCAATGATGAGGCAAATCACACCAACTGCTATAGCTGCCCATACATTCACTACTAAATACGCGAATGTAGTCACAAGAGATGTAAAAATAACAAGATAATTTCTGCTTTCGAACGCCACAGCAATCCCCTCAATATATGTACTTCCACGAGGAACCAGCTCATAGCCATCCAGTTCTGCCAAAGTATTTCTTTCCATATTTCGTACTTCTCTGAACTGAGAAGCTGCAAGTGTCAAAAACGTAATAGCCGTAAACTCTTCCTCCATAATGGCAGGAATCGCGATAGTCCCAAGACCTGCAGCAATAAATCCAAGTGCAACATGAATTATTTTTCCATGCAGGTATGTAGGGTACTGCCGGTAATCCGTTCGCAGCATATAAAGTCTTGAAATAACACCGAAGGCTACTCCAAATAGGATTGGAAAAGTATATTCATTCATCTTATGCCCCATTCCCCTTTGCAGATTTCTGAACATGCTGATTAAATGCTGCCGTAGTTGATCCCAGATAAGTCCAAACACAAATAATTGCAAACCCTGCTGCAGCCATATTTAAATAATCAGAAGTTCCGATTGTTAACCCTTGATGAAATTTCCCTAATATCACCCAGAATAAAAATTCGCCCTGGCTCATCGAGAGAATAAATATGCCTAAACGTTCCGCCATACTTTTCCCTAAATATATGGAAAGCATACCCAATAGCCCAGTAATAACCGCACTCCTGTCAATCAGAAACCACACGGGATCATAGATCTCAAATAAATGAATTCCGGCATAAGCGCTAGTAAGTGCCATGACAGAGAGGAAAAAATATACCTTACGTTCATTTTTAGCTGCTAAATAATAGCCTGTGCTTATTATTAATAAAAACGCTGCCCGTATATAAAACGAATCAAACTCAATAAAAAGGTCAACCAAACCGATGCACAGCAAAATAATCAGGGATATTATCGTTCTGCCTGTTGATTTTTTCATAAAAAAAGCTGCGACGATCCAAGCCGCCCACATGATCCAATAAAAAATAACATGTTCCACCATTACCACTCCTATTTTTATCATTATGGCTGGATTTAATGTTCTTTAATCCAGGACACAGATAAAAATTAAACTCATGAAGTGCTGCAGCTTGAGAAATAATAAAAACAGGAAAAGGAGGGATATAAAATGGGACGTGACCGTCAAGAAAAAAAGCTGAAAGAAAGTAAACGCGTAGAGTCAGATCGCGATCAATCGCTAAATTATAAAGGAGCAACTTCACTCGAAAGCCCTGAGGAGTCAAGGTCGAGGAATAAATAAAAGACGGCTGGGCAGTCAATTTCTGCCCAATAAAAAAGAAGTTCGCATCCCTGGGAAAAGGCGCGGACTTCTTTTTATTATTGGCTTGTTCGAATAGATTGCTGTTTTTCCTGAACAGACTTATTTACATTTATCATTATAGTTTAGCGCTCTCTTCTTATAATATCGCTTTCCTTATAATAACAATTGCAGGTAGGGTCCTTGCCGTTTTACTTTTGTATCATTCGATTACTGAACGATTTTGTATGAATATTACGTTCATTTAATATATGATGCGTTTGACCTGATAAAATCAATGGAGCACTTTGCAATTGCCTGATATCATTAGCCCCAAGCGCTGTCATAATCATTTTTAGATCATCTACTAAGCTTTTTATTTCACTGATGAGAGCATCATATCCCTCTTCAATTAAAATCTTAAGGAAAAAACCAGCCATACCTGCTCCAGAAGCTCCCAGTGCAATCGCTTTTGCTGCATCCATCGCGTTTTGAATTCCGCCAGAACCAAGAATGGAGACGTCTTTTACTGATTGTGAGAGCTCAGCAATCGATACTGCAGTAGGAATTCCCCAGTCGTTAAAATAGGATAAGATTCTATTTCTGCGTTCGTTTTCAATTTTGGCAAAGTTCGTTCCGCCAAAACCTCCAACATCTATCGCAGCAACACCGATTTCCTGCAGTGATTTGGCAGCTTCACGGTTCATGCCAAATCCGACTTCTTTAACGATAACAGGAACCTCCGCAGCCTCTACAATGTCTGAAATTCTCTCAAGAGCTCCTTTAAAGTTACGATCACCTTCTGGCATGACCAATTCCTGTACAACATTCAGATGAATTTGAATCGCATTTGCTTCTATCATTTCAATGGCAGCTTTAGCTTGATCTGCTGTTGCCTCGCTGCCGAGATTTGCGAATAAAATACCTTTTTGATTCACTTTTCTTACGATCTCATATGACGGCCGTTCACTCTCATCACGAATCGCTGACATTTGTGAGCCTACAGCGAGCGGTATCCCGCATTCTGCTGCAGCAGATGCCAGTGCTTCATTAATTTTGACGGTTTCATCTCCGCCGCCGCCAGTCATTGCATTGATAAAAATTGGCGAACTTAGAACAAGTTCGCCAATTTTAGAATTCAGGTCAATGTGATGAACAGCTGTATCAGGCAGGCTTTGGTGCAAAAACATGATATCGTCAAATCCGTTTTCTCTAAGCTGTCCTGTTTTTAAGGCATGTTGGATATGGTCAATCTTTCTCTTAGCTCTGCTCACTGTCATCACCATTTATTTCAATTTATTTAATTTATCGCCAATCAAATCGCCTAATTGAAAACCAGAAGATTCTTCTTTCGCCTGATAATTTCGGTAATCCTCTTCATCAGCTTTTGAAGGGCCTTCTATCTCTCTTATGCTTAGCGAAATGCGCTGTTCGTTTTCATTTACATCGAGCACCTTAACTTTTACTTCTTCATTCTCAGAAAGAACCTCATGGGGTGTTCCAATATGCTTGTTTGAGATTTGGGAAATATGGACAAGTCCTTCTACTCCTGGAAGGATTTCGACAAAGGCACCAAAAGATACGAGTCTTTTCACTGTACCATCCACTACATCACCAGCTTTAACTTTATCTGTGATGTTTTCCCAAGGTCCAGGAAGCGTTTCTTTAATGGACAGTGAAATTCTTTCGTTATCACGATCAATGGATAACACTTTTACTTGTACTTTTTGGCCTTCTTCAACAACCTCAGAAGGTTTATCTACATGGTTATGCGACAGCTGAGAAATGTGTACAAGTCCGTCAATGCCGCCAATATCAACAAAGGCGCCGAAATCTGTTAAACGCTGAACTGTTCCTTCGAGCACCTCTCCTGCTTTGATCATTTCTAATCGCTGCTGTTTCTTCTCACCTTGTTCTTTTTCGACAACTGCACGATGAGAGAGGATGACACGATTTTTCTCACGGTCAATTTCCACTACCATAAGAGATAACGATTTTCCTTTATAATCTGAAAAATCTTCCACAAAGTGAGATTCCACTAGAGATGCTGGTATGAAGCCTCTCACGCCAAGATCAACGACTAGCCCGCCCTTTACAACATCCTTTACTTCAGCTTCAAACACTTCTTTTGATTCAAATTTAGCTTGCAGCTGACCCCAGGCAAGATCTGCATCAATTGCTCTTTTTGAAAGGATAAGAGCCTCATCCTCGACTTTTGTCACTTTTAATTGAAGTTCTTCATTTTCACTTACAACATCAGAAGCTTTTTCAACGTGCAAGCTGGAAAGTTCACTGATAGGAATTATTCCAGTGTGTTTCACGTTTTCAATTTCAACAATTACCTGTTTGTCTTCCACTTTGGTAACAATCCCTTTCAGGACGTCGCCTACTTCTGGTGTTTTTACTTCTACATCATTCATGTCTTCAACCATTCCAATTACCTCCTTGGTCACAACCTACGACTTAGTTGGATATGTATGAAATCACTTTTTTTAGAATAAAGTGAAAATACTCTTTTTATTAACTTCTAATAAATGTTACATTTTGTCAAGTACAAAGACTTTTATGATTGATGTTTTTCGAGAAGTTCAGCAATTTTTGACATGATAAATTCTGTTGCCTCTTCAGCTGTTGCTTTTCTTTCCCTTAATGAATCCAGGTTAATAGGTTCACCGAAATATACTCTTACTTTATTGAAAGGCTTATAAGTGCCTATAACTGCACATGGAACGACTAATGCATCTGACCTAAGGGCGAAAAAGCCGGCTCCTGCAAGGCCTTTGCCAAGCTTTCCATCTTTGCTTCTCGTACCTTCTGGAAATAAACCGAGAACTCCTCCATCTTTCAGTACGTTTAATCCTTTTCTTAAAGCTTCACGGTCACTCATTCCTCTCTTGACAGGAAACGAACCTACTTTTCTGACTATACCCCCTAATACAGGGACCCGAAACAATTCTTCTTTTGCCATAAAATGCACTTGCCGCGGCGCTGAAATACCCACAGTGGGAGGATCTAAATTATCAATGTGATTCGAACATAATAAAACAGCGCCATCTTTAGGGAAATGTTCTTTTCCTTTCACTTCAATCCGATAAAGAGGAAAAAAAACGGCAGCAACAACGCCTTTTGCAAATTGATAAAATGTCATCTTCATCAAAGCCTCTCTTTAACGATTTTCTTAATTTCCTCTACTACTCCCTTAATAGATAAAGAGGTTGTATCAATCTCAACAGCATCATCTGCTTTTTTAAGCGGGGCAATTACTCTTTCAGAATCCAGTTTATCCCGTCTTGCAATATCAATTTTCAATTGCTCAAGATCCGATTCAAAGCCTTTTGAGAGATTTTCATCATGCCGTCTTTTAGCCCGTTCGAGGACTGACGCTCTCAAAAATATTTTCACTTCAGCATTTGGAAGAACATGTGTACCGATATCTCTGCCATCCATCACGACTCTTCCGCCTCTTGCCATTTCCCGCTGTCTTTTTACCATTTCTTCACGGACATAGGCATGTTTTGCCACGATTGATACTGAGTTTGTAACATCATGAGTGCGGATTACTTCCGTGACATTCTCCCCATTGATCAGAACGTGCTGTCCATTTTCACATGGAACTAGTTCAATTTTAGTGGCAGACAATATCTTTTTAAGCTGTTCCTCGTTTTCTAAATCAGCATTATTTTGTATTGCTTTATAAGTAAGAGCGCGGTACATCGCACCTGTGTCAATATAAACGTATGAATAATCTTCAGCTAAGATTTTTGCAACCGTGCTTTTCCCAGCTGCTGCCGGTCCATCAATTGCAATTGAAATATTATGATCCATAGTTCCTCCTTGATAGTTTCCTAGATACATATTGCAGGAATTCTTTGTGTTGTTATGATTTTTAGGTCAGAAATAAAAACAATGCAGGTCTGCTTATCCTGCATAGTTTACTGTTTAAATGTTTCAAGCCATTCGTTAATTGTCAGCTTATTAACACCTTCATATTGTACCACACGTGAAATGTGAGGCTGCAAGCTTGGGATTCCAAGGGCAGCTTGAGCACAAATTAGCAGCACCAGCTGAATGATTACCATTTTAATCAGAATTCTTTCAAACCGCAGCATACTTGTATACATCTCCAGGGTTTTATTACTAGTATGATGCAAAAGGATCCTGATTATTCGCTAAAAGCTCCCTTTTTCTTTAGAAGCAGCTGCTGATCAAAACAAAATTGAAGCAGTTTTTTGCGATCGGTTTCTGTTAAATCAAGAAATTGAAGGGTTGCCATTTCTTTTTTATCACTTTTTATAACCCTTACCATTTTTGCTTTAATTTTCGCATATTCAATTGTGCCTTTTTGAAACGGAAGAGAAAACCAAGCAGTTACTTCCTCATTTTGTTCAAATGATTGTTTACCGGGCAGATTAACTGCTGCTCCGCCAGCACTAATATCTATTGTCGTAGTAACAAATGGCTGAAATCGCTGACTTGCGGAATGAAGAGCTACATCTATCGCAGTTTCGATTCTAACGTACTCTCTTCTTTGTATTCGGATCAGTTCATGTGCTTCCGGCATTTTAAAAGTCAGCATCGGAATTTTTTCTTTACAGCGCCCCAGCACTTCCGTATGAAAAAGATAAGCATTTTGATCGTTTCCTACAAAAGAAGCTTTCAAATGAGTCCCATTCAGCAGAAAAGCTGTTTTCCCATTCTTTTCATATACTGGATAATCAGTATATAATACCTGGTTCTTTAGGTCGACTGCTTTGCATTTTAATTTTGACGCTTGATCGTCTTTTAACTCAAAAATTAAACTATCTCCAATATTCAGCATACGATCACACTCTCTTGTTCGGACTCTACTCTTTCATTAAATCATGGAATATAAGAAAAGCGCAAGCGCCCGTTTAGCGCAAGCATGACAGATAAGAATCCGGCAGAAAAGTCCGGGTTTGAATTTTCCTGCGGATTTGTTCTGGCCGAGCGAGTTGGGCGATTCCGCTCGCCATCAATGCACAAAATTTAATACTTTTTCTCAAAAAAAAAGGAAAAGAGTATTTCACCTTTTCCTTTCTTTTTTCATTAAATTTCCTGATAGATTGGCTCTGAGTTATCAAGCTTTTCAACCTTTTCCTCTGACCCATCATCTGCATTAACGAAAATCCGGTAAGTATCATTTTCCATCGTTCCTAAGAATTCATAGCAGAGAATCTCTTCACCGAGTTCATTTGTAATGATTGCGAGTCTGTCTTCTTGAACCAGCAGGTTAGGATTTACAAATCCTTTAGCCTCTGCAAGTGTCAGCCCGGCATTTGGAATTTCACGTTTACGGTGTGAAGCCAGATAATCTCTTGCTGAAAATCCAATAACTTTCCCGTCATCAAGAGCAACCTTCATCCTTATAGCATCTGGGTACAGCCTCACATTTTCATAAACCGAGACAAATGAGAAAATACCTATATTCTCAAATTGAGCACTTTCGTACAGAACTAAATCTTCAAAACCCTGGTCCTTTAAAAACTTTGCTGCATTATTTGATGCATCATTCAGGCTTATTTTTTGATCTTTAACTTCACGTTCTTGTATTAGCCAGATCGGGTATCCTCCTTTTTTGGTAATATCCAAAAATACATTTGATTTATGTTTAGGATCATTTACTTCAACACTGTAAAATTCTAATCGCGATCCTTTTCCGCTAGGAGTGATTTTCATATTGCCGGCTGCACTTGGAACAAACTTTTTAATAATTTGAGGAACTTCTTTTTCTGTCACTGTTTTTCCTTGTAGGTGATTAAAGCCCTCTTCTGATTTTTTGACCGAAGTAAACGATGGATCAAAATCTGTTTCTGAATATGCATTCACATTTTTTTCTACCGTCTTAAATCCGTTGATTATCGTGTTGTCCATTTGTTTTTCACCTGCTGCAAGAGCAAGTTCAACATCCATCCATCTCAGATTATTATCAATGACAAGATGCTGTACATTTCGAAGTTCTTTCTGAATATCTTCAGATTTCGTATAAAGCTGCTTTAGTGTTGCATATTCTTTATCTGATAATGGTTCCTTATCTAAATCTCTGACAGCTGTTCGGTAACTGAAATCTGCAATACTTGCCAGAAATTCTTCTGTTTTATTAAAAGGCAGAAGTGTCAGTGGAAGCTGCCCGACATCAGATTGGGCTTCAGACGTAATTCTCCAAACATCTACAAGTCCAGGAGAGAGTGATTTTTTAGAATTCATCGCCAGAGTGGCGCCTATTTTATCATTAAGCTGATCAACCTGATACGTTAAATCATGAAATGCTCGCTGATAATTATTTTCTGCGTGTATCAGTACTGCATTTTTCTCTTGATGCTCTTTGTAGCCCCAATAAGCTGTTCCGACAATACCTATTGTCAAAATGGCAATCAATATACCTCTGATCATTTGCTTTCACCTCTTAATTACAGAATATGTGCTTACCGATTTGCTTAATTTGAGGGCGTCCCCAAATCCAGGCACTTGTCGCTGTATTCGGATTGAAATAATACTCGGCTTCTTCTGTAGGATCCCAGCCGTTAATGGCATCCATGACAGCCTTTTTCGCAGTTTCATTAGGAGTCAGCCAGATTTGTCCATCTGCTACAGCAGTAAAAGCTCCTGGTTCAAAAATGACACCTGAAACAGTATTAGGGAACACCGGACTGTTCACACGGTTTAAGATAACTGCTGCCACTGCAACTTGGCCGATATAAGGTTCTCCGCGCGCCTCACCATACACCGCATTTGCCATAAGCTGAATATCATTTTGAGAAAAGCCTTCAGGCATATTTACTGCAGTTGTTTTTGCTTTTGCTTTTGATTTCGGTTTAGGCGCTGCTTTCTTTTGAGGTGCTGCCTGTTGTTTAGGCTGTGTTTGTTGTTTTTGAGGCTGTTTTTTTTGAGCAGCTTGCTGCTGATTCCCGCCTGCTCCACCCTTGCCGCCTTTCGCAGCTTTCATTTTTGCTTTAAATTCTTTCGAAGGAGAGCTTTGTTTGCTTAGAGGAACTCCTCCATAATGAGTAAAGTCCTTACCAGAATTAAGCTGTTTATGAACAAAATCCCGATAGTATTTCGTAGTCTGCGTCAATTTTTGCTTTGTTGACTCACCGACCAGGCCGTCAATTTCCTTTAAGCCAAACTCATATTGAAAGTTGCGGACCGCCCAGTAAGTACTCCAGCCATAAACTCCATCGATAGAACCGTTATAATACCCGTTGTATTGCAATCTTGACTGCAGTTCAACAACATCATCGCCAACAGCGCCTTTTTGAATCACTTGATTCGAGAACGCATGTGCTTCATTTTGATTTAAAATTGTCATATGAAAAACGAGGGCAATAAGTACTGCACCTGCCGTCATCCAAATGAAACGATATTTCTGCATGCTGCTGCCTCCTCATACTTGATGGTTTTCCTTACAAAGTATTTTTTGTAGTAAATGGCATTTTATACAACATGATTTAGAAGTTCTCTATATAATAAAAAGCAACCCTTCTTTCAGGATTGCTTTTCAGACTTATACAGGCTGTTTCAAAATTCTTGCTTTTTTCGCTTTATGCAAAGCAAACCACCATAAAAAGAACATAAAAGGCACCATAAAAAATGGCCAAAGTTCGTGTGAAATCAATATGTAATCATATAATCCATGCAAAAGAACCGGAATAGCCAAAGAAAACAGAATCCATTTCTTTTTATCAGATGGACTGGAAAATTTGCCTTTTCCAAGATAATAACCCATGATCACACCAAATAGGGCATGACTGGATACAGGAAGTAATGCACGTCCGATCGCAAAATCCAAACCATTTGCAAGCAAATATAAAATATTTTCTAAAGTGGCGAATCCAAGCGAAAGTGATACTCCATATACAATCCCGTCATAATGCTCGTCAAAATGTACATGTGGATAAATGGTAACAAACAAAATAAACCATTTAAAAAATTCTTCAAGCAGCCCGCTTGATAAAAAAGCATTCACTAAACTGGATGGAATAGCACCTTCAGCTTCCAATACATACTGAATAAACATAATAGGGAAAACGAGCAATGCCCCAATAACGAACGACCTGAAAACCATATAAAAAGGCTCCGAATCATACTGGTCTTTTAAATAGAAATAGCTTAAAATAGCTAAACCGGGGGCTATGCCGGCAGATATAATTGCAATCATCTACAGGCCTTCTTTCTTCTAGTTCTGTGTGCACAAAGATTCGTTCTTTTTGTGTTAAGGCTCATTCATATCAGATAATAGGATTTCGTGTTCTTTCCTAATTAAATGTCCTTGCATAACAGATACACGCTCTATATACGATTGTGAAACAACAATGCTTTAGAAATGAGCCTTCTTCTAAATTCTTCTATTTATTAATGGTATCATGTTATCGTAAAATTGAAAATGAATCGTGAACTTTTCAGAGAAAAAGATTTTTTAACAGACGGAGGAACTTATGAAACATATTTTTGTCATTCACACGGGCGGAACCATATCAATGAGCGAAGATGAAACAACCGGGGAAGTGAAACAAGGAGAATCGAATCCTCTTCTTCATAACTTATTGAAATTTAACGATTTAATAATTACGGCAAAGGAATTGTTTTATCTTCCTTCGCCTCATATTACACCAATCGAAATGCTTCAATTAAAAGAAACAATCGTAAATGCCTGTAAAAAGGATAAAATTGATGGCATTGTTATAACACACGGGACTGATACACTCGAAGAAACAGCTTATTTCCTTGATCTGACTTTGAACATTGATATTCCTGTTGTCATTACCGGCGCAATGAGATCGAGCAATGAGCTTGGTTCAGACGGCCTGTATAATCTTGTCTCCTCTATACAAGTTGCCGCTTCAGATCAAGCGGCTTCCATGGGAGTGCTTGTCGTAATGAACGATGAGGTGCACTCGGCACAAAATACCACTAAAACCCATACCAGCAATGTGGCGACCTTCCAAAGTCCTCAGTATGGACCGATCGGCATTGTGAACAAAAGAGGAGTAGCCTTTCATCATAAGCCTGTTAACAGAACCTTCCTTGAGGTAAAAGAACTTACGAAGCAAGTTTTACTGTTAAAAGCCTATGCGGGCATGGATGAAGCAATTTTGAATGCAATTGAAGGATTAAAACTGGATGGACTTGTAATCGAGGCTCTCGGCCAAGGCAATTTGCCGCCCAAAATGATGCCTGCATTGAAGAGATTAATTAGCTCAGGGGTAAAAATTATCATCGTATCAAGATGCTTTAATGGAATTGTTCAAGATGTCTATTCCTACGAAGGCGGCGGAAAAACGCTAAAAGACAGCGGAGTTATTTTCAGCAATGGTTTGAATGGACAAAAAGCTAGACTAAAGCTGATGATTGCACTTGAAACAACTCAGGATGATCAGGAATTGCAGGCAATCTTTTCATATTGAAACTGTTAAAAGACATCATCGGAGCGATGATGTCTTTTTCTTTGGAAATCAGGGAATTATTGAAATGTAATTACCAAGGTTCCGCTACAGCGCCTTTAGCTTTTGTTCATATCCTTATTCTTTTTTCCCTTGAATATGATCGGCAAGTATTCCGCCATGAAATCGCCCATTCTCAATAAAAATTTCATTGGCATTGTTTCCAGCTGCAATCACACCGGCAATATAGATTCCTTCTACATTCGTTTCCATTGTTTCAGCTGAAAAAGCCGGTCTCCCTGAAGTTTCATCTATTGCTACACCCATTTTTGATAAAAAAGAGTGATCTGGATGATAGCCAGTCATCGCAAAAACAAAATCGTTTTTTATCGTTCTTTCTTCATTGCAGTCGATTTCATAGGTAATGGAATCTTCTCTAATGTCTTTTAATAAAGAGTTAAACTCCATTTTAATCGTTCCATTGCGGACAAGTGCATCAAATTCAGGCAATATCCAGGGCTTCACGCTAGGTGAATACTCTGCACCTCTATAAATGACTGTTACACGCGCGCCTGCATTTACAAGTTCAAGCGCTGCATCCACACTTGAGTTTTTGCCTCCAACAACCGCAACATCTTTGTCAAAAAACGGATGACCTTCTTTAAAATAATGAAATACCTTCGGCAAATCTTCCCCGGGGATATTCATGTAATTCGGGTGATCGTAATAACCCGTTGCAATGACTACGTAATTCGAATGGTACTTATCTTTCGTTGTACTTACAATAAAACCTGCGTCTTGTTTGACAACTTCTGTTACTTTTTCAAAAGCATTAATTCTCAGTCTGCTTCTCTTTACAACTTCACGATAATAAGAGAGAGCTTGATTACGATGAGGTTTTCTATTTTCAGTTATGAATGGAATACCGCCAATCTCAAGCTTTTCACTGGAACTGAAAAACGTCTGATGGGTGGGGTAATGATAAATAGCATTTACAATGTTTCCTTTTTCAATAACGAGCGGAGTTATCCCTTTTTCCTTTAGAGCTATGGCTGCTGCTAAACCGCAGGGTCCGCCTCCAATGATAATAACATCTTCCTTTTTCAAAACGTTCACTCCTGTATCAAAAAACATAAGTACAAAAAAATCTCCTATCGGTAATGATAGGAGATTTTAAGATGTGATGCAAATATTTGGTTTAGATCCAGCCTCTGAAACGAGATGCTTCGGCCATTTTACGCACTCCGACCATGTAGGCAGCCAAACGCATATCTACACGGCGTGTTTGTGCAGCTTCATAAATGTTATTAAATGATTTAACCATCACTTTTTCAAGCTTTTCTTCCACTTCTTCTTCCGTCCAGTAGTAACCTTGATTGTTTTGGACCCACTCAAAATAAGAAACCGTTACGCCTCCAGCACTTGCTAATACGTCAGGTACTAAGAGAATGCCGCGATCTGTCAAGATTTGAGTACCTTCTAGCGTTGTAGGGCCATTAGCAGCTTCTACCACAATGCTTGCACGGATTAAATGAGCATTTTCTTCCGTGATTTGGTTTTCGATCGCTGCAGGAACTAAAATATCACAATCCAGTTCGAGCAGTTCTTTATTTGAAATTGTATCGTTAAATAGCTTCGTTACTGTTCCAAAGCTGTCGCGTCGATCAAGCAAGTAATCAATATCAAGGCCATTTGGATCATGAAGACCGCCATATGCATCTGAAATACCGATAACCTTTGCTCCTGCATCATGCATAAATTTAGCCAGGTAGCTTCCTGCATTTCCAAATCCCTGAACTACGACACGGGCTCCTTTAATATCAATGCCCTTTTTCTTTGCTGCTTCATAAATACAAATCGTAACACCTTTTGCAGTAGCCGACTCACGTCCATGTGAACCGCCAAGTACAAGCGGTTTTCCTGTAATAAAACCAGGAGAGTTAAATTCATCTATTCTGCTGTACTCATCCATCATCCAAGCCATAATTTGCGAGTTGGTGAAGACATCAGGTGCAGGGATATCTTTTGTTGGCCCAACAATTTGGCTGATTGCCCTTACGTATCCTCGGCTCAGACGTTCTAATTCACGGAACGACATATCACGGGGATCGCAGACAATACCGCCTTTTCCTCCGCCATATGGCAAATCAACGATACCGCATTTTAAACTCATCCATATTGATAGCGCTTTAACTTCAGTTTCGGTTACACCCGGATGAAAACGAATTCCGCCTTTTGTAGGACCAACAGCATCATTGTGCTGGGCACGGTAGCCAGTAAAGATTTTGACTGAACCATCATCCATTCGTACAGGTATTTTTACCGTCATCATTCTCAGCGGTTCTTTTAATAGTTCATAAACTTCTTCAGGGTATCCTAGTTTCTCTAGGGCTTTATGTATCACCGTTTGTGTTGATTTCAACACATCATGCTTTTCATGTTTATGATCGGTGCTTTTTTCGGCTACCATTCGAGTAAACCTCCTACTGTCTTTTCAGTTGTGTGGAAATGTCCACCTTTCATGACATAGTATACACCTTCAAATGTTTTCTGCAAAGTAGAAAAATCAGAAATACTGCAAAAACAAAATCATTTTTGTAAGCGATTTCAACGAAGTGGTTTTAATGGATATAACTGGATGAAATTCAGGGAATATAGTGAGAAAATAGCGAATTTTATAAAAACATTTTCGAAGAAATTAATGTGCCTTTTTTAGTGGAGCCGTATTTTATTAAAACGGGATTTGGATAAAGGTCATGGACTTCGCTTATTTCATTTCTAGGGCACCAATCAGGTCACAATTTTGCTGGGATTGCTAAGATATTGGTTTGCGAACCAAATATACTTTAGTACCCCTGAGCAGTAACTCGCCGAAAGCTTTTTGAACCCTTGGCCAAGTTTTCATTTTCACAAAAAAACCCACAGTCACTATCACTGTGGGCTATAGTCTGCTATTTATTTTTACTCCAATAATAATGATAAAGCTGTTCGATTGCCTGTTCTGGTATTAAGCATTTTCCATATTCCTGCAGCCAATGAATGGAGATCATGGATGGATTTCCATACTCCGCAAGGATAGAGACTAGTGAATCGATTTCAATCGGCTGATGTTCATCAAGCATGAAGTAAAATCTATTCTGATAAGAATACACGGCTCCTTCTTTTATCCCTTGATGGCAGAGTGCATTCGATAATTGAATGATGTCTTCAAAATCCTCAAATTCAAAGATAATATCATAGCTTTGATCGAGACTGACCTGCATCTCAATGTAATCGTCTGCGTAATCTTCATCAACCTCTTCTTCCTCATGGTTTTTCGTCACGATAATGACCATCCCCTGAGCTTGAAGAGAGTATACTTCTACAGCAATTGGACCGATTGCTTCAAACCCTAATTCCTCACTTGCTTCATCCATCATTTCCCGAAAAAGCTGGTGCACTTTTAGAGAATCTTTCCATAAGTCTTCTTTCGTAAGACCTCTGTCCATCAGATCGTCTATAGTTAAGAAGATTTTGATTTTGTTATAGTTCAATCGCTCTAGCCGCATCCCTTACCCTCCTGCCGTCAGAACGCCCTTTTCCTTATCATATGAAATGTAGGTGGGATGGTTCATTGATTTTGTAACAAGTTTACACTCTCTTATGGAGTTTAGACAAGCAAAAGATTCTGGAATAAGAAGTTAGACGGAAAGACGTTCCTTCAGCCATTCATCCCACTGGTTTTTCGTGTCTCCGACGAATAAGGTTTCATAATTTTCCTGCTTTACTTTTGGGGCTATGTTAAATCCAGTTCCCCCGAGTCCGATAATCAGCTTTTCATATTTTTTTGACAATTCATTAACCGTATCAACTGTTTTTGCTACATTTTCCTTCATTGTACAGGAAAAAAATAAAAATCTTGGTTTGACTTCTTCAAGGACGCTATCAATATCCCCTTCAGCAATGCTTGTCCCAAGATAAATCACTTCAAATCCTTTTCTTCTTAAATACAATGTAAAAATAAGCAGGCCTAATTCGTGCAATTCGCCAGGTCCGCATACAGATACAACTTTTGGAAGCAGGCCATTTACCGGCAGTGTGTGGAGGATAATTCCGATGCGGGAGCGAAGAAAGGAGGAAGCAAAGTGCTCATGCGCAGATGTTATTTTCCCGTTTTCCCACGAGTCCCCTATTTTCACAAGTACTGTTCCCAGAATATCAATAAGCACTTTATCAATTGAATAAAGGCTAAACGCTTTATTTAATAGCTCATGAGCATGATTTTCATCAAAACTAAGCAATGCTTCCAATAGTTCCTCTGTTAAGTCCAGAGCATAATCAGGTGTGCTCCCTGGAATAGTGACGGGCTCTTCACTGGTCAGATCGCTGTTATCCAATAAATTCACAGCCTGGCTGATTGTAAAGCCTTTATTCACTTTGTTAATCAGCCATTTTAAAATTCTTATATGTTCCTCTGTATATAAACGGTGACCTGAATCATTTCGAACCGGTGCAATCATATTATAGCGTCTTTCCCAAGCTCTTAATGTTCCTGGTTGGATTCCAAGCATTTTGGAAACTGCCTTAATGTTGTATTTGCCTTCTTGACTAGACATATCTAATCCTCCAATAACAATAATCACTGTAGTAAAAGTATATAGGATTAAACAGTACGTGTAAACTTTGTATAACAAATGAATAATCACTGCTGATATCAGCAGTGATCTGCTTTCACTAGTATGTACTTCTTAATGCTAGTAAGCATTTTTCAGAGAATATCTCTTCCTGTTTATTGTGGCAAGTCCATAGATGACTGTAAAACCCGCTAACATCAATGTTTGCCAAAATCCTATTTGAAATAATATATAAAATTGAATAAAAACACAATAATTAATCGCAGTTTCCAGCACATTTCCTTCATTTTTCAGCAGAATCCCGATCGTAAGTCTCCATGCCTCTTTTAATAGATAAGCGTTTAGCATGAATCCTGCTGTAAATAGAAGCATTGAAAAAAATGATTTTAACGGATTTAATACAAGATGCATCATAAATTCAGGCAAATAAAAAGGCAGCTGTACTGTAATCCACTGACAGACAAGATAACCTGATAAAAATCCAAGTATTAAACATACCGCTGATTTTAACAAAAAAATCCCTCCCCTACACTTTTATGTAGGAAAAGGATCTTTATTCATCTTCATGAATATCAAGCACTCTGAAACCTGCTTTCTCAATTCTTTCAATAAAGCGCTGAATATTGTCCTTTTTTTCGATTTTCATGACAATTCTTCTGACCATCTGTTCTGTTTCATCAAACGTAACAAGTGAAATGATCTCTTCGTGAAATTGTTTTGCAAGCTCTGTCAGCCTTGCAATCCGCCCTTCCGTCTCAACAGAAGTAAATGCAATGCGTACACCTTTCTTATTCATTCCAAAGGCACTTTGAAATTGTTCAAGAACGTCATATCTTGTAACAACTCCAAGAAACTCCTTTTCTTTTCCTACAACTGCAATCAAGGGAAAATCCTTAAGTTTCAGCAGCGTTTTTTCAAAGATTTCTTTCCCTTCAAGGAAAACATCGCCATGTATGGCTATCTCTTCAGCTGCTGTATTTTTCAAAAACAGTTCTTTTTGGACATTGGAATGGAAGTATTGCTCATACAGATGGTACCTGGTGATGACACCTATGTACGAGGTCCCCTTTAAAACTGGTATACCATCGATTTTATGAGTTTCCAGCTTTTCAAGTACTTTCAACAGGGAATCCTCTGCTTCTGCATGAAACGTTCTTCCTTTTGGAATCATTGTACTTTTCACAAACATCGCATCACCTCATTCACGTTTTAGCTTACCTTCAAGATTGTTTGCTAAACTCCTTTAAAGCAAGTCATTATTTACTCTCGAAATACAAATTAATGTCAAAATTCTTTTTCATCATGTCATAGACTTCAGCTCTCTTTTTCCAATGGTACGGCTGCGGCCAGAGTTCAGAGCTTTTTCTGATAATCTCTGTCCTTAAGCCATGATATTCTTTCTCATACTTCTCTTCCTTTTTCTTATGATAGTGGGCCGTTGCATAACTTGCACCAATGATCAAAATGATGAAAAAATGAAAGGAATTTCCGACTAGCTCCCCTAGCATGTATGAAATATTGGTCCCGTTTGGAATGACTGTGAACTGGTAAAAATAAAGTAAAAAAAACATGCCTCCCGAAAGAGTAAAAAGCTGCCATCTAAAACAGTTTCTTTTATAGCGGTCATATTTTCGTTTTTTATTCAGCACGCTTTGCAGCATTTGTTTTGTTGCTAAATCCGTTGAATCATTAAGCAGCTGTATTTGTTTTTCCAAACCGCTCACACCCCTACCGAAATGTCTTTTCTTTCTATAGATTATATGATGTTGTCCAATATGATATGAAACTAGGAAAAGAAAAAACGCATGATGTGATTCCATGCGTTTATTGTTTAATGGGTATTTTAAGGACCTGTCCTTCAAATACGCTGTCCCCGCTTAGCTGGTTCCACTGTTTGATCAGCGCTTCACCTGAGCGGTCACTGTAATATTTAATTGAGATCCTGAATAGGTTTTCTTCTGGACCGACAGTATGTTCAATGATTTTATAATCTTCCTTCTGCTGCTTTGGTTCTGGTTTTGGTTCTGGTTTTGGTTCTGGCAATTCTTTTTTTGGCTCTGGATCCTGTACAACAGGTACTGTTTTCTTTTGTTCTGGCTGTGCAGATGCTGTTAGAGCATCCGATTCATCACTTTGAACAGAGCCCACAGCAGCTTCAGCTGTATTTTCTTCAGGATCTTCTAAAGATTGCTCATCAGGCTGCTCAGATTCTTCCTCGTCATCACCATACTTAATTAGTACATCTTCATAATCGGAAATATTTTCGCCATTGACCGTTTTAGAACGGTTATCGAAATATGAAATACTATAGTAAAAAAGGATCGGCAGCAGGAAAAAAAATAAGGCCAGTAAACTTATCGCAGGATATTTATATTTTGACTTTTTCTTCTCTTTCTTTTTATGAATTTCGCTTCTTGATGGATAGCTTCCTGTCTTAGACTTGTATTCATCAATTACCTTCTGTCTTAATGTATCAGCTTGATCAGAATTTTCATTTTTGTTCAATTTGTTCACCTCCGTTAATGAATTGCAAACGAATTTGAATGGCAAAGACTAAATCAATTATAAAATGAGCAAAGACTGTTACAAATAAATTGCCCGTCCAATCGTAAACAAATCCAAGCAAAATACTAATCAACATAACCATACTAAATAATAAAACTTTTGTTAAATAACGAAAATGCAATACGGCAAATATTATACTTGCCGTCCAGATTCCGAATTGGGTCTGGATGACACCCCGAAACAAAAGCTCCTCAGTAAACGAAATGAAAAGACAAAGAATAAAGATGTGCGGTATAGATCGATTCCTAAACATCTTTTCATTGATTCCGCCATCATCGTACCATTTTTCAGGCATAGTCTTCATAATGAGCCAATCCATAAATACTACAATGACTGCGGTAAATCCTCCGATAATAAGGATTTGTGAAATCTCTGGTTTCCAAATTATTTTAAAATCAGACATACTATTAAATAACATCATACTCAATATGACCGAAATTGTAAGTAGTAAAATTTGAGTAAAATAGAGCTGCTGCAGCAATTGCTGATCTGACAGTCTTTTCACAAGTTCATTTTGGCGCTTAAACATTTCATCACTCGCTTTGGCCGAAAATAGCCTTTAGTTCCAATCTCCAGTTAAGAGGTTTTTCAATTTCTGACTTCTCTTCTCTTTCCATAAATGACAATAGGGAAAGTCCGCACCTGTCACAGCACATTTTCTGTGAAAGGATGTTTTCTTCATGAAAATAGCTGATAATCCCTTTTCGTCTGCAGTCCTTCGAATGAAGCCATTTTAACACAGCATTCAGCTTTGATTTTTTGAACTTGAGCCGCTCTTCAATTTTTGAATAGATTTCTGCTGCAGCTTTTTTTTCATTATGATACAAAGGATAGGTGAGCCCATCTAAATGATGGAGAATAAATCTCCCTTGAGTCTCCGTAATCGCTGTCCGCCCAAATACATCCTCTTCTGTTAACCCGTCAGCTTTAGTTAGAAGATGAAGCGCCTCATGAAGCTGTTCATAGTTCGAAAACTCTGATTGGAGCAAGGTTAACTGAATATCCATATCACCCTGGCTAATAAGAGAAATAGCCGCACTTGGCAAGCCATCTCTTCCTGCTCTTCCAATTTCTTGCACATATGATTCCATTTGCGAAGGAAAATGAAAATGGATCACATATCTGACATTGGGTTTGTTGACACCCATTCCAAATGCATTCGTACAGCAAACAACATCCAGCTGATCATAAATAAACTGCTGCTGGATAAGCGTACGCTGTTCCTGTTCCATCCCAGCATGATAATAGGCAGAATGTTGTATGCCTTCCATTTTTAAAAATTGAGCAAGGTTTTCAGTCCATTTTCGGCTGGAGCAGTAGATAATCCCAGGACCTTTCAATGATCGCACAAGCTCTGACACTCTTTTCATTTTATCATCAAGAGAAAGGCATTCCTCAATCGCGATGGCAATATTGGTGCGGTTTACAGATTGAATATGTTTTTTTACATCCTTCATTTGCAGTGATTTTTCGATATCTATTAGCACATCAGGTGTGGCTGTTGCAGTTAAAGCTAAACATGGAGCTCCGCCAAGCTGTCTTCTTATTCTTCCGAGTTTAGAGTAATCAGGTCTGAAGTCATGTCCCCATTGTGAGATACAATGTGCTTCATCAACTACAAACAATGAAATTTCCACATTGCTTAACGCCTCTGCTACTGCTTCTGACTGCAGGATCTCAGGAGAAACAAAAATATATTTGTATTGATTCAGGTTCATTAACGCCCTTTGCCTCCCGAGATAAGACAGCGTGCCGTTTAATCCAATCACTCTCTTTTCCCCCCGCAGCCTGATCTGCTGTATCTGGTCTTCCATCAATGAAAGCAGAGGTGAGATAATTAAAACCCTTCCTTCTAGCAGATAAGCAGGCAGCTGATAGCAAAGTGATTTACCGCCTCCTGTCGGAAGCATTGCCAGTACGTCGTGACCGTTTAAGACATCATTTATTATCTCTTCTTGGCCATTCCGAAAGTGGCTATATCCAAAATGGCGTTCTAATATATGCTGTACGTTCATGACTGCCTCCTTATCCGAGTAAATGCAAGTCTGATCTGGAAATACGAATATTCATCATGTAACGCTTCTTTTACAGCTCTAAGCTGATGTGTTTGTAATTCTTTGATTTTGTCAGCGATGATTAGCAAATGATCATCATTTAAAAACATGGAGATATCAAATGTACCATCATTCAAAGCGATTTCTACAACATGATCCTCGATTGTACTGTGCTTCAAATTGCGTATATTTGAAATTTCCTCTAATGATTTACCTAAATGGATCAATTGAAGAGTTTTGGAGGTGGATTCAGTAAGAGGATTTACTTTAGAAAGGTCTCTGATCATTTGGAATAGCATTGGAAAAGGCGAATGAGGCTTCATGCATTGTTCCATCATACGGTGAATGATGTTCCAAAACGTAATCTTTATATAATCTGCATCCTCATTGAATATTTCTGCAAGCTGTTCAAACGTTGATCCAATCCGATCATGTGAGGTAAGTCTATAGACAAAAATTTCTGCTTCTCTCTTTGTAAAAGCCTGAAGCTGAAGCAGCAATTCGTTATGTATTAATTCTGAAAGCCGCTTCTTGCTGACAGTTGAACGCTTTAAAAATTGCTTGACCCACCCCAATACTCTTTCGTCTTTTGTAACCGGCAAATATTTCTTGCTGCCGGAGGAATCATGGGATAATACTTGGGTAATCAGCATGAGCCTTTTCCAAAAAACAAATCCTCCTGATCCATAAATAGTTCCATTTAAACTAGAAGGAATCGGGTGTGTGTTTAATGTGTTCACCAATACATTATTCGCTGAATAGGTTAGTACATAAGCATCGTTTTCATCATGATATAAATAACCTTCTGAAATCAGCCTTTTCATATCCGCATCAAACTTTTCCCTTGGCAGCGACGGATACATTCCAAATAAATTGGACAAGTGGAAAAGTTTGCTGTCCTGAATGGTTTGCGATGATTTTTTGCCTTTCAGTAAATGATAAACGGCAGAAGGAGACCGCTCTCCGCCAAATTGATTCAAACAATTTAAATAGAGAATATCCAAGTAATTTAGACTCATCAACATCACCTTACACTTTTTGACACGATTCGTGCATTATCTCTATTGTATCAGATTCCAGTATGAAAATGGCGTTTAAACTTATTCATAAAGGGTACCTTAAATACTATAAAGCCTTGTATGATAAGCATTCTCAATGTATTTTTCTATTGAAAAGTTTCGAAAACAGTTTTACAATGGATAAATATAAAGAGGTACGAACTCGTTCCCGTTTGATTTTTAGGGCTGCACGCTGACAAACGAATGAATGTACCATATCATATAGTGTAATCATTTCAGAGGAGGTTTTATTGATGGCAAAGTATACAATTGTTGACAAAGATACTTGCATTGCTTGCGGTGCATGTGGAGCTGCTGCACCAGACATTTACGATTATGACGATGAAGGCATTGCATTTGTAACACTTGATGATAACCAAGGTATTGTTGAAGTACCTGAAATTTTAGAGGAAGACATGATGGATGCTTACGAAGGCTGTCCGACTGATTCCATTAAAATTGCTGATGAGTCATTTGACGGCGACGCTTTAAAATTCGAATAGAAAATCAAAGCCCTCTGCGGAATCCGCAGAGGGTTTTTTATTGTTTAGGAAATTATAAAATGCAACAAGTTGTGGATAATGAAATAAAGTTATCTACTGCAAGCTCCGGCGCCTAGCTCACTGTGAAAAAGACAATTGCTCAGGAGAAGGCAAAAAGCGCCTTCTCCGCTTAAATGACACTTGATTCTCAGGTGCGTCATTTAACCCAGGTCAATTCCTATTTTCTTCGCGAGCTGACCAAGGCGCCCTCTCGCTTTTGTTCTTTATGCTGCCCGTTTATAGTTCGCTTGTGCATGGATCCATGTTTTAAGCTTCGCGAATATAGCCATAAACACAACTGCCATCACAATTCCTTTAATTATGTTAAACGGCAAAATTCCTGTTGCAATCAGCGCACGCATTTCTGGTCCTGCCATTGCCGGTGCATTCATGAACCAGGTGTAAGCCGGAAGGAACAAATAGTAATTTAAAATACTCATGACTCCTGCCATAACGACCGTTCCAATTGACAGACCAATTGCAAGGCCTCTCATTGAGTTCATCTTACGATACATATAAGACGCAGGCAGTATATATAAAACCCCTGCAATAAAATTAGCCAGCTCTCCGACAGGAACTCCTGTCGCATTTCCCATAATGATATAATGCAGAATGTTTTTTATGGCTTCAACCATAATTCCGGCTCCAGGACCAAACAGTACGGCTGCAATAATAGCCGGTACATCTCCAAAATCAAGCTCTAAAAAGCTTGAAAAGCCAATCGGGAAGTTAAAAATCATTAATATGAATCCTATACTGCTCAGCATCGCAATTGCGACTTGTTTCTTCAACTTGCTTTCTTGCATGTTACTCTCTCCCTTTTTCGATCCATCCGGAAAGAAAGGAAACGTCCTGCTTCTTCCTTACAAAAATAAAACCCTTTGCACGTAAATGAGCAAAGGGAGAATTTTTTGAAAGGTTAAATAAACGGTTAAAATTAACATTTTAATCGTCAGAACCTCCATCTTCTCCCATCCAGACTATACTGTCGGCTCTGGAGTCTCACCAGATCCTGCCAAACTGCAAACGGCTCGCGGGCTTAGAAATAAAACGCATTTCATCACCGCCGGTCGGGAATTGCACCCTGCCCCGAAGATAGACCATATTATTTTGTTTTCGAGATAAGTATACTTCATACCTTGCATTTTGTGAATCAAAATGCTCAAAATCATTACTATCATTGTTTTCCATTTACAATTTCTTTACCCTTTTAACGCTTTACCGTTATTGACATAATAATCTTAATATGATAAATTATCTGATATTTACAGTACACCTTAGGGGGAAAATCATGTATCGAATTTTAGTTTCAGATTCAATGAGTGCAGAGGGTCTGCAGCCTTTACTGCTCGCCCAAAATGTGGAAGTTATTCAAAAAAAAGCTGCGGATGCAGAAGATGAGCTGCATACGTTTGACGCTCTGCTGGTCAGAAGCGCAACAAAAGTGACTGAGGAATTAATCTCAAAAATGACGTCACTGAAGATGGTCGCAAGAGCCGGGGTTGGAATCGATAACATTGATCTTGACGCCGCTACAAAGTATGGAGTTGTTGTCATTAATGCTCCTGACGGAAATACCATTTCGACAGCTGAACATACTTTCGCGATGATGACCTCTCTTCTGCGCCATATTCCGCAGGCTAATGTATCAGTCAAATCAAATGAGTGGAATCGCACAGCGTTCGTAGGAACAGAGCTTTATGGAAAAACGTTAGGTATTGTCGGTTTAGGAAGAATTGGAACAGAGATTGCCAAACGCGCTCAAGCTTTTGGAGTAAATGTCCTCGTTTTCGATCCATTCTTGACCCGTGACCGCGCTGCAAAAATTTCAGTTAAAAGTGCAAGTTTAGATGAACTCCTTGAACAGGCAGACATCATTACCGTTCATACACCGCTCACAAAAGAAACACGAGGTTTAATCGGTGCTGAATCTTTACCTAAAACAAAAAAAGGCGTTTATTTGCTCAATTGTGCACGAGGCGGAATCATTGATGAAGCAGCAATTATTCCCTATTTAGAAAGCGGGCATATTGCAGGTGTTGCACTTGATGTTTTTGAAACAGAACCTCCAGTTGATCATCCGCTATTGCGCTATGACAATGTTATTGCTACACCGCATTTAGGGGCATCCACTAAAGAAGCCCAGTTAAATGTCGCTGCACAGGTGGCACAGGATGTTCTTGATTTTCTAGATGGAAAGATGGTTACAACCTCTGTCAACCTGCCGACATTAACAAAAGAAGTTTTTGAAAAAATTCAGCCCTTTTATAAGCTGGCCAAAAAAATGGGCAACGTTGTCTCACAATGCATGAAGGAGCCTGTACATGAAATAGCTATTCAATATGAAGGATCCGTTGCTGAACTTGAAACTTCTTTTATTACTAAAAGCTTAATTTCCGGTTTTTTAACACCGCGTGTCGCATCAAACGTAAATGAAGTCAACGCAGGAATGATTGCAAAAGAACGCGGAATCAGCTTCAGTGAAAAGATTACTTCAAATCAGTCTGGCTATGCCAATTGCATAACCGTAACAATTTATGGAGATCAAACAACATTTGAAATGAAAGGGACACATATCCCTCAATACGGTGAGCGAATTGTCGGCATAAACTCATTTAATATTGATTTCTATCCTACTGGTCATCTCATATACATTCAGCACACAGATAAACCTGGGGTCATTGGACGTGTCGGACGTATTCTCGGAGACCATGAAGTAAACATCGCGACCATGCAGGTTGGCCGTAAAAATGTCGGAGGAGAAGCGATCATGATGCTTTCCTTCGACCGTTCATTAGATGACGCCTTGCTGAAAACACTTTCTGAAATTGAAGATATTGTTTCCATCAGAGCGATTGAACTGCAATAAATAAGAAAAACGCAAGCGCCTTGGAAAATAGCAAGTTCACAGGGTAGGCGCAGCCTTTTCTTTAGAAATTGTCTTTTGCTAAGCGAGCTAGGGTTTTCCTATAACTAGAAAAAACAGAGAGCAACATTGCTCTCTGTTTTCTATTTTCTTATCATAGGAATCTCAATTTCAACTTTTGTTCCTTCTCCGACCTTGCTTTCAAAAGAAATTTTCCCATTGTGCGATTCAATGATCCGGTAGCTTACTGTTAAACCAAGCCCTGTTCCTTTTTCTTTAACGGAATAAAAAGGTTCTCCTAACCTCTTAAGCCTTTCTTCCTCCATACCGCTGCCATCATCTGAGATGACGACTTTCACGCGTTCCCGGCGATGGAAAACTTTAATATCAATTGTGCTGGAGCTTGCTTCTATTGAATTCTTGATTACATTAATAAACACTTGCTTCAGCTGATTAGGCTCGCAATCCATTTCAGGCATTCCGACAGCTGGCTGATAATTAATTTTAACGTTATACATATTGGCCTCTGATTCTAAGAGAGAGATGACATTGAACACCAGATCATTTAAACTCGTTTTTTTAAATAAGATCTCCTGCGGTTTTGCAAGGACAAGCAGCTCGCCGACAATTTGATTAATCCGGTCAAGCTCCCCCTCCATAATTTCATAATACGTTCTGTTCACACTGTCATTCTTATTCATCAGCTGAACAAAGCCTTTAAGCGATGTCAAGGGATTCCTGATTTCGTGGGCTACACTTGCAGCCAAGCCCCCGACAACGCTTAATTTTTCCGCTTTTTGCAATCGGTCCTCAGCCGCTTTCATTTGAGTAATATCGCGTCCGATAACAACCAAAGCTTTTCTTGATCCGTCTTCATTAAACAATGGAACCTTTATCGTATCAAACGTTTTAAAGTTTCCATCAGGCAAAGGAATCATTTCTTCGCTGCGTGAAACAGCCCCGCTTTTCCAAGTGAGCTCATCTGATTCTTCACAATAGCGAAGTGCCTCCTGGTAAAACTCGCTATACTCCGCAAGCTCAGAGTCCTTCTTCCCTTTATAGTCCACACCTTGAAGCTGAAATAATTCCAGGCCAAAAGTATTCACTTCAATCCATCTGCCCTGTCCATCTTTAAAATTAACAAAGTCAACCATTGAATTGATCAAAGAGAGCAGTTTTTCCTTCTCACGCTCTAATTCTTGAATTTGTTCATTTTTATTAATTAAATAATAAATAAAAACACCAGTGAAGAGAATAAAAACAACAGCTTTAAATTTTGAGATCAAAATAAACATGAAAATATCATAATTTAAAAATGATAGCAGATGATCTGTTCCGAACACCCAGATAATACTTATCAAAATATATATATATAGAATTTTTTTCTTTTTCGACATGATCGTCTCCTGTAAAAATGTGTGTAGATATCCATTTTACTATTAAACCGGACCAGATAGGTAGATATAGTTTAAAATCATTTATTTCCAAGTACAAAAGCGCAGGCGCCCTGGCCAGCTCGCTGCGAAAATAGGAATTTCACAGGGAAGGCGCTTTTTGCCAATACTTTTGTGAATTTTTTTCACCGTATACCTAATCGCCGAATTGGACGGAGATATCCAAAATATCTTACAACACAAAAAAGTGTTATTTCAAAAATGAAATAACACTGCACGATATGTCTATTTAAGCGGAACTTCCTTTCGAACTCCTTTTTGAAACGTCATTAATGAGGAATAGCCAACTTTTTTCGCGAGTGCGATCGCTTGGTCATAGTCCGCACCAACGTCCTCTGGCACATGGGCATCCGATGAAAGCACGATCGGAATTTCCTTCTGAAAACACATGGTTAGAAGCCGTTCATCAGGATACAGCTCTCCTACCGGCTTTCTTAAACCGGCAGTACTGATTTCCACGCATGTTTTTGATGAAGCTAACGCATCGGTTGCCCGGTCATATTGCTGCAGCAAAAACTCTTCATCGTTAGGTACATAATTAAAGATCTTAACTAAATCAAGATGCCCGACAATATCAAACAAATCCGACTGGGCGAGCGTTACAACCTGTTCGAAGTATTTTTCATAGACATCGTTTACATTGCGCTTGTCCCACTCATGGAGATATTCTTTTAAATCAATTCCAAAGTTATCGACCCAGTGAATGGATCCTATTACATAATCAAAATCGTATGTATCTATGAAAGCTTTCATTTCAGCGTGTTTTCCTGGAGTATAATCCATCTCAATCGACATTTTAACATCAATATCACGACTCCATGCTTCCTTAAAAAGATTAACATAGTCATTCATATCGTAATAGCGTCTTTCTTCAACCCATGGATTGCTGAGAATATCTTTCGTTTGATAAAAATGATAGGCATGCTCCGAAATTCCGAAATGCTGAATCCCTTTTTTCTGAGCTTCATTTGTAAATTGCTTCAAATAATCCAGTGTCAAGCTGCCTCGTTCTAAATGATTATGATAGTCTGTCCGCATCGTCTGCCCCCCGTAAGTTTTGTCTATTATATCTTTTTTTGGGTTTTGTGACAATGCATATTCACTTTATTCTGAAGAACCTGAATTCTTTGTAATCATTAAATGCTGCAAAGGAAAAATGACTTCTGTTTTTAAGTTGTTTTCTTTCTTTAATTGATGTATCGAAACGTCAAACTGATCTGCAATGGAGTAGAGTGTATCCCCTTTTTTCACAGTGTATGTATTCGCTTCTAGCCTTTCATTTATGTAAAGCTTCTGACCAGCCATAATTTCATTAGACTTTAGCTGGTTCAGCTCTTTCAGAGACTCAACAGAGGTTCTGTGTGCAGCTGAAATACTCCATAGTGTATCACCTTTTTTCACCGTGATCTGCATGGACCCGTCAAGCTGAGCTGCAGGCTTTGTCATCGCTGGCATTGCTTCAATCGTATTCGCTGCTACCATTAGAAATGGATCAACAGCATTTTTTTTATCTAATGTCCAATTTCCCTTATGTACTTCAAAATGAAGATGTGTTCCTCTCGATAAACCTGTATTGCCGATCGTGCCAATCTTCTGGCCTTTTTTCACCTTCGCAGACTCTGCAACAGAGCGTTTGTGCAAATGGGCATATACCGTCTCGTATCCTTCAGGATGCTGAATAAATACTACGTTCCCATACGTATCTGAATAATAGGATTTTGTAACAATCCCTTCTTGAACAGCTAAAATCTTTGTTCCTTCAGGAGCCGCAATATCGATGCCTTTATGTTTTCCGCTTCTTGTCCCAAATGTATCAGTAATAGTGCCCCTGATTGGGTGCGACCAATTTATTTCTGAAGCCCCTGATGATTCTTCTGCTTTTGCTTGAGTTCCGCTTACGAATAAAAGAACGATGCATACTCCTACTAATAGTGCGATTGATAACCTTCTTAACAAATCTAACATATTCTCCCCCTAGATTTATGTTTGACCCAAATTGACCAATATTAGTATTATGCAGCAATTTCCATTTCATACATAAAAATGTAAAATAAAAACGTTATTTTGCATAAATAAGAACTTTTAGGACCGAGATAACCATCTTGTGATCCACGATCAATCGTTTATAAAGGTTCCCGCACCATAAAAAAGAACCTCAGCTTCATAAGCTGCGGCTCGCACATAATGTTTTATTTCACATCTACCGGATTAGGGGAAAATGGAACGGGAACGGCATTCGTAACATCCATTTCTCCAACTCTTTCAACATTTAAACCTTCAAATTTCACATTTTCATATCCAAATTCTTTTGCTGTCAGTAAAATGGCTTCAAGCATCAGTGTATCTGTTTCGTTATCTTCAATAGTAGATTCATTCGTAAATTCGATGATGACATCTTCATCTTTTTCTTTAATATTTTTTATCATAACTGATTTTTCGATGACAGGTTTTAATCCAAGCGTCCCATTTTCTTTCATGGCTGAGAGAGCTTCAGATAATTTATTAAAAGGAAGGATTGATGGTGCAAGGAGTTTAGGAGCTTCCATACTCTCCTGGTAGAGAAAGTAACCTTTTCGCTTTTCTTTGCTCAGGGTCTGCCCTTCCTTAAACCCATAGGCACCAAGTTCAATTCCTTTTTTTCCGTCTTTAAAGTATTCTGCTTCTTCAATCCCCTGCCAGCGAAACGATTCTTCAATGCCTTCAGCAAATAATTTATTTTCACTTTCAACAGCAGATTGAGCATACGAATTTTCATTTACATTAATTAATAGCTCTTTTGTTGTTCCTTCAGCATATTGAATGTCTGTTCCTGTCAATGAGGAAGAACTTAATCCAAGAGGTGCCGGGTCCAATGTTGCTAGTAAAGATTTATATTGATCTAAATAATTTCCGCTTTTCTCTGTCTGGATGCTGATTGGAATCATGTTTTGAACTTGCAGATCGGGATAAGCGAGGGTAACAATGGAAAATTTATCTTCTTCACGTGCAACAAAGGTGCTTTTTTCCGGCTGCGGCTGTATTGAAAGCTCTGCTTCACTTTTATAAGCCGAGTCCTGTACTGATTGTTTTGCCTGCTCATTACTTGCCATATCCATGTTTGAGTCTGATTTATTGCTCTCATTTGATTGAAATTGATTTAAGAAGTAAGGTGACATTAATAATAGAATAAAAAGTGCGGCAACACTGGCGAAAGCAGGCGTTATCCATACCTTCCCCTTCTTGTGCTTTGTTTCTTTTTCTGAAATATGAGCAAAAATTTCAGATGAAGTTCGCTGATCCTTAATGGACGGCAGCTGTTTTAGGGCATTGACGAGCTGATCTTCATTCCAATTCTTTTTATTCATCCTTTTATGATCTCCTCCTTTCTCTCAGTGTTGTCAATTAAATGATTTTTTAATGCTTTTAATGCACGGTGCTGAGTTGTTTTCACTTTACTTTCCGTCCATTTAAGAGCTGAAGCCGTCTCTGCGATAGACAACCCCTGAAGATAGCGCAAAATAATGACAGAGCGCTGATCGACAGTACATCTATCAAGTGAATGGTAGATTTGCTGCATTTCTTCGTTTTGTGCAGCTACTTCATCCGGCAGAGGCTGAACATCCTGGATTTGCTGACGATCCCAGTCAAATTTCTCAAGAATTCGCTGCTTCAAGTTTTTTTGCTTCCGAAACCAGTCGATGGCGACATGACGTGAAATAGAAAGAATCCATGTTTTTTCACTGCTTCTGCCTTCAAAACTGTCGTAAGATTTTAAAATGCGTATATATACTTCTTGAACGAGGTCTTCAGCCTGCTCACGATTTTTCACCATATAAAATAAGAACTGAAAAATATCCTGGTGATACTTTTCATAGATTCTCTGAAAGGCCTCTTCCATGAATGAACCCCCGATCAAACAATTAGTCGATTTTTTAGTTAAAAAGTTACAACTTTAACTATATAATGACGCAAAACAAAAAGGAAGGTGCTGCCTTCCTCATTTTCCAACTTTTTTATGACTGTTTGGGCTTTGTAAAAACGATTGCGCTTCTTTCGTATTCGACATCTTTAGAACCGAGCCGTGCATTTGCCACTCTTGCAGCTGCAAAGAAATAGTCTGAGAGCCTATTCATGTAGGTTAAAACTTGATCATTAATCTCTGTTTGCTTCTGCAAGGATACAATGCACCGTTCTGCACGTCTTGCTACTGTTCTTGCGATGTGAATAGCCGATGCTGCCTGTGTGCCGCCTGGAAGGATAAAACGCTGTAATGGAGGTGCTTCTGCGGTATATTGATCAATTCTTTCTTCCAGAAATGCAACCATGTCAGCCGTTGTTTTATACGGATGTTTCTGCTTGCCATGAATAACGGCGAGATCGCTGCCGCAATCAAATAGCTCATGCTGTATCTTTTCAAATTCATGATACAGATCAATCAGGTTTCCCCCCTGAAGCCATGTCATCGCAAGTCCTACAAATGAATTGACTTCATCAATTGTGCCGTATGCTTCGACTCTTAAATCATCTTTATCGACCCGTCCTCCTATAATGCTTGTTTTTCCTTTATCGCCGGTTCGTGTATATAAGTTCATTTAAAACAGCCCCTTTATTTTTATAGGCTCTTTTCGTAAACATTGTAGCTTTTGCAAGTGAGTAAAAAATCGGGTTTTAGACTTTTTACACTAGTTACGGCAGTGCTTATGCAATAACCACAGGCAAAGCAACAATCAATGCGAACAGAGCTTTTATATAAGAAAAGAGCGACACGTCGCTCTTTTAAGTTTACTGCATAGTTATGCCAAAATCCTTTTTATTCAAGAAATACTGAAACGTTTTGTACATGACAGGGTACAGCACGATAAAGAAGATGCCATTTCCAATTGCATGCGCTGTATCAAATGGCAATCCCGCCAGATAATAAGCTAAACCATTTTCTGTTAAAACAAACATATTCAGAGACACAACAAATCCAAAGAAATATCCAGACAGCACGGCAACTGGTGTAAAAACAAAGAGTCTTTTTGATGTAATATATTTCCCTAAAACACCTGAGATCAATGCAACCGCGCCCCAGGCCAGCATTTGCCAGATCGTCCACATTCCCATACCGAGCAGCAAATTACTGACGAAGCAGCCTAATACAGCTACGATGATTCCGTTAATAGGACCAATCAAAATCGAAGTAATGATGATGATGGCGGTCATTGGCTGGATGTTTGGAACAAATTGAAATGCCAGTCTCCCTATCACTGATAATGCTATCAATAACGAAAGCAGACTGATTCTTCTAGTCGTCATTCTGAGCTCCCGGCTTACTCATAATTTCTTAAATCAAATTCTATTTTATCTCCATCTTTAAGCTCGATTTCATTTGCACCTGTCATCGCATCTTCACCATTAACGACAAGATGCCAGTATGTTTTTTCGCTCTCGCTAGCCTTGATTCCATCGATGCCGTTAATAAAACCCCCGGCTTCTTCCACTTCAAAGTTTTCTTTCATGACATCCATAAGAGTCTGTCCTTCTTTGATGGCAACTTCTTTTGAATCGACTTCCTCTTCCATATTGTTTTTAGTCAAGGCAACAGTGGCTTTTGTTTCTTCAGCTGTTTCCTTATTTTCAGCTGCCTGCTCTGAATTTGATGTTTCTTTTTTAGGCTCTTCTGCAGTATTTGCACAAGCCCCCATTACCATTAAAAGTAATATTCCTAGTAACCCAAAAACCTTTTTCACAAACAATCTCTCCTTTTATGTATCCATCTATATTGTATAGCTTAAAACAAAAAATGAAAAAGCCCATCTTGGAGGATGGGCTTAAAAACGGCATATGAAGATTCTGAAGGTGAATGCAAAGACAGAATCTTGCCGTCTCTATGCTCAACCCCCGAAGAATACAAACTTTGTAAGAGATTAGGCAGGTCTACTGACTATTGCTTCATTCTAACTGATCCTTCCCATACAACAAACAGCATAGCTATGCCATTGGATTATACAGTGGATATTTTCAGGTCGTCGGCAAATACAGTTGCGGGGACAGTTCAGGCTTTTCACCTGATTCCCTATTAAGCGGCAAGCACCTATATCTCAAAATATTTAATTATGTTAATTCAGTATTATTTTACAAAAAAATCCTCACAGCTTCAACAGAAAATTCAGACGGTGTTCCTTATGAAACAAGAATTTTCGTCACATTCTTTCAGAATCATCGCTTTTTCGTGGCAGATAGAAGCTGAAGGTTGTGCCTTCATTTACTTTGCTGTGCACTGTTATCGTTCCTAAATGTGCATCTACGATATTTTTTGCAATCGCAAGACCCAAACCAGTTCCAGAACGGCCTCTTGTTCTTGCTTTATCTGCTTTATAAAATCGTTCAAACACAAATGGCAAATCTTCCTCCACAATTCCTGTACCGGTATCCTTCACATCGATTTTTATTCCGTGAGACACACTCTGTACATGAATTTCGACAGAACCGCCTTCAAGCGTATGTCTAATGGCATTATCAACTAAATTGGTAAGGACTTGTTCAATCTTGTCAGGATCAAGCACAAATTCCGGCTCAACTAAGATGACAGATGAGGATAAAGAAATTTTCTTATCCTTTGCCAGCCCCTGAAATTTACGATTAATTTTTTCTATAAATTCATGGATGGAGATTTCCTCATAATTTAGAGTAATATGTCCAGCTTCCATTCGGGCGAGGTCAAGAAGATCGTTCACGAGTCTTCCCATACGAAGTGACTCATCGTAAATGACTTGAGCAATTTCTTTCTTTTCCTCTTCAGAACTTGCTATATCGTCTACAATGGCTTCGCTGTATCCTTGAAGCATCGCAATCGGTGTTCTTAGCTCATGACTGACATTCGCAATAAAGTCTTTCCTCAGCTTATCCAGTCTTCTCTCCTCAGTCATATCTCTGAGGACCGCAACCGCACCGCGGACATATGACTGGTTATATAGCGGACTCATAACCATGACCCAGCTTCTGCCCTGCAAATTCACTTCCACGATATGCTCTTTCTCCGTATTGACCACTCGCTGAAATAATTCTTTTGCTTCTGGCGGAATTTCCTCACCTTCATTGATTTGCATTTTTTGCTCGTAATACCATGCCTGTAAAAACCGTTCCGCAGGAGGATTTGTTACAAGAATCGTGCCATCAATGTTGAGCGTGATTACGCCGTCTGCCATACTGCTTAAAATGCTTGTCAGGTGCTCTTTTTCCTGATTGAGCGCATTAATGTTGAATTTAAGCTGTCGGCCCATTTGATTAAAGGCTATGGCAAGTTCGCCAATCTCATCATGACTTAAAATCGGCACCTTTGTATCAAATTTCCCTCTTGTCAGCTCTTGTGTCACTTCACGCATTTTTCTAAGCGGATAAGTGATTCTTGTTGAGAGAAAAAAGGCGAAAATGGTTGTCAAAATGATCGCAATTCCGGCAGCAAGCAAAATATACTTTGTCGTATTCTTTGTTGTTTCATGAACTGCAAGGAGGGATTGCGACATAAATACAGCGCCATATTCTCCATTCTTACGTTCATATGGTACACCTACGACCAGCACTTCATCATTATTAGCCGTATTCAATTTTTCTTCTTCAGACAGTTCCGCAAGCTTGCTTACATTTTTTTGATCTGAAAACACTTTTGACAGTTCTTTGTCATTTTGTATATCCTGCATTTCGAAAGTCGGGGTGCTTTCATATTTTTCGGGAGAAAACCAGTATCGATTCTCATCCTCAACAATAATAATGCTTGTCAGTTCATCTGCAAGTTCCCAAGAAATCGAACGTGCCAGGTCCTGATCTTCGTGGCTTTCTAAAATTACCGATATTTTATTAGCAAGCTGCGTCAGTTCACGCTCGGCTTCCCCTACATGGTAATTCTCCATAAATTCAAGAAGCAAAACAGTCAGTATAAATAAAACAAATGAAACGAGCAATAAAATGGTAAACCAGAGTTTACCGACTACACTTTTCCAAAACATCATTCACTGCCGACCTCAAATTTGTAGCCTACTCCCCATACAGTTACGATCATGGAGGCTGCATCAGGCGAAACTTTGCTTAATTTTTCTCTCAGGCGTTTTACATGGGTGTCTACCGTTCTTAAATCACCAAAAAATTCATATTGCCACACTTCTTTTAATAATTTTTCGCGGTCATAAACTTTATCAGGTGTTTTCGCGAGGAAATACAGCAATTCATACTCTTTTGGAGTTAAACTCACTTCTTTGCCGTCTGCTGTCACACGGTGTGCGTCATGATCAATTGATAGATGAGGAAAAACAATCACATTCTTCGCTTTCGTTTCTGTTTTCAGGAAAGAGGTTGTTGATGATCTTCTTAGCAGAGCTTTTACTCTCAAGACAACTTCTCTAGGGCTGAAAGGCTTCACAATGTAGTCATCTGTGCCGACTTCAAAGCCTTGGACTCTGTTTACTTCCTCACCCTTTGCTGTCAGCATGATGATAGGCGTCGCTTTTTTCAGGCGCAGCTGGCGGCAGACTTCAATCCCATCCATACCAGGCATCATCAAATCAAGCAGAATTAAGTCATATTCAGCTGACAAAGCCATTTCAAGGGCATCATTGCCGTTGTCTGCTTCTTCAATTTGGTAGTTTTCTCTCTCTAAGTACATTTTTAAAAGTCTTCTAATTCGATCCTCGTCATCAACGACCAGAATTTTATAGTTATTGTTATTTTCCATCGTGTGTCTCCTCCTCCGAATTATCCTATATGATTATCTTACCAAAAAACCTTCACTTTATATGGAGTGAAGGCTTTCTTTTAAATGTAAGAAGTGTCATGAAGTGAAACTTATAATAAGACTTTACTGTTTTTACTAGCTTTAGTGGCGCCTAAGCGTAGGAATGCAATCCGGCAATGACAAGATTGACAAATATCAAGTTAAACATGATGATTGCAAACCCGATAACTGCAAGCCAGGCTGATTTCTCGCCTTGCCAGCCTTTTGAAAGACGCAAATGCAAGTACGCAGCATAGAACAGCCATGTGATAAGAGCCCAGACTTCTTTAGGATCCCAGCCCCAAAAGCGGGTCCATGCAATTTGCGCCCAAATCATTGCAAATATTAGAGCGCCCAATGTGAAGACCGGAAAGCCAATCGTTACGGATCGATACCCGATTTCATCTACTAAATCAAGATTGACATTTCTCGTGAGAGGCTGAAGGAAAGCTGAGATTCTCTTTCTCAGGATTAAACGGATCGCTCCGTATAATAGTAAGCCAGTGCCGATAGACCAGATTACGGTATTTAACTTTCTGGCAGAAATTAAAGCGGGAACTTCAAAGAAAGCTTCCATTTTGCCTTCTGTTAAAAGTTCACCTTGATGCGGTCCTACCAGGGCCGGCATATTATAAACCATTTCAGAATTCTGCTCATTTTTGTCGGTCCATTTATAAACTGCTTCATAGTCCATTAATCTGAAGGTACTGGTAATGGCTATAAAGGCAATAGTAGCAACAAGTGTATACATGACAACTTCCAGCCAGAATGTTTTCTTAGAGTTTTTTGTCTGATCTACTGCTCTGATCAGGTAAATCACACCTGCAATAAAGCTTATGGCGAGAATCGCCTGTCCAAGTGCAGCTGTTGTTACATGAATATGAAGCCAGCTACTTTGAAGAGCAGGAATCAATGGTGAGATATCTGTCGGAAACATACTGGCATAAGCAATCAGCAGCAATGCAACCGGCAGTGTAAAAAGTCCTAAAATGGATACTTTATAAATAAAGTAGAGAACTATGAATGCAAGAACAAGCATCATGCCAAAGAATGTAGTAAATTCAAATAGATTACTGACCGGAGCATGTCCAGAAGCAATCCATCTTGTAATAAAATAGCCAACTTGTGCTGCAAAAGCCAGAATGGTGATAGCAATACCTGCAGACGCCCATTTACTTGGCTTTTTGTATTCCTTTCTCTTATCGCGAATCGCTCCGCCAAAGAGAAATGTCGCAGTCAAATATAAAATGAAAGCTGCAAATAGCAAATTACTGCTTAAAGCCGCCACACCTTTTCCTCCTCTATGACTAGTCTTTTTTCTCGTCTGACTGATCGATCGGCTTTTCAATCATCGTTCCTTCAAGCACAGAATCAATCTCATTTTTAATGCCATACCAGTTTTTATTCGTATGTCCGGCTAAAAGAATGCCTTCTCCGCTGCGTCTGATCCAAATGCGGCGATGGTTCCAATACATACCTTGAGTAACTCCAATCATGAAAATGGCTCCGCCAAGTCCAAGAAACCAAAGTGTGTTGTCTTTCCGAACGGTAAGGGCTGATAAATTCTTCGTTTCAACCCCTTCAAACTTCATTTTCAGCTGATTGTCCTCATTCGGCTCAATCGTTTGCTGAATGGCGACAAAGCTTGTCTCCCCTTTAGGATTATCAGGTGAAATCATTTTAAAAACAAAGGCAGGATTATCAGGAATTCTTGTTTTCGTAGCCGGTTCACCCTCGCTGTTAAAATAGAAATCAGGGAGGTAGCTCGCTACTTCAACTTTATAGCCATTGCCCAAATCAAAATCCTTTTGCGGGTCGAGCAGGTCAATCGTCAGCTGGCCGAAGTTTTCTTCTGTCTCTTTGTCTACTAAACTGAATGTCATTTTATTTAATTCATTCAGCTTATAATCGACCTGATACAGTGCATATGAATCATGCTTGAGCGGCTGATTCACCTTTATTTCGCCGTCCTTCACTTTTTGCAGCTCAGGCTCTGCTCCAATCACTGTCTCGCCTTTGCGTTCATACAGGGTTACATTCGTCTGATAATTTTTCACAACGTTCCCATCGCCCACTCTCGTAAGGGCATCCTGAAAAACTTCATCTTCATTTTTCTTTTGATACGTTTCCATAATAAACGAATCGCTTTTCAGAAAATATTGACCATCTGTACCTGGAATCACATTTGTTTCGCCTTCGCGTATCCAAATGACATCATCCACGTACATGCCAGGCACAAACCGAAGCATAGCGCCAAATAGGAAAATAATAAGGCCGATATGATTGACGTAAGGTCCCCATCTTGAGAACCTGTTTTTTTCCGCCAGTAAATTTCCGTTTTCTTCTCTGACATGATAGCGTTTTCTCTTCAAGCCTTCTTTGATATGTACCAGCTGTTTATCAGCATCCTGGACAGAACTTGTTTCACTGAATAGCCGCTGCCTGCGCATAAAACTTTCGTGGCGAGTCACGCCCTGTTTTTTTAATGCACGATAAAGAGGAATAAATCGGTCCAGGCTTGCAATGACAAGTGATGCTGCAAGGGCACCGATCAAAATCATGTACCACCAGGAACTGAATAATTCATGAAAGCCCATTTGAAAATAGAGCTGGCCAATGACACCATATTCCTCACGGTAAAACTCTTTTGGCGTCACATTTGGCGGTATGTACATTACTTGCGGCAGAATGGTGCCAATTGCTGACGCAATTAAAATCAGGACAATAATCCAGATGCCAACTTTAACAGACGAAAAGAAGTTCCAAATCTTATCGATTGGCGTCTTCTTGTATGTCTGTGAGCGTCTGGCACTTCCATCATATTTCATATCCAATAGTTTACCAGGTACGGTTTGCTTCTCTTCCTCTTCTCCGACCTTACGACCGCAAGATTCACAAAGAACCGTCCCGTGCGGATTGCTGTGACCGCACTTGCATTTCACTTCTTTCATGATGAAAACTCCCCGTTTACGGCTTGATTGATTCCATGTAATCTCTGACCATCCGCTCAGTCATTTGGCCAGTGATAATTTTCACTACTTTTCCATCTTTATCAATCAGGAATGTAGTCGGAAGAGGTACAACTCCGTATGCATCTAACACTTGTCGATCTTTATCCAGTACGACAGGAAAAGATAAATCATATGTATCTGTAAAATTTTGAACGGCAATCTTTGATTCTGCGATGTTGACGGCAAGTACCTCTACACCTTGGTTTTTATAGTAGTCATATTGATTTTGCATGTAGGGCATCTCGCGTTTGCACGGTTCGCACCAAGTACCCCAGAAATTAAGGAATACGCCTTTCCCTTTGTAATCTGAAAGCTGATGCTTTTCCCCGTTAATGTCTGTTAAAACAAAATCAGGGGCTTCGCTTCCAGCCTTTACTTTTTCCTTGCTTGAAAAAAAATTCGTATACAGTGTATATCCAAGCGCAGCGACCAACACGAAAAGGATGATCGATCTCATGAGCAACCGTCTTTTTTTCATTAAAAACTCTCCCATATCTCATGCATTTCAACTCATTATATCACTGTTTATTTCAAACGTTTTCTTGATAATTTGAAGTTTATGTGAAAATTAAAGGGCTTACTTTCCGAATTTAGCCAATGATCTCAGCTGTTTTACTTCATGCGGAGATAATTCCCGGCCGTCTCCCGTTTTTAATCCTTTTAAGTCGAGAAAACCATACGTTTCACGCTTGAGCTTTAACACAGGATGGCCAATCGCCTCAAACATGCGGCGGACTTGACGGTTTCTGCCTTCGTGAATGGTCAGCTCAATTATGCTTGTTTGCTTCTTTTTATCCAAAGAAACGAACTTCACTTTTGCCGGTGCTGTTTTCCCGTCTTCGAGCATGATGCCTTTTTCAAGCGCTTTTAATTTTTCGCGGATAGGAATTCCTTTCACTTTAGCAACATACGTTTTCTCTACTTCACTGCTTGGGTGCATAAGGAGGTTAGCAAAATCACCGTCGTTGGTCATAATGATGATGCCGGACGTATCATAATCAAGTCTTCCAACCGGATAGATGCGTTCCTTTATTTGCGGGAAAAAGTCAGTTACTGTTTTTCTGCCTTTATCGTCGATTGCAGCTGAAATCACGCCGCGCGGTTTATATAGAATAAAATAAACGGGTTCTTCTTTTTCAACTGGAACCCCGGCCACTTCTACACGGTCATTTCCAGAAACTTTGATTCCAAGCTCTCTTACAACTTTACCGTTCACCGTTACCTTGCCTTCTAAAATAAGCTCCTCTGCCTTTCTTCTTGATGCAAGACCTGCATGAGCTATCACTTTTTGTAAACGTTCCATTTCTTTCACCTCGTTAACATCTTACTTCTTATCATTTTTTTATACAAGTTTCCATTAAAACGATCCTTTGTGAAAAATTGCATGAAGTCCTATTATCTCATAAAAGGGGAGCAAATGAGCAAAAAGTTTTGATGATTATAAGAAAAGCGCAAGCGCCCGTTTAGCGCAGGCATGACAGAAAAGAATCCGGCAGAAAAGTTCGGGTTTGACTTTTTTTGTTATGGTCGAGGAGCTGGACAGAGATAACCTTATTTCTGCACAACATAAAGAAGCTGCCTAAACATAGGCAGCCTCTCTCATCTTATTAAAAAAGCATCATGACTATTACGATTGAAGCAATAATCCCCATAAGATCAGCAAGCAGGCCTACCTTAAGCGCATCACCCATTTTTTTCACTCCAACTGCTCCAAAATACACGGTCAGAATATACAGAGTCGTATCTGTGCTCCCTTGCATAACCGCAGCAAGTCTTCCAATAAAAGAATCGGGGCCATACGCGGAAATTAAGTCTGTTGTCATGCCTAGGGCAGCAGTACCCGATATGGGTCTGATAAAAGCCAGCGGTACAATCTCGCTTGGCACCCCGATTGCATCTAAAGCAGGCTTCATCATCCCGACAAAAAATTCAAGGGCCCCTGAAGCTCTGAAAATCGTAATGGCAACGAGCATTCCTACTAAATACGGAATGATGGAAAAAGCGATATCGATCCCTTCTTTTCCTCCTTCAACAAATGTTTCATATGTCGGCACTTTTTTGAATGTGCCATATAGCAGAATAAATCCGATAATCAGCGGGATCATCCATAACGAGATTAAACTGATCATACCCATTCTATTTTCGCTCCTTCCGCATTCTCCTATGGTAGAAATAGCGGTCAATCAAAATGGCGCCTATTGCTGAAATAATCGTTGCAAGCAACGTAGGGCCAACAATATCTGTCGGAGAGTTTGACCCATATGTCATCCTGACAGAAATAACCGTCGTTGGAATCAGTGTAATGCTTGATGTATTAACAGCCAAAAAAGTAATCATCGATCTGCTGGCAACCGGCTTATCGCCATTTAATTTCTTCATTTGTTCCATCGCTTTTATTCCAAGCGGGGTTGCTGCATTTCCCAGTCCAAAGAGATTTGCAATCATATTTGATAGAATATAGCCCATTGCCGGATGTTCTGCCGGAATCTCCGGAAACAGTTTACTGACAAATGGTTTGAATAATTGTCCAAGTTTTTCAAGCAATCCTGCTTTTTCAGCAACTTTCATTAATCCAAGCCAAAAAACAAGAACACTGATCAAACCGATGCTGATGGTGACAGCATCTTTTGCACCTTTAAAAACGGCAGCATTCACTTGCTCCATCGTCCCATTTATCATCGCAAAGATAATCCCGATGATTGTCAGTCCAACCCAAATGATATTAATCATAATGGATGAAACCTGCACCAATGAAAAATAACTTGCGGAACTTCTCCCAAATTGCAGCATTTGGTTTATTCGTCAGCCCATTATCAAAATAAATGGGTACTTCGTCCACTCTTTCATCCTCAACAATAAAAGTCATTTTACCGACAACGTTCGGAACATCCTCAGGATCGTGCCAGCTTTTTTCAGGTTTTATCAGAGAGACATTGATTTTAAGCCTATCTTCTTCCTCTTCTGTTAACGGATAAAAAACATCCCTTTTAATAAACAATTTATTTTTATACATTTTATCTTTGATATCTTTTAAGGTCCCTGCTTCTTTTATTTTAAATAAGTCATAATCGCTGAAGCCCATGTTAAACATCCCGATATGATCATTCCAATCATCTGACGCATCAATTGTCACTGCCACCAGATCCATTCCATCTTTAGATGCAGTCGAAACAAGAGTGCGCTTAGCCCGTTTCGTATAACCCGTTTTTCCGCCTGTGCTGTATTCATATAAGCTTGTCAGCAGTTTATTTTTATTTTTCCATACCCTGTCCCATTGCTCATTCGGATTTGGTGCTCGATGAACTTTTGTCCCCTGAATTGTTCGGTACATCGGATTTTCCATGGCGTATCGTGTCAGAATCGCCATGTCATAAGCAGTGGAATAATGATTTTCGTGATCATCTAGTCCATGCGGATTAGCAAACTCCGTGTTCATCATGCCGATTTCCGCTGCTTTTTGATTCATTAAGTGCACGAAGCCCTCGACACTACCGCCGACATGCTCTGCTATAGCGACAGCTGCATCATTTCCGGATCGAAGCATAAGACCATATACAAGGTCCTCAAGCTTAATTTTTTCTCCTTCCTGTATATATACAGCCGACCCCTCTGTATGTACCGCACGATTGCTTACCTTTACCTTTTCCTCCATTTTTCCTGATTCAATTGCAAGTATCGCTGTCATAATCTTTGTTATGCTGGCAATTCTTCTTTTCGTATGGGCGTCTTTTTCAAAAAGAATTCTCCCAGATTCTTGTTCAATTAATATCGCACTTCTTGCACTCACACCTATTTCAGCAGAAGAATGGTGCGGAAACCCCGACAAAAGCAAGAAGAAGATGAGTACGATCACTGTTATCGCTTTCCGTTGCCGCATAACACCCACGTCCTTTTATTGTTTTGTACAAGTTTATGCGGGTGGACAAAGGTTATGAACGTAAAATTCTAAAAAACGGGCTCATTCTATTAAGCCTCATCGCGTTATTTTGGTTCTAATCTATTTATACTTCTACTTGATAACCAACACCGTACGCGTAATTAGCAACTATAAAATCACAAAAAAAACAGCCCTGATGAAAGAGCTGAATCCTTTACTTACTTCGACTGGATCATTTTCGTGCGGTAATCTGTCTCGTAATATTCCAATTCCTCACGAATTTCCTGAAATCCGCTTTCTAAAGATGCAATCATCACCTTTAATGAATCAGGTGCAGTGTGGCGGTATTTAATCGCATTTTTCCCTGTATAGGCTGATCGGCTGTCTTCGTACCAAACGTCATTTTTAGGATTATAAAACTCCTCAATGCATTGGTGATAAATTTTATATAGTACTTTTTCAGCAGCCTGTTTTCGGAACGGCTCATTTTGAAGAACGATGTGACAAGCTTCCAGTCCTTCCTCGCAATAAACAGATAGTCTTCTCAAGTTGCGGAATAAATCTCCATAATACGCCTCATCCCCTGCAGTCTCATCCAAAAATGATGAGATTGTTGCATGATTCAAAAACGAATTCAGTTCGTTTACGACATTTCCTAAAAATCCTTCTACTTGTTCTGTTTGTGCTTTTACTAACGTATTTCCCATACTGACACATCCTTTCAAATTCTTGATCTTCTTTTATGTATGGCTGTTTTTCACTTTTTCAACGACTTTATTATAGGGTACATCTTGATGCCTGTTCATTTCATCAGCCGCCATAAGCGCTGCACGGATATCTATCCCTTTGAGATAACTCTGGAATTCTTCTTCCGTGTTTATATACAGCCTTTTTCGCATCAAGAGTGATTCATTTTGAATGATGCATATAAGCGCCAGAATATCTTTGAGGCGTAAATCCTGCCCTGCAAAGAGTTCAGCATTTTGCTCAGTGAATACCTGTTCGAAATACCGTACATATAAAACATGAAAAGTCTTTTCAGTCTTGCTTGAAACAAACGTGACTTCAGAGCGGTTAAAAAAATCCTCAGATGTATTTGGCATCTCTTTCTCTAACTCATACCCTCTGCCATTTTTTATAATCACCTAATTGCACCCCTATGCACTTTTTCGTTCAAAAAAAGGAACAAAGATATTCCTTTGCCCCGTTCTTTTTTATTTTATCATAGGTTATTATGCAATAGTGAAAATTATTTGATTTCTTCAAAAGTTTGATTGAAATTTTCAAAAAAGAGATCCGCTTCTTCATTAAAGGACTCGTCATCCACTTTATCAGGAAGCGGAGGAAGCTCTTTAATGGTTTTTAACCCGAAATACTCAAGAAATTCCTTTGTTGTTCCATATAGGATCGCTCTTCCGGTTCCCTCTGCGCGCCCAACTTCTTTTACAAGAACCTTTGAAACAAGAGTTTGAAGCGGCCGTTCTGATTTCACTCCGCGGATATCTTCTATTTCAGTTCTTGTAATCGGCTGACGGTATGCAACAATAGCAAGAATTTCAAGTGCAGCCTGTGATAAGGCTGTATGGTTCGGGGTTTCAACAAGCTTCTTTAAATAAGCTGCATGTTTTTTCTTTGTCGTTAATTGAAACACACCAGCTACTTCAATGAGTTCAATTCCGCGCTGTTTTTTCTTATAATCATTTTGTAATTCCTGCGTCACGTCTGTTATGGTTTCTACTTCTATTTCCAGAACTGACGTCAGCTGTTTCATTGATAGTCCCTCATCGCCAGCTGCAAAAAGAAGAGCTTCAATGATGGATTTCCATTTATCCAAGGTTTTCTAACCTCCCTAGAATATAAATATCTGAAAAATTTTCTTCTTGTTCAATCATGATGCTGTTTTTTTTCATCAATTCCAAAATGGCAAGAAACGTGACGACTAAATGATCCTTTTGATTCGATGGAAAAAGATCCGTAAACTTTCTGCGCCGCGGATTTCTTCTAAATTCTTCCATAATTTCATCCATACGTTTATCAATCGGTATTTCCTGTCTTGCAATTCTTGTCTGAAGCGGTTTTTGCAGTTTTTTCCTCCGCATCATCTTTTGAAATGCTCCGAGCATATCATAAATGGATACATTCATCGATTCTTTCGTAAAGACGGGTTCTCCCGCATACTCACTTAAATCACTTGGCGGTTTTGTGAAAACCTGTGAGCGTTCTTCTTCCATATGTCTAAGGTCATCAGCTGCCTCTTTGTATTTTCGGTATTCAATCAGCCTTTTCATCAGTTCATCCCGCGGATCCTCTTCAGATTCGAAGCCAAATTCATCCTCCATCAGTTCTTCCTCATGCTTAGGAAGAAGCATTCCGCTTTTAATGGACAGGAGGGTTGCCGCCATCACCAGATATTCTGATGCGACATCAAGCTGCAGTTCTTTCATCGTATGTATATAAAGCATATACTGCTCTGTAATTTCAGCAACTGGTATATCGTATATATCAATCTCCAGTGTATTGATTAAATGCAAAAGAAGATCCAAAGGTCCTTCAAATGCGTCGATTTTCACTTTGTATTGCAACTTCATCCCACCACTTCATTCTGTACCATTCATGTCGGCTACCCTATAGTATAGAACATTCTCGTCCCAGGTCCAATACTTATTTTTTCAGCAAACATCCTTTTTACGGATCTTTGACTTAGCCGAAAAATGGCCAGAACCGGGATATACGCCCAAACAATCGGGCAGACCCGGTCATATGATAACTATGTAAAATGTATGTTACTTTAAGGAGGAGCACAAAAATGGGAGATAAAGGATTTAATTATGGCTCAGGCTTTGCTTTAATCGTTGTTCTTTTCATCTTATTGATTATTGTTGGAGCTGCTTGGCTTTATTAATGATTGAAAAGACGCTCTATCATATGGGAGCATATCATCAAAAACCCCTAGCCTGCTGGCGGGGGGTTTTTGAATTCGTTTATTTCATTTATCTGTCTAAATTGAAGATTCATCAGTTAAAATCAGGATATTATCAGTGTTAATGTATCATTTAACAGTGTAATAGGTATCAGCACACAAATTTTCGATTCTTGCCCTTGCCAGTTCGATTAAAAGCCTTATTCCTTTTCTTTTATGCTACACTAATTCTAAATTAGGGCATGAAAAGAGGGTGAGGAATTGTATCCGAAAGCATATATTGAGTATCTTGTTCATTTCCATGGAGACCGTGATTATTTTGAATGCCATGAGGTGCTTGAGGAGCACTGGAAGGAAGAGCAGCCAAAACAGCGCAAGGCATATTGGGTTGGCCTTATCCAAATGGCAGTAGGTCTTTATCACCATCGCAGAAATAATTGGAAAGGCGCGCTAAGAATGATGACGAACGCCTTGGCCATTTTGGAAAAAGAAAAGGAAGCACTGCTCGAGCTTGGCTTAGATCCTGCGAAAACAGCATTGCTTTTAAGGGAAAAAGTGAAGGATATTCAAAACAAAGTCCCATATCAAAGCATTCAATTGCCGATTTCTGATGAAAACCTTCTGAATGAATGTATCGAATATTGCACTAAACATCAGCTTCAGTGGGGCAGCGTCAGCAATATGAATGATGAGTTTCTCTTGCATAAGCACACACGCAGAGACCGAAGCGAAGTCATTATTGAACGAAAAAAAAGTCTCGCTTTGAGACAACAGAAAAAAAGAGATGAAACGTAAGCTTCATCTCTTTTTCCTTATTCAGAATCCGTGCACTTTTCAAAAAATGCCTTCGTATGTTCGTCAGGAACAACTGCTTTCGTTTTGTACTGTTCTTTTAATGCCGTCACCATTTTCTTGCCGATTCCTTGATGACGATGAGAAGGGTTCACACTTACATGCTGAATCTTCACGTGATCATCATCCTCGAACACTACTCCGATTGTTCCAATGATATCTTCATCTTTCCATAGAAACAGCTGCCATTTCTCATCTGTTTCATATTGCTTCATCGTTTGCTGCAAATGCTTTAAATCTTTTTCATTTGGCATAAAAGATAGAAGACCCATTGCAATTTTTTCAAAGCTTTTCTTATAGCGAATTAACATATGAACCCCTCATTAACGAAATAACCTTCCGATTAGAGAAAGCAAAAATAATAAACTTGCGCCTATCATCATGTAAAATAAGATCTTTTCCTGATATCTTCCTTTATCCTTATCATCATGATTCAAGAAGAATCACTCCTCAAAACATTATAAACAGTTTTTCACGCATTTTAAACACTTTTGCTGAAAATTAATCCAAAGTACGCATTAAATTCGCCATTTCAATGGCAGCAACTGCTGCTTCATAGCCTTTATTCCCAGCTTTTGTTCCTGCTCTTTCAATTGCCTGCTCAATGGATTCTGTCGTCAAAACACCGAAAATAACCGGTACGCCTGTAGAGATGGAAGCTTGAGAAACCCCCTTAGCTGCTTCATTACATACATAATCATAATGCGTCGTTGATCCTCTGATCACCGTTCCCAATGTGATAACAGCATCATAGTTATTTGTTGAGGCCATTTTTTTAGCAACTAATGGAATTTCGAATGCGCCGGGAACCCATGCAAGTTCCACATTATCATCTTCTACTCCGTGTCGTTTGAGTGCGTCCACTGCACCGCTGAGAAGTTTACTCGTAATGAATTCATTGAATCTCCCGACAATGATCGCTACTTTTAATCCTGATCCGACTAAGTTTCCTTCGTATGTTTTCATGTTTGTTTCCCCCATATTATAAGTTTAGTATGTGTCCTAATTTTCCTTGCTTTGTTTTCATATAGCTTTCGTTTTCCTTTTTTGAAGGCATTTGAATCGGAACGCGATCAACTACTTTCAGCCCGTATCCTTCAAGCCCCGCTATTTTCCTTGGGTTGTTGGTCAGCAATTTCATCTGAGAAACCCCAAGATCCCGCAGGATTTGAGCTCCAATTCCGTAATCTCTTAAATCATCGGCAAACCCAAGTTTCTGGTTCGCTTCAACGGTATCATAGCCTTCCTCTTGAAGTTTGTAAGCTTTCATTTTATTTAAGAGGCCAATTCCTCTGCCTTCTTGTCTCATATACAAAAGAATTCCATTTCCAGCCTCTTCAATTTGCGCAAGCGCTGCATGAAGCTGGGGACCGCAATCACAGCGGTTTGATCCAAACACATCGCCTGTCAGACATTCAGAATGCACGCGGACAAGAGTTGGCTGATCAGGTGAAATCTCACCCTTCACAAGTGCGATATGTTCTTTCCCATCCAATACATTTGAATATCCAACCGCTCTGAATGTTCCAAACTCAGTCGGCAGCTGAATGTCAGCTTCTCTTTTTACTAGAACATCTGATACATTTCGGTAATGAATTAAGTCCTTAATGGTAACCATCTTCAAATCTAACTCTTTTGCAATTTCAATTAAATCCGGCACCCGGGCCATTTCGCCGTCTTCTTTAATAATCTCGCAAATAACGCCTACAGGACTTGCACCGCAGAGCTTTGCTAAATCTACTGCTGCCTCTGTATGTCCAGCTCTTCTTAAGACGCCTCCTTCTTTTGCAATAAGAGGGAAGATATGACCTGGCCGTTTAAAATCAAGTGATTCTGCGTCTTCATTTAAAATAGCTTTAATGGTTTCTGAACGCTCAGATGCACTGATTCCGGTTTTCGTTGTTTTATAGTCGATGCTGATTGTAAAGGCTGTTCCGTGCGGATCTGTATTTTCACCGACCATTGGATGAAAATTGAATCTTTCAGCATATTCTTCTGTTAACGGCACACACACTAAGCCTCTTCCGTGCTTGATCATGAAATTAATAATCTCTGGCGTCGCATAATCTGCAAGAGCGATAAAATCTCCTTCATTTTCACGATCTTCATCATCTACTACGATGACGGTTTTCCCTTGTTTTAAATCGTCTAATGCTTCCTTAATGGAATGAAATGACATGATAATCCCCCATTCTAGTAAAAGCCATTTTCTTTTAGAAAGTCCGTTGTTAAGGATGAAGATGATTCCGTTGATTGCTGTACAAACTTTTTGATATATTTCCCAATCATATCGCATTCAATGTTTACAATATCTCCTGCCTGTTTGCCTCCCAAAACGGTTTCGGATAGAGTGTGCGGAATAATCGAGACGGTTACTTTACCATCCTCTAATCCGAAAATCGTTAAGCTGATGCCATCAATGGCAATCGATCCTTTCATGACCAGAGATGAAGTGATATCTTCACTCACTTTAATGTCATAATAAACCGCGTTTGCTGAAGGCTTTTTACGTATGATCGTGCCAATCCCATCCACATGGCCAGTGACAAAGTGGCCGCCGAATCGTCCGTTTGCTGCCATCGCCCGTTCTAAATTAACGGATGACCCTGCCTTTAACGAATTCAAAGATGTAGCTTTTACCGTTTCAGGCATCACATCAACCGTGAATGACCTGGCAGTAAATTCAGTTACCGTTAAGCAGACGCCATTTACTGAAATACTATCCCCAAGATTTATATCATGTATGATTTTTGCTGCATGAATCGTTATCTGGATTGCATCCTCTGATCCTTGCATATTCCCGATTGTACCTATTTCTTCAATGATGCCAGTAAACATCTTAGTCACCCTCCTTTTTCGCACAAACGATTTTGAAATCTTCTCCGAGCATTTCTGTTTCTATTATTTTCAAGCGCAGCGCTTCATTTATATGTTCGAATCCCATTCCTCCTACGAGAGGATAAGCATCCTTGCCTGCGATGAGTACTGGTGCAACATAGCTCACCACTTCATTAAAAGCTCCTTCTTTTACAAAGCTTCCATGTATGGCGGCTCCACCTTCTACGAATAAAGATGTGATGCTTCTTTCACCCAACAGCCGAAGCAGATCCGAAATTTCAATTTTAGACGTTTTCATTTGAATGATGGCAGCCTTTTTATTCTGAAAAGAGCTGATCTGCTCAGGGCTGACAGCACTCCCTGTAATAATCCAGGTTTCTGCCAATCCATCATTGAGAACAGCTGCTGATTGTGGAGTTCTCAAGTGAGTATCCAAAATAATTCTGACTGGCTGTTTTATTGGATTATCAAGTCGGCATGTAAGCGATGGATCATCTTTTAACACGGTTTCGACACCTGTTAAAATGGCGTCATGAATCTCCCTGTAACGATGAACATCCTTTCTTGCCTTTTCTCCCGTAATCCATTTGCTCTCTCCAGTTACAGTTGCCGTTTTTCCGTCAAGACTGCCGGCCCATTTTAATGTGACGTATGGCCGTTTTGTCTTGATGTAGTGGAAAAATACTTTATTCAGCTTCTCCGCTTCTGTCTTCAACATTCCGGCCGTTACTTGAATTCCGGCATCTTCGAGTTTTTTCAACCCTTTTCCGGCAACAAGCGGATTCGGATCTTCAGCCGCAACAACAACTCTTTTTACTTTTGAAGAAATAAGCAAGTCTGCGCACGGCGGTGTTTTTCCATGATGACTGCACGGCTCGAGCGTTACATAAACAGTTGAATCTTCCGCATTTGCGCCAGCCATCCTGATCGCATGAACTTCTGCATGCGGTTCACCCGCTTTTAAATGTGCACCCATTCCAATTATTTGACCATCTTTTACAACAACAGCTCCAACGAGCGGATTCGGACTTGTTTGTCCAGATCCCTGTTTTGCGAGCTGAAGAGCCACTTTCATAAAATCCTGATCCTCCAATATGCCACCTCCCTTTTTTAGTATGAAAAAAAGCCTCAGGTAAAAGATACCTGGGGCTTTGTAAGGGATTTCAGTCACATATGCATGTCAAACAAGAGTACTATTCATCTGTTTTTTCAGAAAAATAATACCCGTACGTTCACATTGTGTTCCTTCTCCCATCCAGACTGTACTGTCGGCTCTAGAGTTGCACTAGATCCACCGCTCACAAAAATGCGAGTCGGGTCACGGACTTAAAAGCAAATGCTTTATCACCGCCGGTTGGGAATTTCACCCTGCCCCGAAGGATTTCAATGAATTATGAAGTTTACCTTTCTAATATATTATCGGGATTAGACGAAGAATGCAATTAATTAATCTCTGAGTTTTTAGATTGGAGATGATTTTATGATGGTGGTTGGGTCTGGAAGGAAGTGATAGGCGCTGTACTTTTTAGAGTCGTATGGGGCCCTAGAAACGGTGGGATTAAAAATTCAGGGTACCATTGGAGCTGTTTGGCGCCCTTGAATCAGGAATATCTCAAATCCAGGGTACCATTGGGGCTGTATGGCGCCCTCGAATCGGGAAAATCTAAAATCCAGGGTACCATTGGAGCTGTTTGGGGCCCTCGAATCGGGAAAATCAGAAAACCAGACATTCATTGACGCTTCATCATTAAGAGTTAACAAAATGAGAAGACTTCCCGTGCCCCACATGTTCAAAATGATCATACAATATTTTCCGTATCTTTTTCTTGGATTTAATTAGCTTACACCATTCTTGAATTTGATCAGTCGTAATTTTCCTCTCGGGAAAAAGAAACTTAAATTCTTCAATACTGCTCAAAACTGCCGGTAAATAGGCTTCTGTATTTTTATAGTTTCCACATATAAAAAAGGATTTGTTAAAAGAATAATACAGAGATTTACACATCCTGCAAACAACTCCCTTTCTAACATCATCATACCTATATTTTGGCAAGCGTGAGTATGGAGACTCTTCCACATGAAGTGCCAAAAGCTTCTCGGCAAGCTCCGAGTGAACCCCTTTTAGGGGACCCGTTTTTCTATTCATTTTTTTTGCAAAACGATTCAGCTGTGATGGAAAAATGATCGGCAATCCTGGAGAAGCTTGATAGAGGTGAAATTCGGGGTTAATAAAAACAAGGTACCCTTCGACTGAAAAGGAGAAGTTATTTTCCTGCAGTAATCTCCTAAATAAAGATTCGCTGCGCCTCAGCTGGATCAGCGGATTTTTCATTTCGAGTTTATAGGATGAATACCATTTTTCTCCTTCAAGATAAAAATCACCTTCATAGTTTTTCACTTCAAACAGATAGATTGTGTCCGGTGTAAGAAACAAAGTATCAGCTTGAGCTGCTTGTTTCAAACATTAGATCGCTTAAAATTGTTCCTCTTCCCGCATTTGCAATAAGCCAGTCATCAAACTTCTTCTCCCCTTCATAACCTTTTTCAAGTTTCAAATAGTAATTTTTTTCTTCAGAACGGAGATTCATTCGCGGATGCAAATATCTATAAATCATTAGTTCCAGGGGTTCAGAACGATTTTTCATCAAAATAAATCACCTCCTTTTTCTCATCATATGACAAGTAAGCTATACCATCAAATCGTTAAAATCTGATTTTCAGCCCACTAAAAAAAGCTGCCCCTTATAGGACAGCTTTAAAACCTTGCTTATTCTTCCCAAACTTTAACTTCTTTCATAACATCGCCTTGCTTGATTTTATAAATGTTGTCCATGCCTTCAATAACTTGGCCGAAAACTGTGTGAACGCCATTTAAATGCGGCTGCGGCTCGTGAACGATGAAGAATTGGCTTCCGCCTGTGTCTTTTCCTGCATGTGCCATTGATAGAGCACCTGCTACGTGTTTGTGAGGGTTTCCAGCTGTTTCACACTTAATGGAATAGCCTGGGCCGCCAGCTCCTGTTCCTGTTGGATCGCCGCCTTGTGCTACGAAACCAGGAATAACACGGTGGAAGTTTACTCCATTGTAAAATCCCTCGTTTGCAAGCTTCTCAAAGTTTTCAACCGTTTTAGGTGCAGCTTCTGGATAGAATTCAATGACTAACGTGTCGCCGTTTTCCATTGTAATTTGACCTTTTTTCATATGTATGAAACCTCCTGCTTCTTTTTTTCGTCTAATAGACTGAACGTTATACATTCTACTATATTACGTTCAAGAAAGCCAAGGAGATCGATTGCAGCCGCAGCAAGAAAATCGCACAGCCAAAAAACTCTATCGCCGATTAGAAAAAAATACTATAATGAAGTTTGTTGTCATGAACTAAGGAGGTCTTTTTTTGAAAAAGATATTGGTTTCAATTATGGCGATTGCTTTGTTTGCTTTCCCAACGATTGGGTTAGCTGATGCAGCCGTCGGAGATAAAATTGTCACACTCGGCAAAAATTTAACGGAAGATCAGAAGCAGACTATGCTTAATGAAATGGGAGCTGACGATCAATCACAGGTCATTGAAGTTACAAATGAAGAAGAACATAAATATTTAGGAAACTATATTCCAAAAGCACAGATCGGCACGAAGGCTATTTCTTCTTCTGCCATAACAATTGAAAAAAGCGGCTCAGGCCTTGAAGTAAACACGAAAAACATCAATTGGGTAACAGACGAAATGTATTTGAATGCATTAATGACAGCAGGCGTAAAGGATGCAACCATTCAGGTTTCCGCTCCGTTTGAAGTTTCTGGAACCGCGGCACTAACAGGATTGCTAAAGGCATATGAAGTCACTTCGGATGAAGCAATTCCTGAAGAAGTGAAACAGGTCGCAAATGAAGAGCTTGTGAAAACGGCAGAGCTTGGCGATAAAGTTGGCGAAGAAAATGCTAGTGCGTTAATGGCGAAAATTAAAGAAGAGATTGCAAATAACGGCGTTCCCAAAACAGATGCAGAGTTTCGTGAATTAATTGAAAAAGCGGCAAACGACCTTGGTATTACCTTATCAGAAGAAGAAATCAACAGTCTTGTGGCATTGTTCAATAAAATGAAAGATGTGAACGTAGACTGGGATCAAGTAGGACAGCAGCTTGATAAAGCAAAAGATAAGATTTCAAATTTCATAGATTCAGAGGAAGGACAAAACTTCCTTGATCAGCTGAAGGAGTTCTTTATCGCACTTTGGGATGCGATCATCTCCATTTTCAGCAATAAAGACAATGCTTAAAATGTAAAAAAGACGAGCTCCTTTTGGAGAGCTCGTCTTTTTTTGATGGTTATTTGATGACTTATCTTTGAGTAACCTTGGATTTTAACGGTAAATCTAATGCAACTAGATCTTGAAACGTTTCCCTCTTAATGACCAGCTGCTCTTCGCCATTTTCGGCAAATACCACTGGAGGGCGCGGAATGCGATTGTAATTGTTCGACATCGAATAACCGTAAGCCCCTGTACAAAATACGGCTAACAGATCATCTGGATTTGCTTTAGGAAGCGGAAGATCCCAAATTAGCATATCTCCGCTTTCACAGCATTTGCCTGCTATCGAAACAGATTCATCATTTTTATCATTCATCCGATTGGCAAGCGCTGCTTCATATTTCGCCTGATAGAGTGCAGGACGGATGTTGTCGCTCATTCCTCCATCAACAGAAACGTACTTGCGGATGTTTGGCACTTCTTTCTCAGATCCTATGGAATAAAGCGTTGTTCCGGCGTCTCCTACGAGAGAACGGCCTGGCTCAATCCAAATCTCCGGCATCTGCATACCGCTCTCAGAAACGTGGCCTTTTATGCTTTCAACAATTTTTTCTACATAATAAGTAGCCGGAAGCGGTTCATCCTCTTCGGTATAACGAATGCCAAAGCCTCCGCCAAGGTTGACAACTTTCGGTTCGTAGTGAAATGTCTCTTTCCAATATCCGACTTTCGTGAATATTTTTTCTGCAGCAAGTACGAAACCTGTTGCATCAAAAATCTGGGAACCGATGTGACAATGGTAGCCGAGCATGTTAAAAGAAGATGAGGATAAAACTTTTTCCATCGCCTTCTCTACTTGGCCATTCTGAAGATCAAATCCGAATTTAGAATCCTCTTGTCCTGTCGTAATATAATCATGGGTATGCGCTTCAACCCCAGGGGTCACCCGCAGCAGAATTGGCACAACTGTATTCTCTTGTGCCGATAGTTCTTTTAGAAGTTCGATTTCATGAAAATTATCGACTACGATACAGCCAATTTTCAGCTTAATGGCCATTTCCAGTTCTTCTTTGCTTTTGTTATTGCCGTGAAAGTGAATACGTTCTGTCGGGAATCCAGCCGTGACAGCTGTATAAAGCTCCCCGCCTGAAACAACATCAAGCGATAAGCCCTCTTCTTCCACAAGCTGAAACATAGCAACAGATGAGAATGCTTTGCTTGCATACGCAACTTGAGCTTTTACACCATGCTTTTCAAATGTATTCTTAAAGCTTCTTGCACGGTCGCGAATAAGCGCAACATCATAAATATATAAAGGTGTTCCATATTTCGCCGCTAATTCAGCCGTGTCAACCCCGCCGATTTCAAGGTGATTCCGCTCGTTTACTTTACTGCTTCCATGTAAGAACAATTTAACATTCCCTCTTTCATCTCGGGTAGACAAAAAGACAGTCGTTACCCCATGGCTGCCAACTGTCTATTCATTCTTTTCCTTCAGGTAAATTAAACTTACAATATCATAAAAGCAACGCACTTTCAATGTTAGTTTGGCTGTTTTCTTACATTTTGAGGATGAACGATACTCGGTCTGATTTTTGCACCTGGAACAGTCGTACGAATGATAATTTGCCAAAATGCCTTTGCATTAAACGGCAGGAATGGCCAAAGGTACGGCGTATTAAGCGAGCGGATACTCGTTAGGAACAAAAATAATAAGGTTGTTCCAATAACAAGCCCTTCTGCCTGAAATAATGCTACTGCAAGCAGCAGAACAAGCCTCATCATCTTGTTTGCTATACTGAGCTCATAGCTAGGGGTAGCAAACGTTCCGATCGCAGCGATCGCTACATATAAAATAACTTCTGGTACAAAGAGCCCTACATCAATCGCAATTTGACCGATCAATGCTGCAGCAATTAACCCCATTGCTACCGACAAGGCAGTCGGAGTATGAATGGCAGCCATCCTTAAAAATTCTATTCCGAGATCGGCCATGAATATCTGAACGAAAATCGGGATATTTTTCTGCTCATTTGGTCCAATGTATGATATTTTCTCTGGCAGAAGGGAGGGTTCCAGAACATATAAAAACCAAAGAGGCACAATGAATATCGATCCAATAATTCCTAAAAATCGAACCCATCTTAAAAACGTCCCAACCGCTGGCGCCTGACGATACTCCTCCGCATGCTGCACATGGTGAAAAAACGTTGTTGGTGTAATAATGACACTTGGTGAAGTATCCACTATGATAAGGACATGTCCTTCTAACAAGTGGTTGGCAGCAACGTCTGCTCTTTCCGTATACCTGACAAGCGGAAACGGATTATAGCCTTGCTTAACTAAAAACTCTTCAACCGTTTTGTCAGCCATTGTTAATCCATCAATCTTTATTGTTTCAAGTTCTTTTTTTACAACTTCAATTAAATTCGGGTCTGCAACATCTTCTATGTAGCAAAGACAAATATCTGTTTTTGAACGCTCTCCAACTTTCATCATCGAGTATCTTAAGCGCTCATCTCTAATTCTTCTTCGAATAAGTGCTGTATTTACAATAATATTCTCTACAAACCCATCCCTGGATCCGCGGACTACTTTTTCAGTATCAGGTTCTTCAGGATTTCTTCCTGGATAGCTCCTTACATCAACAACAAGCCCGTAATTGCACCCTTCAATCATGAAAACAACAAGTCCTGACAGAACCTGATCGACAGCTTCATCAATTGTTTTGATTCTTTGAACCTGCTGATTTACTAGGCGGTTTTCGATAATATCATTTACCTTCATCTGTTCATGTTCATAATCATTAATCTCAATTAGTTCTTTTAATAGCTGAATGATATAGGCGGTATCACAAAGCCCATTCACATAATACAGGTTAACCGCAATGTTCATTACTGTAATTTTACGGACCCCTAAATCAAAACTTTGGTTCAGTCCTACGTGGTCTTTAAAGTAATTTTCATTCACTGCGAGCTTAGGAGAGATTGATGTCTTTTGTTTCACGTTTTCGCTCATCCGCCATGCCGCTCCTTTCAAGAATCAGTTCTACTGCTTTCATAGTAATCGGAGACCCATGATCCAGACTGTCTTTTCGGGCCATTTTGCCAATGTCGCCAATACCGACAATAATCGGAACATCCAGTTTATCGAGACAATAAACCGTATCTCCAGTCATTTTCCCGACTTCATATTCACGAATGCCGCTCTTGTCTACACCGTATTCAGATATCAGTCCGTCCCTATCAATGGACACGTCAATATTTGTCCATTCTGATCCGTGAGTCTTTGCAGCCACAGCAATAACACCCATAACATCGATTTGCGGATGTTCGGCCACATACAGAAGCGCCCTTTCACCTGGTCCCTCTTCTAGTAAGCCGCAATCATCAAACATGACAAAAACAGGATCATAAGGAGTTTTCAAGATCAATTTTACAATCTCAGGGCCTGATAAAAACGTCGGATTGCCTTTAGATTGCGAAATACACCGTCCGCCAATTTGTTTTGCAGCATATGCAATTGTTTTGGCTGCATAAACATCCCCATCTGTTACTAAAATGACCCTTCGTGTTTCTGTCATAGGATGATCTTATCCTTTCGGTTTGAAAATAACTGCTACAAAGAAAGCAAAGACGATAGCTGATGATATACCAGCAGAGGTTAATTCAAAAATTCCGATTCCAATTCCAATAATTCCGTGTTCTTCTGCCTGGTGCATCGCACCATGAAGCAGTGAATGACCAAAACTTGTAATGGGAACGGTAGCCCCTGCTCCTGCAAATTTAATAAAATTATCATAAATGCCGAAACCGTCAAGAATCGCACCGATTACAACAAATGAACTCATAACATGGGCAGGTGTTAACTTAGCTACATCCATCAGCAATTGACCAATGACACAAATGGCTCCGCCTACTACAAACGCAATAAGATATTCCATTATCCGTTCCCACCCCTGTTTACTCGTTCAAATACAACAGCATGAGCAATCGTAGGTATTGATTCCTTTTGCTGAATCATTGTCGGACTAAGCAATGCACCCGTTGCCACAACCATAACACGCTGCAGGTTTCCGCTTTTCAATTCATTAAAAATATGGCTGTAGGTCACAACTGCGGAACATCCGCATCCGCTTCCGCCAGCAAAAACATTTTGATCAGGACGATAAATCATCAGGCCGCAATCGTTATGATTTGCATAAACATCATAGCCATCCTCTTTGAGCAAGTCCTTTAAAATCGGACTTCCGACTGATGCCAAGTCACCTGTCAGGATTAAATCATAGTCTTCAGGCTTTGAGTTCAAATCTTTGAAATGCTGGGCGATTGTATCAGCTGCTGCTGGCGCCATGGCAGAACCCATATCGAATGGATCTGTTATTCCGAGATCGGCAACTTTACCAATTGTAGCTGAAGTAATCATTATGTCACTTTCATCACGGCTCACGATAACGGCACCTGCACCTGAGATCGTTGATTGAGCCGTATCCGGTTTTTGGCCGCCATATTCTGTAGGATAACGAAATTGTCTTTCAGCGGTTGCATTATGACTGCTCGTTGCAGCCATTACCCGATTCGCAAATCCACCGTCTACCAGCGCGGATCCTACTGAAAGAGTTTCCATCGAAGTTGAACAGGCGCCAAACATACAAAGAAAGGGAATTTTATTTTGTCTGGCTGCATAATTTGCCGTTACATTTTGATTTAAAAGATCTCCTGCAAGGAAAAAATCAATATCCTCTTTTGTATAATTTCCTTTTTTCAAAGCATGCTCGATCGCATCTTCCATTAACCGCCGCTCTGCCAGCTCCCAATTATCTTCCCCGCAATGCAGATCATCGTATGTTTTGTCATACAATTTCCCAAATGGCCCGTCTGCTTCTTTTGGACCTGCAGCTGTACCGCTGGACTGAACAAATAATCGATTTTCAAATTGCCACGTTTGTTTTCCCATCAATCTCATCTGACTGTCACCTCCTTTTTAAAATGCCAGACCATATACATATCGAATGATACCAACCACATAGGCAGCAACAACCCCGAACACAATAACAGAGCCTGCCAGCTTAAACATGTTCGTCGCCACTCCAAGAACAAGACCTTCACTTCGATGTTCAAGCGCTGCACTTGTCATCGAATTGGCAAAACCAGTTACGGGAACAGCAGATCCTGCACCTGCAAATTGACCAATCCGATCATAGACTCCAAATCCTGTGAGGAGCGCTGATATGAGAATTAATGTGGCTACTGTCGGATTGCCGGCTGTTTTTTCAGTAAAGTCAAAAAAGTGCATGTACATATTTTGAATTCCCTGCCCTAATATGCAAATAAGGCCCCCTACAACGAAAGCCTTTATGCAATTTAAAAGGTACGGCGGTTTTGGCTGATATGTTTTAATTTTGTTTTTGTAATCATCTTTTAAATTAGAAGTTTCCACTTTTTACCCCACCTTTATTGATATACAAAATAGAGCCAATGAAATAATGAGCCAGCTATCTTGCCAAAGACAATCGCCATAAGAAGAATCACGATCTTATCAGCAATGCCTATTCGTTTTGCCAAGATTGGAAAAACATTTAATACTTCTGTGAGAGCTGCAGCGAGCATTCCAATGAAAATGCCATTTATTAAACCGATTGGAACGAGAAAAAGGTCTGATAAATAAAGCTTAGTATCTCTTAGGCTTACCCACCCTCCAGTTATTGCGCCTGCCACAATCGCCCACTCATATGCTTGGATGAGAGCAACAGTTTTTGTTAGCTGTGTAAGCCTCGGAATGATCCCAAGCACAGTTAAAAATGCTACAAATCCAGAGCCGACAGCCAAACCACCTGCGAGCCCAATGAAAATCGCGATCAAAATATTAATCGTCGTCATCAATTTTCTTCATGCTCTCTTTGTTTTCTTTCATCGCTACATACATGTCCATATCAAGCTGATAATTGAACATTTCTACTTCTAAAGGACTCGGCTCCTCATTAATTCTCTTTTTGAAAAGATGATTAAAGAACAGAATCATGCCTAATCCTAATCCTATGGAATAAGGAATCTGAAGCAGCAGCGGATGTTCGGATGTGCGGCCCGTTATGATTGTATAAAGGCGTTTATGAACAAGCTGCATACTGACATCCTCATGAAAGTTCATGATGGCAAGTGCCGCTCCTACAAAAAGCAGCAGCCATACGAGTGCAAACAAAGCAGGCGAATAGGTCTTTTTGTCATATACAATCTCAACAATGGTCTGTGCTGGTCCAACCGACTGCACATCTATTTCCGGATCTGTTTTATGTACTTCTGAAAGTACTCGCATGACATCAATTACGACAATGTTTTTATCACTAGGCTGAACCTTGTAAACCTGCAGTTCTCCAATATAGTCGCGCAATGGGCGAGCTGCAACGACCTGTGCAATTTTCGAGATGGTTATACAATCGTTCGGATGGACCTGAACGCGATGACGAAGTCTAATGTACACCGTTTTTTCCATCACATTTCACTTCCTGAAAATAGGATTGTATATGTAGTATGCATTGGAAGAATTTATATCATGCAGAATGCATTCATGGACCATTAATTACCAAAACTATATTCCCGACATTGATTATGCGTTTGCTCATACGATGGAACATTGCTTACTTTCTGGATTTGTCTTTTATCAGCGGATTTTGGTATCTTACTCGCTACAAACAGGCTTCTAATCCGCCTCTCTCTAGTTTCACGGAAAATTCGAATTCATCGGCTTTTTAGTTTTTCGCAGAAAAGTATGCCCGCTTAGCAATTTTTAGATGACCAAACAAAAAAGACATACCCCAGTCGGATATGTCTTTTCCAATTATTGATCCATACGATCTTTCATTTGCTGAAGAATTTTTTTCTCAAGCCGTGATACTTGAACTTGAGAGATGCCTAGTCTTTCGGCTACTTCAGATTGGGTTTGATCCTTGTAGTATCTTAAATAGACAATTAATTTTTCCCGTTCATCGAGTTCTTTAATTGCATCCTTAAGCACAATTTTATCGAACCATTTATTCTCTCCTGAATCTGCAATTTGATCAAGGAGCGTGATAGGGTCTCCGTCATTTTCATAGACGGTTTCATGGATGGAGGAAGGTGCGCGTACGGCTTCTTGTGCAAGAACGACTTCTTCTGGTGTAATTTCTAAGTAGGCTGCAATTTCCGAGACAGTTGGCACCTTGCCTAAGGATTTCGATAAATCATCTTTTGCTCTTCTGATTTTATTGCCTAACTCCTTGAGAGAACGGCTCACTTTTACAGTTCCGTCATCTCGGATAAAGCGTTGAATTTCACCAATAATCATCGGTACAGCGTAGGTTGAAAATTTAACATCATAGGACAAATCAAATTTATCCACCGATTTCAAAAGCCCGATGCAGCCAATTTGAAAAAGATCATCCGCTTCATAGCCCCGATTTAAAAATCTCTGAACAACAGACCAAACAAGACGCATGTTCTTCTCAACTATAATGTCTCGTGCTGTTTGGTCGCCTTGCTGACTGCGCTTAATCAGTTCTTTTACTTCATGGTCCTTTAATTGTGTTTTTGAGATATCGTTCTTGACCTCCACATCCATAGCAAGTCTCCTTAATTTACTAAAGCTTTGCTTTTCGCTAAGTGTTTAGTAAGCTTTACCGCTGTACCTTCTGATTTTGATGATTCAATCTGAACTTCATCCATGAAATTCTCCATAATTGTAAAACCCATTCCTGATCGTTCAAGTTCCGGCTTCGTCGTATACAATGGCTGTCTCGCTTCTTCTACATCAAGTATCCCAATACCCTCATCCCTGATTGAAAGCTTCACAACATTGTCATCCAGCGTTACGGAAATATAGACGATTCCGCTTGGATCATTGTCATAGCCATGAATAATTGCATTGGTAACTGCTTCTGAGACAACCGTTTTTATTTCTGTTAATTCATCTAGTGTTGGATCAAGCTGTGCAATAAATGAAGCAACGGTAACACGCGCAAACGATTCATTCTGGCTCAGCGCTGAAAATTGAAGGTTCATCTCATTTTTCATGATGCCACCCCCAAAGTCATAAGCGCCTTTTCCTCTGATGTTTCTAGACGAATAATTTTAAACAGACCTGACATATCAAATAGTCTTTTCACTGCAGGTGAAATTGCACAAACGACCATTTCTCCGCCGAATTGCTTTACCTGCTTATATCTTCCAAGAATCACGCCTAAACCTGAGCTGTCCATAAATGACAATTGCTCTAAGTTTAAAACGATATGCTGAATGTCTTTTGATGCAAGTGTTTCTGTCACTTTCTGACGCAATTCCTCCGCCGTGTGATGATCCAATTCTCCGATCAGCCGTATACACAGGACAGATTGCTTCACATCAAGCTCAATTGCTAGACTCATCCATTCTCCTCCTTCTATTCTGGATAATGACTGATTCGAGGTTTTGATATGCTTTTCCTGCCCTGTGACAAAACTAGTGCTAATTCGGCAACATCAGCTAGACTTCGGGAAGTTTCTATACTGTCAGGAACTTATTTGATGTTCATCCTGATTTGGTAAAATCTGACAATACTCGTTTATACAAAGTCCACCAGCTTGCTTGGGCAATATCCCCTTCAGCTACAAGGGGGCTCTCGACGACAACTTTGTCATCTTTTTTAAGGATAAGCTTACCGAGCTCATCGCCTTTTTTCAGCGGTGCTTTCAAGTTTTGCTTCATGACAACTTCCTGAGTGACATCCTTTACACTGCCGCCTTTTTTCGTTAAAACAGAAATCGGCTCAGATGTAACTAGATTCAGATTCTTGCTGTTTCCTTTGCTTATTTTCATTTTTGCTACAACTTCATTTCTTTTAAAAAGTGGATGTGTCTCGTACTGGCTGAAAGCATAATCAAGCATTTTCGTAACTTGTGCATTTCGGTCCTTTGGTGACGGGGCACCCATTATCACTGCTATAACACGCATGTTTCCTTTTTTAGCGGTTGCTGTTAAGCAATACTTTGCTTCATTCGTAAATCCTGTTTTGACACCATCGACACCTTTATAAAATCTGACTAAGCGATTAGTGTTCACGAGCCAGAATTTTTTATCAGTATCTTCACGCAGGTAATCCTCATATTGACCTGTATATTTCGTAATCTCATCAAACTTCAAAAGTTCTTTAGCCATCACAGCCATATCATGTGCAGTGCTGTAATGATCCTTTTCAGGAAGACCTGTCGGGTTTTGGAAAGAGGTATGTTTGAGACCAAGTTCTTTTGCCCGATCGTTCATTTTATCTACAAAAGCTTCTTCTGAACCTGCAATTCTCTCGGCCATGGCAACAGATGCATCATTGCCAGAGGCGATTGCAATTCCTTTCAGCATTTCATGAACGGTCATTTCTTCTCCTGGCTCCAGGAAAATTTGCGAGCCTCCCATTGAGGCAGCATATTCGCTCGTACGGACTTTTTCATCCATTTTCAGCTGGCCCTTATCGATTTCTTCCATTATTAACAGCATCGTCATAATTTTTGTCATACTTGCTGGAGGAAGCTGTTCATCACTATTTTTATCATATAGAATATTTCCGGTATCACGCTCAATCAGGACTGCAGATTTCGCTTTGTCTGCAAGCTGAGCTGAACCTTCTTTTGCAAAAACCGGTGTTGCAATGGTTAATATCATGGTGCATAGCGTTACGGTTGATAGTAGACGTTTCATCTCCAAACCCTCCATTCATATACATCCCATTTTTTCCAATTGTTGAAAAAATATACTAATGGACAGTAAAATTTTGCATAGAAAAAGCCGAGATTTTCATCTCGGCTTTTTGCGTGTTTTATTCCTTAATTGTGTCGTGAACAAGCGGTGGAGCTTCCACTGAATTTCCGGACACTTTAATGCTCTCATATAACTTTGTTTTCACTTGTTCGACGTCTTCCTTGTTGCTGTAAATAGTAACTAGTGAATCGCCTTTTTTAACAGCATCGCCAATTTTTTTATTCAGCATCAGGCCAACAGCAAGATCAATTTCAGACTCTTTCGTAGCCCGTCCTGCACCAAGCCACATTGCAGCTACTCCAACGGAATCTGCCACAATTTCAGAAACGAAGCCGTCTTCTTTTGCTTCAAGTTCTACTTTGTAGCTTGCCTGCGGCATTTTACTTGGGTCATCAACTACAGAACCGTCTCCGCCTTGAGCTTCTAAGAAGATTTTCAGCGTGTCAAGCGCTTTTCCGTTTTGGATAACTTCCTCAAGCATTGCTCTTGCTTCCTCAAGTGAAGATGCTTTTTCAGCCAAGAATACCATGTAGCTTCCAAGCGTTAAGCAAAGCTCATGAAGATCTTCAGGTCCTTCGCCTTTTAATGTATCAATCGCTTCTTTAATCTCTAAAGCATTACCGATTGCATAGCCAAGAGGCTGGCTCATGTCTGATATTACTGCCATTGTTTTTCTGCCGACTGCATTTCCGATTTCAACCATCGCCTGTGCAAGCTCTCTAGCATCATCAAGATCTTTCATAAATGCGCCTGCGCCTGTTTTCACATCAAGAACAATGGCATCAGCACCTGCTGCAATTTTTTTGCTCATGATTGAGCTTGCAATCAATGGAATGCTGTCAACTGTTGCGGTTACATCACGCAAAGCATAAAGCTTTTTGTCAGCTGGAGTCAGGTTTCCGCTTTGGCCGATAACAGCAATTTTGTTTTGGTTCACTAATTTAATGAACTCTTCATTTTCGATTTCAACGTGGAAGCCTGGTACAGCTTCAAGCTTATCAATTGTTCCGCCAGTATGGCCAAGGCCGCGGCCAGACATTTTCGCAACTGGAACACCGACAGCTGCAACGAGCGGTCCAAGAACAAGCGTTGTTGTATCGCCAACACCGCCAGTGCTGTGTTTATCTACTTTAATGCCTTCAATTTTGCTTAAATCAATCGTATCGCCTGAATGGACCATTTCCATTGTCAATTGAGCGCGCTCCTGTTTCGTCATTCCTTTGAAATAGATCGCCATTGTTAATGCACTCATTTGATAATCCGGAATATCTCCATTTGTATAGCCTTTAATGATAAAGCTGATTTCTTCTTTCGTCAGTTCTTTGCCGTCACGCTTTTTTTCAATCAAGTCAACGATTCTCATTATTTACCCACCCTTTGTTAGTTTGTTTCGTTTATGTCTGCTACAATTTTCTTAACTAGATTCAAGAAATTTGCTTTAACCATTTCTGTCGTTTCCATTACTTCATCATGAGATAATGGCTGGTCCAAAATGCCGGCTGCCATGTTTGAAATGCATGAAATCCCAAGAACTTTCATGCCTGCATGATTAGCGACAATGACCTCAGGGACGGTGGACATCCCTACTGCATCTCCCCCAAGTACACGAGCCAGACGCACTTCTGCTGGTGTTTCATAAGCAGGTCCGGTGTTTCCTACATAAACACCTTCCTGAACGTTAATGCCAAGCTCTGAAGCTGCATTCTTCGCAAGCTGTCTCAGTTCACGGCTATATGCTTGTGACATGTCAGGGAACCGGGCACCTAAGCTTGAGTCATTTGGTCCGATCAAGGGACTTGTTCCCATATTATTTATATGATCAGTGATGATCATTAAATCGCCTGGTTCAAACGATTCGTTTACTCCTCCTGCTGCATTCGTTACGATGATCGTTTTCACTCCCATTTCCTTCAGCACACGAACAGGAAATGTCACTTTTTTCATATCATAGCCTTCATAAAAATGAAAACGGCCTTGCATGGCAACAACGTTTGCCCCCTTTAAAGTTCCAAATACAAGCTGTCCTGCATGGCCTTCAACAGTGGACACAGGGAAATTTGGAATTTCCTCATAAGGAATTTTCACTGCATGTTCAATTTCATCTGCAAGGACACCAAGTCCAGATCCTAAGATCAAGCCAATTTCAGGCAGTTCTTTCACTTTTTCTTTCATATATTTTGCAGATTGTTGAATTTCTTGAATGTTCATGTATCCATCCCCCTTAGTTCTTTAGTTCATGCAAAAAACTTTTTCCGTGCTTTGGCATTGCAACTTTAAAATTGTCAGCAATCGTAGCGCCGATATCTGCAAACGTTTCTCGGATTGGCAGCTCAGAACCGCTTTCCCATTTCGGACTGTAAGCAAGCAATGGCACGTACTCACGTGTATGGTCTGTGCCATGATGAACAGGGTCGTTTCCGTGGTCAGCTGTAATGATCAGTAAATCATCGCTCTTTAATTTTCCCAATACTTCAGGAAGGCGGGCGTCATATTCTTGTAGAGCTAAACCATAGCCTTCAGGATCGCGTCTATGTCCAAACAGAGCGTCAAAATCAACAAGATTTACAAAACTGATTCCAGTAAAGTCCTGATCTGCTGTTTCAGCAAGTTTGTCCATGCCATCCATGTTTGATTTTGTACGGAGTGCTTTTGTAATCCCTTCTCCATCATATATATCAGAGATTTTTCCGATAGCAATTACATCTAATCCACCGTCTTTCATTTCATTCATGACGGTTCTCTCAAACGGTTTCAGAGCATAATCATGACGGTTCGGCGTTCTTTGGAAGTTTCCAGGATTTCCAACAAACGGACGTGCAATGACTCTCCCTACCATGTATTTTTCATCAAGCGTCATTTCACGAGCCATTTCACAAATTTTCAGCTGTTCATCGATTGGAACAATTTCTTCATGAGCTGCAATTTGCAAGACCGAATCTGCAGAAGTATAAACAATAAGAGCTCCTGTTTTCATATGCTCTTCGCCAAGCTCATCAAGAATTTCGGTACCCGAAGCCGGCTTATTGCCAATGATTTTTCTGCCTGTTTTTTCTTCAAGTGCTTTAATTAATTCATCAGGGAAGCCATCAGGGAAAACTTTGAAAGGTGTTTCAATTTTCAGTCCCATGATTTCCCAATGGCCTGTCATCGTATCTTTTCCATTTGAAGCTTCCATCATCTTTGTATAGAAAGCTTTTGGCTTTTCCTGAAGGGGTATACCTTCAATTTCCTTAATATTGCTCAAGCCCAGTTTCGCCATGTTCGGCATTTGCAGCCCGTTCATATGTTCAGCAATATGTCCAAGTGTATTAGAACCTGTGTCGCCAAATTCAGCTGCATCAGGCGCTTCACCAATACCAACCGAATCCATGACAATTAAAAATACTCTTTTATATGTATAATCAGACATGTACATCCTCCTTTAATCCTATACAGATTACTCTTTGAATAACATTCCCTACTGTTTCAGAATGATTAGCAGATATTTATTGGTCAGAAGTCTGACATCTCAATTATAAACCGTTTTCACGCCTTCTGACAATAGATAACATGATAATATTCTATACTTCTCTTTTCCTTTAGCAGCTTTTATTAAAACATCAGCTTGATTTGGCTAATTCCGCTTCTCATATCGTATTTTGCTTCAACTTCCCGTTTTCTCCTTTTAAAGCTTTCATTCAGATTTCAATTTGTGTTGCATAATTCCCTGGTTTTTTCCCGAAAACTGCAGCTTAAAATACTGAGTGTATCTTAGGCTCACAGCTTATGTTCGACCGCTCAAGGAACTTATAACCCATCAATTTTTTTGTGCGTTACAACACAAAAAAGCCATCGCGCAGCAGCGCAAATGACTTTTAAGCTCGGGGATGATATTGCTTATAAACATCTTTTAATCTAGTTTTTGAGACATGTGTATAAATTTGAGTCGTTGATATATCGGCATGTCCGAGCATTTCCTGTACAGCTCTCAAGTCAGCCCCATTTTCAAGGAGATGGGTTGCAAATGAATGACGAAGTGTATGAGGGGTTAATTCTTTGTTGATCCCTGCTTCAAGTGCAATTTTCTTAAGATTTTTCCAGTACCCCTGTCTTGTCATACGATTTCCATGATGATTTAAAAAAAAGGCATCTGTCTGGTTTTTCTTTGAAGCTAATTTTATCCTGCCTTTATCAATGTAAGCTTCTAAGGCTTCGGATGCCGTCCGGCCAATTGGAACAATACGTTCCTTGTTCCCTTTTCCGAAGCAGCGGATGAATCCCATGGTCAGATGGACATCATTCATATCTAGATTAATCATTTCACTTACCCGGATTCCCGTTGCATAAAGGAGCTCCAGCATCGCTTTGTCCCGGTAGCCATATGCAGAGATCAGTTTTGGTGTATCAAGCAGCTTTTCGACTTCAGTGAGAGATAATACTTTCGGAAGCGTCCGTTCAACCTGAGGGGATTCAATGTGCACAGTCGGATCATGATCGACTGCTTTTTCTCTAAGAAGAAATTGATGAAAATTACGGATGGATGCGGTGTGGCGCGCAATTGTTTTGCTTGATTTGCCGGCATCCTTTAGTGATTTAAGAAATTGGATGATTGTCAGTCTCGTCACATCTTGGAATGCTGTCATTTGCTGCTGTTCAGCAAGAAATTGATGGTAACTTCTTAAATCTCGTTCATACGAGACGATTGTGTTATGGGAAAGACCCCGTTCCACAACCAGATAATGCATGAAATCCTGAATTTGATCCTTCAATCTCCTCTACTCCCCGTTTAAATAGAAGAAAAACAATCGATTCAGCCAGTGCTCCTCTTCATCGGTCACCATCTTTGTCACTTTTAAAGCCGCACCTTCAGGCTGGTCATAACGATGCATTTCTTCATACTCTAAGTTAACCCAAATGATAGCATAATAGAAAAGAATCGTAAATCCAGTAAACAGGATAAACACTTTTATCATATCAAATAAAGTTCTTGCCCAATTCATTGCAGCAGTCCTCCTCAGCCCAGTCTTTCATTCTTACCTAAAACATATGCCAAAAAGGACAAACTTTATACTAGAAAATGCACAAAAAACCTTTCCTGCTCGATAGGAAAGGTTTATTGTTCGTCTTCTTTCTGTTCTTTTTCCTGACAGCGATAGCAAATGCCATGAAATGTCAGTCTGTGATCTTTAATTTTAAAGCTGAAGTCGCGTTCTACAATCTGTTCAACATCTTCTAAAAGATCCTCTTCTATCTCAGCGACAGAACCGCATTCAATGCAAACGAGGTGATGATGAAAATGAGCTGCGCCTTCTTTTCGTAAATCATAGCGTGAAACGCCATCTCCAAAATTTATTTTATCGACAATTTTTAATTCAGTAAGTAGCTCTAACGTCCGATAAACAGTTGCTAAACCAATCTCTGGCGCCTTTTCCTTAACGAGGAGGTAAACATCTTCAGCACTCAAGTGATCTTCTTCGCGTTCAAGCAAAACCCTGACGGTTGCTTCGCGCTGAGGAGTCAGCTTGTAGCTGGATGAATGCAACTGCTTTTTAATTCGATCAATTCTGCCTTCCATAACACACATTCCTCCCTCGCCACTTTCCTCATTCATTATATCAAAAGAAAGGGATGTGTCCAACTAAAATAATTACAATCTAATAAATGAAATGATTATCATGTTAAAATTATTCTATTTAGAAACCAGTTCTATGACGTTCTTCATTAAAATGGGTGACGCATACGCTTCAAGACCAGAAGCAATTACGGTCAGCACAGATATAAACAGGAAAACAGCTGCGTATCTTGTGAAAAGGGCGAATGGCGATTCGGTTACATTTGTTTTTTTCATCAGCAGCTGCTTTACAATTTTTAATGAAAAGGAAATGGCAACCGTACCCATAATAATAAAAGCCGGTATTAATATTATATTTTGAGGCAAAACCGATACAAATGAAAGCATAAAGCCTTGCCATCCCATTTGATTCACGAGAAAACCAACCGTGAAGCCGACTACCATGCCTTTTAAGAATAACATAATCAAGATAACCGGCAAACCGATAATGGAGATGCCGAGCACCCACATCAGACCAAGATACTTCAGGTTATGAAAGAAACTCTGCTGAAGCATTTCAACGGAGCTTGCCACTTTCCCCTCAGAAATTTGTCCGAAAAATCGGCTTAAATAAAAATACAAATCCTCTTTTTGCGTAAAATTCATGCTGTTGACTATGACCGCACCGAAAATGACCCCCATCAAAAACAAAACAAATACAAAGAGATAGAGTGAAGAGCGTTCTTTTATATGCTGAATAATCATTGCTTTTAATGGTTGTTTGCGCATATTTTTTCCTCCTAGTGTTCTCTTACTAGATTGTATGAAAAAAGGAAGAAACTATGTCATTCTATCATTGCATTTTTTTCCCAATATTATATAATACATTAAAATCAGAGAGGCGGTTTTGTCATGAAAAATCCACTATTATTTGATTTCCCCACAGAACTTACTACTGATAGGCTCTATATTCGAGCGCCGCGTCCAGATGATGGAAAAGCAGTGAATGAAGCCATCAATGAATCTATGAATGAGCTTAAGCCATGGATGCCTTTCGCACAAAAACCGCAAACGCTTGAAGATACAGAGGCAAACCTTAGAGAAGCTTGTGCCAAGTTTATCTTGCGGGAAGATCTGAGACTGCTGATTTTTGACCGTAAGCATGGACATTTTATTGGAAGCACAGGGTTTCATCGCATAAATTGGAATGTGCCAAAAGTGGAGATTGGGTATTGGATTTCCACAAAACATGCTGGAAATGGCTACATGACCGAAGCCGTTGAAGCATTAGCGAAGTTTGCAGCAGAAGAATTCGGGGCCAAACGCGTGGAAATCAGGTGCGATCCTGAAAATATCAAAAGCCGCCGCATCCCAGAAAAATTGGGATTTATTCTTGAAGGTGTTCTGAGACAGGATGATGTGTCAGCGGACGGCAAGACATTACGTGATACGTGTGTATTTTCAAAAATCTTTTAATCTTTTTTTAATAGATAAGAAAGAATAAAATTTTGCGCATTGATGGCGAACGGAATCGGCCACCTCCTCGGCCAGAACAAATCCGCAGGAAAAGTCAAACCCGGACTTTTCCGCCGGATTCTTTTCTGTCTGCCTGCGCTAAACGGGCGGTTCCGCTTTTCGGTATTGTCTAGCTCCACCGCCCAACTCCTCGGCCAGAACAAATCCATCAAAAAAGTCAAACCCGGACTTTTCTGCCGAATTCTTATCTGTCTGTCGGAGCTAACCGGGCCGTTCCGCTTTTCTTAATAGAAACTGTTTTTTCGAAGATTGGATAAACAGCATATCCCGTAAATACACCGAGCAAATTCAGAATAAGATCATCAACATCAAGACTTCCCCGGCCAGTGAGATATTGGGCTGTTTCAATAATAGAAATGACGAAAAACGCCACTAAAAATGCAGATTGTTTCTGCATTGCTTTTATTTTCAGTAAAAAACCATAAGGAACAAACAAGCCGATGTTGGCTGCTAGATTATAAAAGGCAATGATCAGAGAAACTTGCCCTGAAAAATAATAGCCGATTGTTTCAAATGGCACCAGATTATAGCTGTTATTTTGTGCTTTTGGCCGAATAAACAGCAAGATCAGCAGACTGACTGTATATAGTATCAAACAACCATAGACTAGCTCATACGGCACGATCATTACTTTTTTAAACGATAGAAAGACACTGAATACGATTATTGCCGTTAGACAAAACCACACAACAATCGTCACAATCGGATGCAAATACTCAGTTAAGCTAAGCCATATTGGAAGCAGCAAGAAAAACAGGCTCTGTGAAACTGCAAGTGATATCCAATAGATTTTTTCCATACATATTAACCTTTCAGTGCAGTATATTGCTGGATAAATGGGCACTTCACTGTGAAGTGCCTTGTTTTGTGGAGATTTTCCCGTACACTCCGCCTCCGCCAGGTACGACACTAAGCTTTCCTTCTCTCGCAGCGAGAATATAATCTGCTGTTTTTGCCGGTATAACCTGTGTGAGTTCATCTCTTAAGATTTGATTTAAAATGACCATTTCGGTTCCAAACGCCCTTTTTAGTTTCTCCAGCGTCTTTGGACCAATACCAGGGATGAATTGCAGCGGGACTTGATGTATATAAGGAGGGCGAGCTGGCTTCAACACATTATCATCCGCCAGTTCTTTCAGGCGGGTGCTCACTCCTTTTGTGGATCTTATGCTCCTGCATTTTCCACATGCACTGTCAGTTTTCACTTTCGGCGCACCGCATTTCTCGCAGGTTGTTCCGTAATACTTCCCAAGCAGCGGATTTAATCCATTATTGGAAAGAATGCATCGATTATCCTTCTTTTTCAGAGCCTTTTTCAGCTCCTCGAAAGAAGGCTCATTTAATTGAAGTTTCTGATACTCTCTTCCAATTTTAACATGAGAGTGTGCATCAGAATTTGTTAAAAAAGGATACTCATTCAGCTCAGAAACTTGTGAGGCCATCTCCGTATCAGAGCTTAAGCCAAGTTCAACCGCATCAATCAGTTCAGGATCAAACACTTCTTCAAGCGATGACGTCACCCCGCTCCCATAAAGGCTTTTATGTGGTGTGAAAATATGAGCAGGGATAAATAAGCCTCCAAGTTCCTTCACTTTTTTCTGCAGATTCCTGCCGCTTTCATACACTCTTTGCGTACTTAATGTTATGTTTTTAACCCGCTCTGCCAGCCATTCTGAAAACTGTTTCATCTCATGCATAGCAGGCATAAAAACCAGTACATGCAAAGGGCCTTTGCATGAGCTGTCATAAACTTCGATTTCAGAGCCGAGAATCATTGTTGTTTGTTTAAATTGTATGCCGCCCCCGGCAATCTCTGTCCATATTCCCTCTTGCAGACCCTGTTCCAATGTTTCCAAGATCTCCGGAACGTGGCAATCAATGATTCCGATTATATCCATTCCTTTATGCTCGCTTGCTTCTATGAAAATCGTTTCAAGCGTGAGCTGGTTTGAAGCGGTAATTTTAACAGGCTTGCCAGAACGTGTCCGGCCAATATGAATATGCAAATCTGCAAAATATGTATTCATCTTATTTTTGAAGAGCCAGTTTCAGCTGCAGATACTGAACGGCGTATGCTGTTTTAGCGTCAAAAATACGCTGTTCGTGAATCATTTGCTGCGCTTCCTCAAGTGTCACCTCCAGAACATCTACAAATTCATCCTCATCAAGTTCTGCTTTCTCGGTTAAAATCTCCAATTCTTCCGTAAAATATAAATGAACCAGCTCATCTGCAAATCCAGGCGATGTGTAAAAGGAGATTAAGTGCTGAAGGGAATCCGTTGTATAGCCTGTCTCTTCTTCTAATTCCCGTTTTGCCGTAACCTCTGGAAGTTCTCCTTTTTCAAGCTTTCCTGCGGGAATTTCGACAAGCACGCGTTCCATCGCTTTCCGGTATTGCTGCACCATGACAATTTTGTTCTCTTTAGTGATTGCGATAACAGCAACCGCACCTGGATGCTTAATAATTTCCCGTGTGCTTGTTTTGCCATTCGGAAGCACGACTTCTTCTAAATACAAATCAATAATGCGTCCGGAAAATAATTTTTCTGATGATTTAGTTGTTTCTATTAAATGATTCATACTCATTCCTCCACGTTCTACAAATTCTGCTTTTCACATACATTCTATCATATTAAGAAAAGCATATTGGCCCGTTTAGCTCAGGCATGACAGTTGAGAATCTGTCAGAAAAGTCCGGGTTAGACTTTTCCTGCGGATTTGTTCTGGCCGAAGAGTGGAGCTAGACAAAGATGAGAAAAACTTTATACCTTCTTATCAAATAACAAAAGAAACGAGGCGAGCGGATATGAAGATCTACCTTCTTGACAAAGGCGTTGTTCTGGTTGGCAAGGCATGGGAGGTTCGCGAAAAACTGAAGGAGTACAGCCGGAAATATGAAACGGTCGAGCAGTGGACAAAAGATAAATAAGCGTCTCAATTGCTTTTTATCCGCTCTTGTACTAATGTCGAAGAAAGACAAACTGCAGGAGTGATACGATGAAAAAAAGACAGTTGGGAACGTCAGACTTACTGGTCAGCGAAATTGGACTTGGCTGCATGTCTCTTGGCACAGATAAAGAGCAGGCAGAATCCATCATTGATGCAGCGGTTTATGAAGGAATTAATTATTTTGATACAGCGGATTTGTATGATTTCGGACTGAACGAAGAATTTGTCGGTGATGCACTTAAAAATCGAAGACACGATATCATCCTTGCAACGAAGGCTGGCAACCGCTGGAACGAGAATAAAGACAGCTGGGCGTGGGACCCATCTAAAGCCTATATTAAAGAAGCAGTGAAGCACAGCCTTAAACGATTGCAAACGGATTATATCGATCTGTATCAGCTCCATGGCGGCACAATTGAAGATAACATTGATGAAACAATTGAGGCGTTTGAAGACCTAAAAAAAGAAGGCGTTATCCGGTATTACGGAATCTCCTCGATTCGCCCAAATGTCATTAAGCAGTACTTGGAAAAATCATCGATTGTTTCCGTCATGATGCAATACAGCCTGCTTGACAGAAGGCCTGAGGAATGGTTTTCTCTTCTCAAGGAACACAATGTCAGCGTTATTGGAAGAGGTCCTTTAGCAAAAGGTCTGCTGACAGATAAATGGGAATCCAAGCTTTCTGAAGAAGGCTATCTATCATACAGCGAGGATGAACTCCGTAATCTGCTTCCTTCTATTCATGCAGAATCAGATTTATCAATGACAGAAACGGCCCTGCAGTATTGCCTGAAGCAGGATGTGGTTGGATCTATCATTCCTGGGGCCAGCAAAATTGAACAGGTTCAAGCAAATTGCTATGCAGCAAGCGCACGTCCTTTAACTGGTGAGGAATATATTGCTCTGCAGGCTTTGACGAAGTTTGAAAAGTATGGGCAGCACCGCTCGTAATTTATTCCCCAGTCGTCTGAGAAAAGCCTCTTCGAAAGCATCAGCTGGAATGAAAACAATTGTTCATTCTGGCCTACAATAAAATCAGGCAGTATAAAGCTTGTGGATTCTTCCTATTTTTTCGGGATAAATCCCTTCTTTTGCTGCCGCTTGAGGATAATAAAAAGTGTTGTTCAAAAATAGCAAGGGAAAGACATTAAAAGAGGCTGACTCAAAAGGCCGTTGCACAACGGCCTTTTGAGTCAGTTTTTTAGTTTAGAATATATTTTGGTTATTTATTGGTGTTTTTCGGTTGTATAAGAGAGATTTCCCTCTATTATATAGCCTTTTTGATATGTACTGCCATATCCCCAATCGGCAATGATCGAATTTGGTTTTGGTCGGTTATACGTTTTAATAGGTTAAAATGTGGAATGAGACATCCTGTATCACCTGAACGCAGGTGAACACTGAAGCCTGTGATAAATTGATTATTGATTTTCAGTTCCAATTTGCGCATTGTACCCAGCTGCCCATTTTTCATATGTCTTCCTTCATCGCATAAAAGTCGCAGCCCGATCAGTCTTCGAAAGCTGTCGCTTCGCTTTTTGAAGCGTGCGATTTTTTGGTTAGTTGAGAGGCGCTCTCTACGGTGTTTGTTGTGGTAACTTCAATGCACAAAAAAGGGTGCCCAAAAGCTAGACTTTTGGTACATCACCCTCTTTTTAAGTCAGTTTTAAAGAATATCCAAGCTAATAGCTAATGCTGCTAAAACTTGAAGTAAAACTTGAATTGTAATAACAACATCCAGATCTAAAGCACCAACATTAATATTATGAGAATTATTAATAATAATCTCTTGTTCATTAATTTGTTCAATGCGGGCAAACTGGAACAATTCTTCTGTAAATCTATCTGCACCCTCAATATCGTCTGCAAATGAAATTCTAACAATTAGAGTAATTGCTGCCTGTATAGCTGCTTGAAGTGCCGCAGCCGCCTGCACATCAATAGTTAATAGGTTAACATCTGTAGAATCTACAATCTTAATTCTTTCTGAAGATCTTTGAGAAATGCGAGTACTGTTTCGAGCACTTTGAGATACATTAGTTCCAGCAGATTGAAAGTTTTCATCTTGAGTTTCATTGTTGCTATTGTTTCCATTAAAATCTGAGAAAATAACTCTGCTTCTAGCCATTCTATTTCCCCCCTTTCTGTGTCATTACATTTTGAAGAAATTCCTCTACTTGCCCATTTAACTGATTAACCATTTTTCTAAGAGGCTCTTTCTTTTCCTCTGGAATGGCTTTAAGCTTTGAATCAATACCGTATTTTTCCAAAAGTAGTTGAACAAAAAGATTTGTTGCATTCTTATCCATCTCAATCTCTCCTTTCACCATATTTTATTCATACAGTGAGTTTTCGTCTGGGGGAACAACCTCTGATAAAAACACATTTTTCGACAATTTTTATAATATTTCGGGGGGATATGGACTATATGTCATTATCAAGTTAAAGAATCTTTATACTTTTTTATTTTTTTCCGACGGCAACTGACAAAAAATGTGTCATTTTGCACTTATCATTTACCTATTCAACTATTTCAAGCTTGCATACCCTTTAAGTACTTTCATTTTTATCTGAGAATCTATTATTCAATTATCTGTTGTATCCTAATCTATAAAGCTTTTAATATGTTGATAATACATAGCAGCGTTGTTTTTCAGTGACTTTCATAATACTTGATTCATTTAGGTACCGAAGTCGTAATCATTGAATGCCAGCGCATTCGATCCAACGCAAAATCTTTATCATTTTCCAGGGCTTGAGTCAAAAAAAACTGACTCAACAAAGGCGTTGTTTCTCAGCCTTGAGAGTCAGTTTCTTTTTTTGTTTATTTATAATCATTCCACTTCAGATTGCTGTCATTCAGCAGCTCTTCGAAACTTTTGTTCTTCTCTTTTTCTTTTTTCTCTTTTATTTTCTGAAGACGCTCTTCTTCAATCTTCTGTTCTTGTTCTTCCATCAAGCCTTTTTTCATGTTGGAAAGCTGCTGGAACAAGTCAGACTCTATATGATCTTTTAAGTTTAGTTTATCGTCTGCTTTTTTGGGCTGCGTCTTTTGCTGTTTCTTTTGTTTTTTAGCCATGATGATCACTCCCGTATCCTCTCATTATATACAAGAAAGACGGTTTTTAGAAAGCGATTTTACCCGATTAATAAGCATCAAGTTTTACATCGTCTCCAATTATCAGCTCTGGCTCTGTTGATTTTTTAATATCTTCGATTGTATATCCTTTTGCCACTTCAACAAGCTTCAGGCCAAGCTCTGTTACATCAATAACAGCCTGATCGGTAATAATGCGGTGGACGACCTTTTCGCCAGTCAGCGGCAAAGTGCAGGAATTCAAAATTTTTGGCTCTCCATTTCTGTTCACATGATCCATGATGACAATGATTTTCTTGGCGCCATGCACAAGATCCATTGCCCCTCCCATGCCTTTAATCATTTTTCCGGGTATCATCCAGTTTGCAAGATCTCCAGCTTCTGAAACTTCCATTCCGCCTAAAATTGCCACATTGACATGACCGCCGCGGATCATTGCGAAAGACTCGGCACTGTTAAAATAAGCTGAACCAGGGATGGCAGTTACTGTCTCTTTTCCAGCATTAATCAGGTCAGGATCAACATCTGATTCCTTTGGATACGGCCCAATGCCTAGCAATCCATTTTCTGATTGAAGGACTACCTGTTTAGATTCATTTATATAGTTAGCCACAAGCGTCGGCATGCCGATGCCCAAATTAACATAGAAACCGTTTTCAATTTCCTGTTCCGCTCTTCTCGCTATTTTTTCACGAACAGCTGCTTTATCCTGTATCATCGTTTTTCCTCCCATCAAACTGTCTTTTGCACAGTTAACCGTTCAATGCGCTTTTGCTGTTCTCCAAGTATTAAAGATTGCACATAGATGCCTGGAGTATGAATCTCACTTGGAGCAATCTCTCCAGCTTCAACAAGTTCTTCGATCTCAGCAATCGTTACTTTACCAGCTGCAGCAATCATTGGATTAAAATTTTGGGCTGTTTTATTGAATATCAAATTCCCCATTTTATCGGCTTTCCATGCACGAATCAGGCTGAAATCCGCAGTGAGCGCTTCCTCAAGCAAGTAATCTTTCCCGCCGAATTGACGTGTTTCCTTGCCTTCTGCAATTGGTGTCCCTACTCCAGCTGGCGTGTAGAATGCAGGAATACCGGCACCGCCTGCCCGGATTTTTTCAGCAAGCGTTCCTTGCGGGACAAGTTCAACTTCTATTTCCCCTGAAAGCACTTGTCTTTCAAATTCCTTATTTTCACCGACATATGAGCTGATCATCTTTTTAATCTGCTTATTTTTAAGAAGCAGGCCAAGCCCCCAATCATCTACGCCGCAATTGTTTGAGATGATCGTTAAATCCTTTACACCTGTTTCTACTAATGCAAGGATCAGATTCTCAGGGATTCCGCATAGGCCGAAACCGCCTACCATTAATGTTGATCCGTCTTTTATGTCTTTCACTGCATCTGTAAAAGATGTATGCACCGTTTTCATTTTTTTCACCCCTGGATTTATAGATTTTCGACGATTGTTGCTACACCTTGGCCTCCGCCGATGCAAAGTGTTGCTAAACCGCGTTTTGCATCTCTGCGCTTCATTTCGTGAATAAGTGTAACCAGGATTCTTGTGCCGCTCGCTCCGATTGGATGGCCAAGAGCGATCGCGCCTCCGTTAACATTCAGTTTTTCTTTATCAAAGTGAAGTTCGCGGTCAACTGCGATGGACTGTGCTGCGAACGCTTCATTTGCTTCAACAAGGTCTATATCTTCCATCGTTAACCCGCTCTTTTGAAACGCTTTTTGCACGGCTGCAACCGGCCCAATTCCCATAATGCTCGGGTCAACGCCTGCGTTGCCATTTGCCGTAATCTTTACCAGCGGCTGAATACCAAGTTCTTCTGCTTTTGCACGGCTCATGACAACGACTGCTGCAGCTCCATCGTTAATTCCAGATGCATTGCCTGCTGTTACTGATCCATCCTTTTTGAAAGCCGGTCGCAAGCCAGCGAGTTTTTCAGCCGTTGAACCAGCTCTTGGAAACTCGTCAGTGTCAAATGTGACAGCATCTCCTTTGCGCTGAGGAATGACGACAGGCGTGATTTCATCTTTGAACGTTCCTGCCTGGATAGCGTCTGTTGCTTTCTTTTGGCTCCAGGCAGAGAATTCATCCTGCTCTGCTCTTGAAATTTCATATTTATCGCATAAATTTTCAGCGGTTACTCCCATATGATAATTGTTAAAAGCGCATGTTAACCCGTCTGATATCATCGTATCAATCAGCTTTTGATCGCCCATTTTAAACCCGTCGCGCGCATTTTTTAATATGTACGGTGCCTGACTCATATTTTCCATACCGCCGGCAACAATGATATCAGCATCCCCAGACAAAATGGCCTGTGCAGCAAGATGTACGGTTTTCAGCCCTGAGCCGCACACTTTATTGATTGTCATAGAAGGAATGTTTTCCGGCAATCCTGCTTTAATCGCTGCTTGACGTGCCGGATTTTGTCCAAGTCCTGCTTGCAGGACATTCCCCATGATGACTTCGTCTACTTGCTCTCCTTGTAATCCTGCTTTTTCTAAAGCTGCTTTTATTACGATTGCTCCAAGTTCAGGTGCAGATACACCTTTCAGCGCTCCTCCAAAGCTTCCAATTGCTGTTCTAACGGCACTTACGATAACCACTTCATTGTTGCTCATTTTCATTCATCCCCTTTTCATTGGATCATAGTTGGTTTCGCTAAATAAAGATAAATTCCTTCAACATTTTTAAGATTCAAATTTCATTTGCATCTAATGCTAGTAAACTACTAATATAGAAATATGTAAACCCTTACACCGAAAAGCGGAACCGACTGTTTAGCGCAGGCAGACAGATAAGGATCCGACAGAAAAGGCGCTTTTTGCCTTTACTGGCGGATCCGTTCTGGCCAAGGGGGTAGGAGGTGGAGCTGGACACCACAGAAATGAGGAACCGCCCATTTGCTTCGCCACAGAAATTCCACTCAGGCTGCGCCAATTTACCGGCTGCAGGCATCTATCTGCTTATACCCATTTTAGAAAGGCTGGTGCTTTTATTGAATCTTCCTGAACATGTGACCTTAATTGAAGTTGGTCCGCGCGACGGGCTTCAAAATGAAAAAAATGAAATACCGACAGAAATTAAAATTGAATTCATTAAATCATTAAAAAATGCGGGTTTTAAGGAAATGGAGCTGACTTCTTTCGTCTCTCCCAAATGGGTTCCTCAATTGAAGGATGCGGAAGAAATCATTCGATACTGCACAGATGAGCATCGAAATATTGTACTGACTCCAAATGAAAAAGGCGTGGAGCTGGCAAAAGAGGCAAAGTGTGACAGTGTTGCCTTCTTCGTTGGCATAAGCGAGTCCTTTAATCTGAAAAATATTAACAGAACAACGAAGGAAAGCATGGCGTCCCTGCTGCCGGTGATTCGTCAGCTGAAAGCGGAACAATTCTTTGTGCGCGCCTGTATCTCTACTTCTTTTTATTGTCCTTACGAAGGGAGAATTCATCCTGATGATGTACTGACTATTTGTCAGCAGTTTGCAGATGCAGGGGTCGATGACCTCAGTGTAGCAGATACGATTGGCATGGCAAATCCTCTTGAAGTTTTTGAGCTGTTTTCCCAATTAAAATCACGATTTCCCGACGTGCTGCTGACTGCTCACTTTCATGATACACGCGGCATGGCTCTGGCCAACATTTTTGCTGCCTTGCAGGCAGGAATTGACAGATTTGACACCTCTGCAGGAGGGCTTGGAGGCTGTCCATTCGCACCAGGTGCTACTGGAAATGCGGCGACAGAGGATGTCCTCGGCATGCTTCATGCTTTAAATATTAAAACTGGAATTGACATGAATCAGCTTTTTAAAGCCGTCGAATTAATCGAACCTCATCTTGCAGGAGCAATTCAAAGCAAACAATACCATTTAAACAAACGGTCAAATGCTGTTAAATAAGGTTGAGTTCACTTTGGCTGGTTTTTTTCATGTCTCGTTATGCCTAAAGGCTTTTATTTAATGAGAAAAGCCTTTAAATAAGAGAATGAATGCTGAAGCTACAGCAGCCGCACAACTTGGCAAACCTATTAAAAACACTTGAATCGCCCAGCTTCTTCTTGCGTCTCTTTGTTTCTTCGACTCAGCATGGAAATTCGCTCTTACTCTGTCGCCATTTACAAATGCATTTATCAGCAGCCCTGAGATGCCAAAACAAATGAGGACAATGGCAGACATCATGATGAAAAACAATTGCAGGTCTTTCAAAACGAAACTGATGATACCCGCGATACATGCTGTTAAAATCCCAATTCCAAATGCTTTCATGTTTTTCACTCTCCTTTCTCTTTATACGGAATGGATAAGCAGGATGTTGCAATTATTCGTATAAATTCTTTTCGTTTTCCAAACGTTATGAAATATAGAAAGGAGTGATGTTCCATGTCACATGAAAAAGCATCCAAAAGCCAAAAGGGAAAACCGAATGCTGATACTGTTAAACAAACGGTAGCATTCGAAGAAATGGAAAAAGCCGTTCATCCAACAAAGCGGCAAAATTCTGAGCAGTGATTGTGCAGCAAGCCATGGGGCTTGCTGTATTTTTTTAGACAGTTGTGCTGCATCTGAGTTCTCTTTACATATTTTCCACTGCCCTAGCTTCATGCTAAAATAATGTCATGAACTTAGAGAGGAAGAATGTGGATGAAAAAGTGGCTAATCGGAGCAGGCATTGTCCTCTCCTATATCTTCATCGTCGGTTTCTTTTTTACGAACCAAATGATGTATATGAAAAAGAAGACAGATAAAGAAATTATTGATCGTGAAACGAAAGACGGACATTTCGATGAGAAGGAATATGATGCCTATAACAAAATTGAAGTTTCCATTCCTTCGCAATTCGGCTATGACATTAAAGGCATTCTTATTGCCCCTCATAAAACTTATTCCTATGTGATCATTTGCCATGGAGTCACGATGAATCGTTATAATTCCGTGAAGTATATGAAGCTCTTTTTAAACAGGGGAATCAATGTGCTCATTTATGATCATCGCAGACATGGGGAAACCGGCGGAAAAACAACAAGCTTTGGGCATTATGAAAAATTTGATCTGCAATCTGTTGTGAACTGGCTCAAAGATCGCGTTGGGGATGAACTTCATTTAGGAATTCACGGGGAATCTATGGGAGCCGTTACGACGCTTCTTTATGCTGGTCTAGTTGAAGATGGAGCTGATTATTATATTGCTGATTGTCCTTTTTCTGATTTGCAGGAGCAATTGCTCTATCGCTTAAAAGCAGATTTTCGTCTGCCAGGCTATTTAGTGATGCCGATTGCAAGACGTTTTTTGAAGCTTCGTGATGGCTATTCCCTCCAGGATGTATCACCGATTTCCGTGATTGACCGGATTCAGCATCCTGTTTTATTCATCCACAGCAAGGATGATGATTACATTCCTGCCGCGATGACTCAGCAATTATTTGATAAAAAACCCGGCTTCAAAAAGATCTATTTTGCTGAAAAAGGATCCCATGCTATGTCCTATACAGAAAACCGTGAAGAGTACGAACGCATCATTGACGAGTTTTATGAGGATTTGAAGTACCATACAGAAGCTGAATTGAAACTTCATTCATAAGAACAAAAGCGCAGGCGTCTTGTTCAGCTCGCGAAGAAAATAGGAATTGACCTGGGTTAATTGACGCACCTGAGAATCAAGTGTCATTTAGCCGGAGAAGGCGCTTTTTGCCTTCTCCTGAGCAATTGTCTTTTTCACAGTGAGCAGGCGCCGGAGCTTGCCGTAGATAACTTTCTGTCATTATCCACTACATAATGACTTTTATAATTTCCTATACAATAAAAAAGCGCAAGCGCCTTGATCAGCGCAGTCAGTCAGATCCGTTCTCAACAAGGAGTCAGGTGCATCCGCTTGCCATTAATGCACAAGAATTTATTCTTATCTTTCGAAAAAAACGCTTGAATCTGTTAAAAGATCCAAGCGTTTTCCTATTCACCCTAAAACATCTGTAATTTCTTTCATATTCTCATCCAGCCAGGCAATGGCTTCATCAATCGTCGCAAATTCTGTTGCTTCAAAGGTCATTTCGTCTTGAAGAAGCCAGACATCTTTCTTGTCCTCAAACACTCCCCCGATCGACCAATGAAGCAGTGTATAAGGGTGGTTGCTGTTTAAAAAGGAAACCCATGTTTTATTCAGCGCAATATTTTTAAGTGACGTTAAACGATCCTTCATCTTCTCCCCCACCTCACTTTACAGTTAAGCTCATACGGGGATTTAAGATTTGCGAAGGACATGTCAGCATGTATGTGTTTGCTGTTTCGTTAAAATCAATTGTCATTTTTTCATCCAAGAAAACCGTTTTCGATTTCTCAACCAGGACTGGATATTGGTTTGTTTCAATTTGGATATCATCGCTGTCTTTTTCATCTGTGAGCCAAAGTGCCGTAACACCGCTGACGACACAGCCGCAGCCGTCCGTATCATATTTTAATTTAATCTGCTTATTTGGATTTTCTTGTACTTTCGCCGATATTTTAGCCATTGCACGGTCTGTCCATTTAATTTCCATCTGACAATTCTCCTCTTTTCAGTTGCTTACGGCCATTTTATCATAAGTTTCCAAAACTCGCATAAGGTGAAACTTCCATCAGCGGAGGCTTTTCTCCCGTTAATGCTGGAAAAATACCCGCTTTGTCATATCAGAATCCCTGATTGAATACTTTTACGTATAGAAAAAAGGAGCATTCCTGTTAGAAGGATTTTCGGGCACTTGAACAAAAAAGAGCCCTCTTGGTATGATACGGG
>NZ_PKLB01000006.1:143065-351948 GCF_002858905.1 Bacillus sp. UMB0893 | reverse complement strand
TTAGGGTGTTTGTCGAAAAATATTTTTTTGACATCCCACCAACGGGTCAAACCGTTGATATATCAATATTTATAGAGGGAGGGTATCTTTTATTTATGCATTATTGCTACTAGAGGAGGAAACTATGTTCAAGAAATTAGTAAATAAATATTCTTTCTTATTTATTGCCGCAATGATTATGTGGGTGAAAACGTATGTTGTTTATCAAACAAGCTTTGATATCAAAATAGAAAATCCTATGCAGGCTTTTATATTATTTCTAAATCCACTAAGTTTCTTTTTACTTATTTTTGGATTAGGTCTTTTTATGAAACAGAGAGCAAGAAATATTTATATTATTGTCGTGAGTACAATAGGTACGATTATGTTGATTGCCAACATGATGTTTTACAACTTTTTTAATGATTTTTTAACGATTCCTGTACTCTTTCAATCTAGTAATATGGGAGATTTGGGAAGTAGTATTGAAGAGTTGGTAAAGCCAAGTTACTTTCTATTGTTTGTAGATATCATCTTTTTGATTTGGTTAGCTAGAAAATATAAAAACAAAGTGATTAATGCAGTGACTATAAAAGAAAGAGTTGCTTATTTCTTACTAGTTTGTGCGGTATTTATGTTTAATTTGGGACTAGCTGAAGTACAGCGTCCTCAACTTTTAACTCGTTCCTTTGATAGAGAGATGCTGGTGAAAAATATAGGTATATTTAATTTTCACATTTATGATGCTATTTTACAGTCAAGAACAACTGCCCAAAGGGCACTTGCGGATAGTGACGAGCTAACAAATATTCAAAACTATATTAAAGCAAATAAAAAAGCACCAAATGAAGAACTGTTTGGAATTGCAGAAGGGCGTAATGTGATTTTTGTTTCGATGGAATCGACCCAGAGCTTTGTGGTGAATGAAACATTGAATGGTGAGGAAATTACACCGTTTTTAAATGACTTTATTCAAGAAAGCTATTACTTTGACAATTTCTATCATCAAACGGAACAGGGGAAGACGTCTGATTCAGAATTTCTGACAGCAAATTCACTGTATCCACTTGGAAGAGGTGCAGTATTTTTCACAAATAGTAACAATGAGTATAATGCTACTCCTGAAATCCTAAAGGAGCATAACTATTACTCAGCTACTTTTCATGCGAATAATGCAAGCTTTTGGAATCGGGATATTATGTATAATTCATTTGGTGTTGACCATTTTTATGATATAGATAGCTATGAAGTAACAGCTAAAAATTCAGTTGGTTGGGGTTTAAAGGATAAAGAGTATTTTGAACAATCAGTTGATCTAATGAAAGAACTACCACAACCGTTTTACAGCTACTTTATCACGTTAACAAATCATTTTCCTTTTGAGTTAGGGGAAGAAGATAGATTCATAGATGAATTTGATTCAAATAGTGGAACTCTAAACAGATTTTTTCCAACAGTACGTTATCAAGATGAAGCATTAAAGAGATTTATTGAGAAATTAAAAGAGTCAGGTCTTTATGAGAATTCGATTATTGTGTTAATGGGGGACCATTATGGCATCTCTGAAAACCACAATAAAGCGATGGCTAAGTTTTTAGAAAAAGACGAAATTACACCGTATGATTCTGTACAATTGCAACGAGTACCATTCTTAATTCATATGCCAGGTATAACAGATCAGAATCCTAAATTAATCTCAGATATTTCAGGACAAATTGATGTGAAACCTACTTTATTACATTTGTTGGGTATTGATACAAGTGACATGATTCACTTTGGAAATGATTTATTCTCACCTGAGAGAAATCCTTTTGCAGTATTGCGAAATGGAAGCTTTATAACCGAAGATTATATCTCTGTATCTGATGTCTGTTATGACCGAGAAACAGGTGATATTGTTGACGGTGAGGAAACATGTGATCTTTATGCAGAAAAGGCTCACAATGAGTTAAGTTTTTCGGATAAGATTATCTATGGAGACTTATTGAGGTTTTATAATGAAGAATAACTTTAAATTATTATATGGATTAAAAAATCTAAGGTTAAACTAATATAAACAACATAATAAAAATACAAAAAAGAAAGAACCCTATAGACATCTTAGAAAGGTCTTTTAATAGGGTTCTTTTTTTGTGAATAGAAAAAAATTAAAAAAAGTTTATTTTACTGTTACACCATAATAATTTAAATAAATATAGAAACGTTAAGACAGTTAAGGACCTGAATACATTCAGATTATGGATTCAACATACACGTAGTTAATTTAGGGGAAAAAAATATTTCTATCAAATGTATGTCTTACTTTTTGATTAAATATATCATTTTTTTCTAAAAGTTTACTTATGTATACCGATATAAAACATGACAGAAGTATATCTTACAGAATGAGAGGTGAGACCAAAGATTATTATTTAATGTGATGTTTACGCTGTTAGGATCTGAATACTAAATGTTAGGAATGCAGAGATGAATTTTGAATATTAGGATATCCCTATTTGCTTATATCTATATAATAATAGAATTACTTTTTATTGATTGGATCTGTTTTTGACTAAAGCTAATCTGTTGGATTTGTATTTGATAGTACTAAAGCATTTAAAGGAGTTAATTTGCTATGGGAGGTATATTTTGAAAAAGTTATTCGTATTGTCGATTTTTTCCATATTATTATTAACAGCGTGTAATCAAGATATTACACCAACTGGAAATAGTATATTATCTCATGTAACGACTGCTCACGTAGAAGGCGATGATGTGTATTTTAAAGTGAACGGTACTTATTTAATCGCTGAAAACCAAAAGGAAGCTTTTCAAACCCATCAAAGTAATTATTTTACTTTAATTGAAATGTCTGACGGATCATACGTTATTAAGAAAAACGATAAACAACAACAAGATGGTTACAGTTACGAAGAAGCACAAAAAAAACGTGAGGAAAACCAAGAGATAATAGCTCAAAGGGCTCAAGAAGAAAAAGAAAAAAAGGAAGAGCTAAAAGCAGAAAAAATTCAGTTTCAACGTGAAAAAGAAGAGCATAATAGAGGTATTGAACAGCAAGAAATGGAATTAAAGGCTCAAAGGCAAGAAGAACTGTTAAGGATGCAGGAAGAACAGTTAAAAATGCGAAAAGAAGAAAAAGAAAAAGCGGAATTAGCAAAAGCAGAAGAATTTCAATTTCAACGTGAAAAAGCAGAATACAATCAAGTTATTCAACAGCAAGAATTCGAATTGAAGGCTCAAAGGCAGGAAGAACAATTAAAAATGCAAGCTGAACAACTAAAAGTTCAAATTGAACAACTGAGAAAAGAAATAGGGTATGAAGAATAATATCCAGTTGGATTTAAAAGGAATTATTATAATAATAAAGAAAAGAAAAATGTGGAGGATTAATCTTCCACACCTTTCTATTTTACAATAAGTACAGGACAATTCGCTCTCTTTGCTACTTTATGACTAACACTGCCCAACACAAATTCCTGGATTCCGTTTAAACCTCGACTGCCAATTACTACAATGTCAATATTGTTATCGCTTACATAATTGACAATGCATGGACCTGGTTCGCCATGTAAGATCTTTATTTCATAGGAGACTCCGGCTTCCATTGCTTGTTTTTCAACTTCCTTCATTCGTTCTTTACGCTTATCATTGATATCAATAGAATTCCAGTTGCTTAGGACATCAGATTTAGCTCTATCCGCATCAATAACATAAACAACATCTATGGTTGAACCTTTACTACATGTAGCAATATGAATAGCGTTTTCAGCAGCGCGCTTAGAGTGCTCTGAGCCGTCTGTTGCTAATAAGATCTTCTTGTACATCTTTTCACCTCCTACTCATCCTAATGAGAGCTTAGTTTGTTCGCGAGTTTACCAACTAGTTCTGAGCTTTCCTCGTTTAAGCCGGTCACGTTTACATTCTTACCAGTTTCCTCAAACTTTGAAACAATTTTGTCAATAGCAGCAACTGCAGAATCATCCCAAATATGAGACCGAGTAAGATTTACTTCAACAGATGTAATTTCTTCTTTATAATCAAATTTTGTGAGCAATTCCGTTACCGATGCAAAGAATAGTTCACCATTGATATTATATATTCTTGTATCTCCTTTTAAGTGACTTTCTACACGTATTTTGGAAATTTTAGACACAAAGAAAATCGCACTTAATAAGATTCCAGAAAAGACACCTATAGCTAAATTATGAGTATAAATAACGGTGACAACCGTGATGATCATCACAAGCGCATCACTTCTTGGAATCAAATGAAGGGTACGAATGGAATTCCAATCAAATGTACTAATCGAAACCATGATCATGACACCTACTAAAGCAGCCATTGGAATTTGTACAACAATATCACCTAAAACAATAATTAGAAACATGAGAAATGCGCCTGCAACTAGTGATGAGAGGCGTCCACGCCCACCTGATTTAATGTTTATGACTGATTGTCCAATCATGGCGCAGCCTGCCATACCTCCAAAGAACCCTGTAATAATATTAGCGATTCCTTGACCTTTCCCCTCAGCATTCTTATTACTAGGAGTGTCTGTCATATCATCAACAATAGATGCTGTAAGAAGGGACTCTAATAGCCCGACAATAGTTAAAGCAAGTGAGTAAGGTAAGATAATCATAAAAGTTTCAATTGAAAGGGGGATGTCTGGTATCAAAAAGACAGGTAATGTACGCGTTAATTCTCCCATATCTCCTACAGCTCTAACATTGATATCCATAATAAGAGCAATAGTTGTTACGGCGATAATAGCAACAAGAGTAGAAGGGATTACCTTCGTTAAATAGGGTAATAAATAGATGATCAATAATGTAATTGCAACTAGCAAATACATTATTGATGTTTCGCCTTCAAAATGCTGTAATTGTGATGTGAAAATGAGTATGGCAAGGGCATTTACAAAACCGACCATAACGGAACGAGGTATAAACTTCATATATCTCGCTAGTTTTAAAAAACCGAATATAATTTGAAGTACCCCTGTTAATATAGTTGCAGCTAGCAGATATTCAAGTCCGTGATCTCTAACTAGATCAAGAAATAATAATGCCATTGCCCCAGTTGCAGCTGATATCATTCCAGGCCTTCCACCTACAAAGGCAATCGTTACTGCGATTGTAAAAGAAGCATAAAGTCCAACCATTGGATCAACACCGGCAATAATAGAGAAGGCTATAGCCTCAGGGATTAGCGCAAGTGCAACAACTAATCCTGATAGAACATCTCCTTTTATATTGCCGAACCAAGACTCCTTATATGTTACCTGTTCCAATTATTACTACCTCCTTTATCCTTTTGTTAGTATGTGCAGGTACTTTCTAATAACTCTAAAGAATTTGTCTAGCCATAAGATCATGTCGAAAAAAACCTGTACTTAATGTTTGCGTTTGTTCAATTCATTTGTGAAAATAAGAGTATCTAGTTGATCGTGTGAAACAAGCCAATTATTTTTATATTTTTTCTAGGCTGTTTTCGTAAATATTATATTTTTCAGAATGCAATATTTAAAAATAGTGGAATAGAGCAGAAGTCGCTCGATTCCTGCAGGAGAAGAGGAAATTGCGCGGTCTCACAGGCGAATCCGAGGGAGGATCGGCTTCCTCCCCAGACGAGTGCCTGGATCGCAATGGAACGAACCTGTTTGTACGAGCAATGGCTTAAAAAGAAACAAGAATGCGAAAACAGCCTTTTTCTAAAATATAAAAATTTTTATAAAAAGCATAAAAAGAAATGAATAAAAAGATAAAGGAGGATTCAATGAGTGAAAATGAAGCAGTAAAAGTTATTCCACTAGGTGGAATGGGTGAGATAGGGAAAAATATGTACGTCATTGAATGCATGGATGAAATCATAATTGTTGATGCGGGTGTGAAGTTTGCAACCAATGATTTACTTGGAGTAGACCTACTTATTCCTGATTTCTCATACTTAGAGAAAAATACGGAAAAAATAAAAGGTCTCTTTATCACACATGGCCATGAGGATCATATTGGAGGTATACCGTATTTGCTCAAAAAGATAAACATTCCGATTTACGCGGGAGATTTAGCTTTGGGGTTTATTAAAAGTAAATTAGAAGAACATCAACTCCTCCATATGGCAAAACTCCATGAAATATCAGAGAACAGTAGAGTGGAATATCATCATTCTTTTGTTACTTTTTTTAGAACAACACATAGTATTCCTGACTCTTTTGGGATTGTCATCCATACACCTTTAGGGAATATAGTACATACAGGTGACTTCAAATTCGATTTGACTCCCACCGGGAAACCATCGGATGTGTCGCGTATGAGTGAAATAGGGAACTCGGGTGTATTGTGCCTATTATCCGATAGTACAAATAGTGAAGTTCCCGGATTTTCAGCTTCTGAGCAATATATTAGTGACAATATCTTTGAGGTCATCAAAAGCCAGAAAGGCCGAATCATTGTTGCTTTATTTGCATCGAATGTTTATCGACTTCAACAGGTTATTAAAGCCTCAATTGCGACAGGTCGTAAAGTAGCTGTTTTTGGTAGAAGTATGGAAAGAGCAATTTCGATTGGGAAAGAATTAGGATATATAAAGGCACCGTATGGAACATTTATTGGAGCGGATGATGTTAACAATTTCAAAAAAAGTCAGGTGACGATACTCTGTACTGGAAGTCAAGGAGAGCCTTTTGCTGCGTTATCAAGAATAGCGGAAGGTAAGCATAGATTCATAAGTGTTGAACGTGGAGATACCATTATTTTCTCATCTTCGCCAATACCAGGCAATATTCTTGATGTAAATAAAGTGATCAATAAACTATTAAAAGCCGGAGCCGAAGTTATCGATAATCAATTGTATGATATTCATACATCCGGTCATGGTGGACAAGAAGAATTAAAACTGATGATTAACTTAATGAAGCCTAAATATCTTGTTCCAATTCATGGAGAATATCGAATGCAAAAAATGCATCAATCTCTTGCTCTTAATTGTAAAGTACCGGAAGAAAATATCTTTGTTTTAGATAATGGGGAAGTTATTGAAATCAGTTCTTCAAAAGCTAGTGTTGTAGGGAGTGTACCTTCCGGTACAGATTATGTACAAGGAAACAACGTAGTTAGTATAGGGAAGAAAGTAGCAAGTGATCGAAAAAGACTTGCTGAAAATGGTATCATTACCATTTTTATTCTCAAAGATGGTGTTAACATGATAGATAAGCCTCAGGTTATATCTAGAGGATTTGTTTATATGAGAGATGCAGGACCTTTAATGGGGGAATTACAGAACTTAGCCACTTCATTATTCCATCAATTAATTGATGGAACTGATGTTGAGAGACAAATGATGAATCTCATTTCTGATTTTATATATAACCGATTAAAAAGAAGTCCAATTGTTGTGATTAAACTTATTAATATTTCTTAAGAAGATCTATTTGGATCTTCTTTTCTTTTTGTCAAAGATGATTTTTCCACAAAAAAAGGATGTCAGAAAAATCATTATGTAAGCGCTTCAAATATTAAGCCTACAGTTATATAATAATTATATAAATGCTGGATGAAAGAGGGGGATACCGTGTTTCGTCATATCTTACTTCCAACTGATGGGTCAATCCATTCAATTAAAGCTGCAGAGAAGGCAATTCAAATTGCAAAGTTAAGCACGAACAGCGAGATTGAAGTCATTTACGTAGTAGATGGTAACACATCGAAACAAGATGTTTTGCGAAGTTGGGATTCAGCAGGAATTAGATATAGTAGAGAGAAAAGACTTCATGCAACAGTTAATCTTGCAAATAAAGCAGGTGTTAAGTATGCCATTAAGATATTAAGAGGAGACCCTGCCAAGATTATTTTAACTTATGCTAAAGAAAAACAAATTGACCTAATCGTAATGGGAAGCAGAGGGCTTAATTCTTTTCAAGAAATGCTGCTGGGAAGTGTAAGCCACAGAGTGACAAAGTATTCTCAATGTCCAGTTATGGTTGTTAAATAAGAATAGAGAATGAGGAAAGAGGCTGTCACTAAGATAGCCTCTTTGATGTTTATGGATACCAAAAAATAATTATATTAATTAATACTAAAATATAAATGGTTGTATTTAATTATAATTAAATTATGTAATTTATATTAGGGGTAGTAATTTATAGATATTTAAAGTAAATAAGAGTAAAAATAATATGATTTACGCTTACATCGAATTTTAATTATTTAATTAAAGGTGTTATTATTCAGGTACAAACAACGTCTGACTTTCGTGAGAGTCGAAGGTCGAAAAATACTAAATAGAGGTGAGAAAGTGAAAACTTATAACTTAAAACAACAATGGTTCGGTAATGTTAAAGGAGATGTACTATCTGGTATTGTTGTTGCTTTAGCTCTTATACCAGAAGCCATTGCCTTTTCAATCATTGCAGGTGTTGATCCTATGGTAGGTTTGTATGCTTCCTTCTGTATTGCTGTGGTCATAGCTTTTGTAGGTGGACGACCAGGTATGATATCAGGTGCAACTGGAGCGATGGCTTTATTAATGATTACATTAGTTGCTGATTATGGTCTTCAGTATTTATTAGCAGCAACCATTTTAACAGGTATTATTCAGTTTTTATTTGGAACATTTAAATTAGCTAGCATTATGAAGTTTGTACCTAGATCGGTCATGGTAGGCTTTGTAAATGCATTAGCGATTATGATCTTTACCTCACAGTTACAACATTTTGAAGGAGAATCTTGGGTGATGTACGGTCTCGTCGCCTTAACATTGGCCATCATTTATTTGTTTCCTAAGGTCACAAAAGCAGTTCCTTCTACATTAGTAGCCATTATTGTTGTAACAGCCATTGTGATTTTTGGAGATATTGGTGTGAGGGCTGTTGGAGATTTAGGGGTATTAACTCAGAGTTTACCAGTGTTTTTAATTCCCTCGATCCCTCTTACATTTGAAACATTAGCAATCATATTTCCATACTCATTAGCCCTAGCAATAGTTGGAATGCTTGAATCATTACTGACTGCAAATATCGTGGATGATATGACTGATACTGAGAGTAATAAAAATAAGGAAATACGTGGACAAGGATATGCCAATGTCATAACAGGATTCTTCGGTGGAATGGCTGGCTGTGCTATGCTTGGTCAATCCGTTATTAATGTAAAATCAGGAGGAAATGGTCGTTTATCTTCTTTAGTAGCAGGCATTGTCCTTATGTTTTTGATTATCGTTTTAGGGGGTATAGTAGTACAAATCCCTATGGCAGCACTAGCTGGAGTTATGATCATGGTTTCCATTGGTACGTTTGATTGGAGTTCTATTAAATCTCTTCATAAGATTCCGAAAACTGACGCGGTCGTTATGGTCATCACCGTTTTAACTGTCTTGTACACACATGATCTATCAAAGGGTGTATTAGCAGGAGTTTTATTAAGTATGATTTTCTTTGCAGCAAAAATTTCAAAGGTGCATATTGAAGAAACAGTACTAAATGATAGAAAAAAAGTTTACAAGGTTCAAGGTCAGATATTCTTTGCTTCAGTAGCGGACTTAATAAACAAATTCAATTATAGTGATGATGTAAAAGAAGTTGTCATTGATTTATCTCTAGCGCATCTTTGGGATGATTCAGCAATTGGTGCATTAGATAAAATTGAAATGAAATTTGAACAAAATAATATACATGTTTCTTATGTAGGATTAAACACAGAAAGTCAAAGGTTAAAGAAAAAAATTGGGGGCTTATCAAAGGCTTCTGGACATTAAATATGACAGTAAATGGAGAGATAAACATGCAAATCTTATTACCAGCAGATGGATCAGAACATTCAGTACGTGCAGCAGAAAAGGCCATTGAAGTTGCGAAGATGTTTAAAGGTAGAATCGATGTGCTATATGTTGTTGATGGAGCAACGTCAAAAAGCGATGTCTTGCAAAATGTAAGTAAATTTGAAATCGAAAGAAAAAGAAAAGCTAGATTACAGCCGATTGAAGACAGAATTATACATGCAGGGCTAGACTATTCAATAATCATAGAACACGGTGAACCGGGACCAACCATTGTAGAATTTGCTAATAGAGGTAATTATGAATGTGTTGTTGTGGGAAGTCGGGGATTAAATAAGTTACAAACAATGGTTTTGGGAAGCGTATCCCACAAAGTAGTCAAGCGTGTAGAATGTCCTGTAATGGTCATTAAATAAGAAAACATAAAAGGGAAGCATCTATTTAAAGTTGCTTCCCTTTTATGTTTTATCTTTAGAATATAGGATTAGCTATTAAAGTCGCTCTCCTCTTTTTAGCTTTTCTATATGTTCGTTTAGGTCTTCTTTCTTTACTCGCCAGTGTCTACCTATTTTAAAACCAGGTAATTTCCCTTCTTGGACAAGCTTATATGTAGTCATCTCACTTATTTGCAAATACTTTGCTACTTGAGCTATTGTCATGATCTCAGGTTCCATATAGAAACCTCCTAACTTTGGAATTACAAGTTTATTATATCATAGCAAGTACATGAATTTTTAGAAAAAAGGATCTCTTGGTAAATTTATTATATAGTATTCCCGTAAAGACCAATTAATAGGTGTATTAAAGAAAATTTAAATGTGATTTGGTGAATTTGAAAAATTAGATATGTCTATAAAAGAAATTATTGTAATTTTATGTTAAATTAACTACTAGAGTTAATTTTAAAAATAATGAATTTTAATTCTTCAATGACGATTAAATAGAACTTCTACATATTTTAAAGGGAGTGGAAATGCTTGTATAAGATTGTTTATTTTGATGAAGGTTCTGCAACAGATTTTCTGCAAATCCATTATGGAGGAAATATAGAGGTAGTTGATGAAGATAATGGAAAGTTTACTTATAAAGTTGGTGGTTCAGTCGATGGAAAGGTTGGAGCTGGAAATAGTTTCTTTTCATTGATTAAAGCAAGTATTTCTCTAAATGGTAATGCAAATATAGAAAAGTCAAAGGATTCAATCCTAAAATCTACTATAACCAATACTCTTTTATCAGACTTTGTAAAATTTGCAAATAGTGAAGAAAATAATAAACAAATTAGCGTTTTTAATGGTTTTAATGTAGATTCAATAAGAAATTCATTTACATTTATAAAAATGTATTCTCCATATATTAAGCTACTTAAAGAAGATACCGAATATACAAAAGATTTAGCTGACTTTAACTTTATAGAAATTGACGACATTCTTAAAGGAGCAAAAGGATACTATGAGTTACTAGCTGTTAAAGGTGAAGAAAAATCAATTCTTCGTTTTAATATTAATTCTTTTAGAAATAGTTATACTCTAACAGATTTAACAAAAATGGATTTAACATACTATGGCATAAAAGTGGGGGAATGTAATTTAGAAGATTTATTAGTAGAAAATGAATTTCCTAAGGATGAAGAAATTAAAAAATTGACAGCAGAAGAAATATTTAATGAACAAAAAAATGATGACACAAGAATTAGTTTAAATATTTACGATGTGTTGTTAGCAGGGATTTCAGGAGAAAAAGTATGAAATTTATAGTGTTTAATGGACCACTGGATGAATTTGAAAAAATAGTACCCAGTGAATATACCAATTCATTAACAAGTGTTGTTAGCGCAATGGATATGGTTTTTAAGGGAAACGAAATTAATCTTAGTATATTTGATTCACTTATTGTATATTCAGATGAGTATTCAGGTGTAAAAGAACATTTTATAGATGGGTTTATAAACTATATTTGTCTTTATGCTGAAAGGTTAGAGTTTGAAGAAGTGTATTTACATAATCCCCCAAAGAAAATTGTAGAACAACTACAGAACCATATATCTACTATTGAGTTAGAGGTTATCAATTATGTTTACAAAAGATTAACTGTTAAGAGATTAAGTAATATGAAGGAAAAGTTTGATTCAATTATTTATGGACAGGAACATGTAAAAAAAGAGATATTACAAACATTATATCCATTGACGAATAAGAGGAAGAATAAACCTAAGGTTCTTATGTTATATGGCCCTCCTGGTGTCGGGAAGACTGAGACAGCTAAGTTAATTAACGAGGTTTTAAACGGAAAAAAACTATTTAGGAAACAGTTATCTATGTTCCACAATGATAACATATACTCATATATCTTTGGAGATAAGGTTTTCTCTCTAGCGAAGGACCTTATTGAAAGGGAAACTAACGTTTTGTTATTGGATGAGTTTGATAAAGCACATCCTTTATTCTACAGCGCTTTTTATGAAATGTTTGACGAGGGACAATTTGAAGATAAATATTACAAAGTAAAGTTAGATAATACAATCATATTGTGTACATCTAATTATAATTCTCCAAAAGAAATAAAAGAAAAACTTGGTTCAGCAATATATTCTCGGTTTGACAATATTATTGAATTCAAAGAGTTATCTGAAATAGCGAAGTTGAAAATACTTGATAAAGTATATGAAGAAGAATTAATTCATTTCAAAAAGGCTGATCGTGAGTATCTGAAAAACTTATCTATTTTAGATAAGATGAAAAAAGTAATAAATCAATATGATAATGCAAGGGAAATACGAAAATCATTAATAAAAGTGTTATCGTATCCCTTTGTTGAAAAATTATAATGACAAATCATATAAGATAGAAATTAGAAAAAATTTTGAGTAATTCTTTACTACATTTAAAATTGTGAAATAAAAGGATTTTCATAATAAACAAATAAAGAACAACTTTTATTATAAATATTAACTCTTACAATTATATAGACCTTTCAAGCTAATCACTTCTTAATTTAGTTAAAAGATTTTTTGTATCTACTAATAGTATTATATAATATAAATTTTTCCGATTAATTATGGAAATTATTCTATTTGATTTAAATTAACTAATCTTATTCCGGTTAATTATGACAAAATCACTTTTAGTAAATATTGAATAAATAGGACTGCATTCCGACAAATTATGAAAAATTACAATAAAGAACAATCGACTTTAGCATAAGCTAAGGTCTTTTCTTTTGGGCAAAATAAATTTCAGAAAAACGGTTGACTCTCACGTTACGTTATACCTTAAAGTAATGAATGAAGGGAGGCCAAAGGCATTGAGAATAAAAGAAGTCGCGGATTTAGTTGGGATCAGTGTGCGCACGCTGCATCATTATGATGAAATCGGATTGTTAACTCCAGATGAGGTAACAGGTTCCGGATACCGGCTTTATTCCAATGAAAATCTAGAAACACTGCAGCAGATCTTATTTTTTAAAGAGCTTGGTTTCCCTTTGAAAAAGATTAAAGAAATTATCAACAGCCCTTCTTTTGATCGTGAGGAGGCACTCACGCTGCACAGGAAAATGCTGCTTGAGAAGAGAAATCGTCTTGATCAAATGATTGCAACGGTTGATAAAACAATACAGTATGCGAAAGGAGAAATTGACATGTCCAATAAAGAAAAGTTTGAAGGCTTTGATTTCAGTGAAAATCCTTATGAACAGGAAGCGCGTGAACGATGGGGAGACGAGGCAGTTGATAAGGCTAACGCAAAAGCAGCAAGTATGACAAAAGAGATGCAGGAGAACTTTAATAATCTCTATAGAAAGCTTGCAGATCTACGTCACGAATCACCTTCTTCTGAAGAGTCACAGGCTGCAATCGGAGAATGGTATGTGCTTTTGAATAAATTCGGCCACTACTCATATGATGCTTTTAAAGGCTTAGGGCAGATGTATGTGGATGATGAACGCTTTACGAAGAACATTGATAAGTTCGGTGATGGTCTGGCTGTATTTATGCGGGATGCGATGGGAATTTACGCGGATAATCATAAGAAATAAGAGAGACAAAGCTCATCCAGATTTTTTGGCTGAGCTTTGTTTAATAAACAGAAGTATAAATATTGCGCGTTGATTTCCAGCTTTAGCGCCTAGCTCCCTGTTCATCGCGAATCGACAAAGACTTCTTCCGCTTTTCTAATTAAATGCAAATCTTAAACAAAATAAGATCCATGCATATTTTTTTCCTGGGAGCAGAATATAAGTGATACGTTTCATTGAACTGCATTTTTTTATCAAGTTCTTCTTTGTGATGCATTCTTAATTTTTCAAAAGCGTACGTGTTCATATCCATTTCTGCCGCCTCCTTTTTGATACTTTTACTATATGACAATGAGTGAATGGAGGCGATTCGTCATTGGATTGAAGTTTTCTCCAACTTTAGAATGGGATTCATGGTTGCTCTTTCTGAAAATTACTGGATAATGAAGGTGGAGACTTGAACAGAATGGAGGAAACGAAATGAATTTTCCGAAGGATGAGGATGGAAAAGTTCTAAATATGCTGTACAAAGAAGGATTGAATTTTAAAAAACCTCATATGATTGATTTTTATGTGGCGGTTCCAGATCAAAAGAAGAATGGAGAAGCCATCTTAAAAGCACTATCCGATAAAGGCTATAAATTTATGATGGAGTATGACGATGATGTAGAAGAGTGGACTTGCTTTGGCTCTGTAAAGATGCATTTGAAGCATAATGAGATTGTTGGCATGCAGAAGAAGCTTGATGAGATCTGCAAGCCTCTTGGCGGGTATGCAGATGGCTGGGGTGTCATGACGGAATAGAAAAAGCCAGCCGAATGTCGGCTGACTTTTTTATAAGAATGATACAATGATCAACATTGTAAAGATAATTGTTAAATGATTTAGTGAAAAGATGAACATCATCGTTGCCCATTTGTAGTCATCCATCTTTTTAAAGCTGATGATTCCTGCAAGCATCCAGGCAAGGGTCAGTCCGAACATTGTAAATGCCACCACTTTGCTGAACGATAGGAATAGGAATGATGCTGCAAGCAATAAAGTTAAATAAACGATTGTTTGAATTTTGGCGCGGAATGTTCCTTTTACAACCGGAAGCATCGGCACACTAGCATTCTTGTAATCTTCTAAACGTCTGATCGCAATCGCATAGAAATGCGGCGGCTGCCATAAAAACATTAAGACGAACAATCCGAGTGCAGCAGGGTGGAACAGGTCAGGCGAGATGGCTACCCAGCCAATCAAAGGAGCAATGGCACCGGATAAGCTGCCTACTTCAGTGTTATAAATTGTTCTTCTTTTTGTCCACATTGTATAAGGAACAAGATATAGGAATAAACCGAGTGCTCCTATGAATGCCGTAAGTGGCGAGATCAAGAACAAGAACACGATTCCGCTTATTGAAAGAACGATGCCAAGCCATAAGGCAAACTTGGGATGGATGGACCCTGTAACTGTCGGTCGTTCCATCGTTCTTTGCATAAGAGAATCAATATCCCGGTCATAATAGTTATTAATTGCACCGGCACCGCCTACAACAGATGCTGTACCCAGCAGCGCAAGAATGACAACGAGAATGTTATCGACAAAACTTATATTATATACAGCTAATGCTACAGAAAGGCCGGCAAACATACCAAGAAGATTGGACTTCACAATGCCGTCTTTTACGATAGCCTTAAAATTACTCCAAGAAAAGATGCTTTTTATAGAAAGAGAATCCTCTACAATTACCTCTGTACTTTTCATCACAATTCTCCTTTTCTTTTTAAATCCACACTCTAACTAACATAAACGATTCTCTACAATATTAACAGTTATTTATACTGGAAAGTAATAGACGAGAGCATTTGACAAAAAGATGTCGTATCTTTGTGAACATTTTCTATACGTTTTCTTAGTTTTCTGATAATTATTATGTTGAGAATGTGTTTGTTGGCCACTATAATGACAGTATCATCCATAAAAAGGAGTGTGCTGTTATGAAACATCAAGCAACGCCGTATTTAATGTTTAATGGTAATGCAAAAGAAGCGCTGGAATATTATAAAGGTGTATTCGGCGGTGAAATCGCTGAAATTCAGACGTATGGAGAGGCTGATTATCCGACTCCGCCAGAGGCTGATAACAGGATTATGCACGCTCGCTTTAAAAAAGATGATCTGCTGCTAATGGTATCTGATGCTTTTCCAGGCCAGTCCGTTGATGTTGGCAGCAATATTTCCTTAGTGCTTGAATTTGAAAGTGATGATGAAATCAGAACAGTTTACAGTGCTTTAATTGAAAAAGGATCGATTTATATGGAATTGCAGGATACATTCTGGGGAGCTACATATGCAAAAGTGAAGGATGCTTATGGAATCACTTGGGATTTGAATTACGAGAAGTCTAAATAAAAATGATTTGAAAAGGGGTAACCATTTGTTATCTCTTTTTTAATTAAGTCTATATTCAGAAAATACTTGCATAAACAAGTTTCTTCCTCTACCATTATCTATGGAAAGACTTTAAAGGGAGTTCACAACTATGACTGAGAATAAATATTACTTGGACAACTCGCTTGGATATAAGCTGTTCCATGCTTCAAGATTAATTTGTAACCGTTTAAATCAAAACTTGAGGGATTATTCTGTGACATATGAGCAATGGCAAATCTTATGCAGGCTCTATGAAAAGGATGGCCAAACGCAAAATCAGCTGGCACTCCTTAATGAAAGAGATCAGCCCAGTGTCTCACGCTTGATTGATAATATGATAAAGCGGGGGCTTGTGAAAAGAGTTCCTCATGATAGCGATAAGCGGATCAACCTGATTTTTTTGACTGAAGCAATGAAAGATCTCCAGCCAGAGCTCGAGGGTTTAGCAAGTCAAACCATTGCGGATGCTTCATCAGAGATTAGTGAACACGACATGAACATCTGTCTCGCGGTGCTTGATAAAATCAGAAATAATTTAAAATAACTGTTTTTTTATAAATACTTGTTTAAACAAGTAAATTTATATTGACAAATGATAATGAAAATCATTATCATTTTAGGTGGAGTTACAAACAAGTGAAAGCTTCTTTTTTTTAGGATTAAATGAGAATGATTATCTTTACCAAAGGGGTGAGGTGATTCCATAACCAATTTTGTAGCACTTAAATAAGGGCTCCCGCATAAGATAAGTGCTACATAACCGAGTTTGCAGCACTTAATGTGTTCTTCGATACGAGATAAGTGCTACATAACCGAGTTTGCAACACTTAATGTGGGCTACAACACAAGATTAGTGTTACATAACCGAGTTTGCAGCACTTAATGTGGGCTCCAACACGAGATAAGTGCTACATAATCGGGTTTGCAGCACTTAATGTGAGCTCCGATACGAGATAAGTGCTACATAACCGAGTTTGCAGCACTTAATGTGAGCTCCGATACGAGTTAAGTGCTTCATAACCGGGTTTGCAACACTTAATGTGGGCTCCGACACGAGATAAGTGTTACATAACCGAGTTTGCAGCACTTAATGTGGGCTCCGACACGAGATAAGTGCTTCATAATCGAGTTTGCAACACTTAATGTGGGCTACAACACGAGATAAGTGCTACATAATCGAGTTTGCAGCACTTAATGTGGGCTCCGAAACGAGATAAGTGCTACATAATCGAGTTTGCAACACTTAATGTGGGCTCCGATACGAGATATGCTTCAAAAATAATGCATGTAAGGAACCGTTATGAAAAAGAGATACCTGTTAGCAGCGCTCATCATTTTATCCATTTGCTCCATTTTCATAGGTGTTAAAGATATAACACCGTTAGATCTTATTAATTTGCAGGATGATCAAGTGCAAATCCTCTTAATTAGCAGGCTGCCGCGGCTTGTCAGTATCATTATTGCAGGTGTGAGCATGAGCATCTGCGGTTTAATCATGCAGCAGTTAACGATGAATAAGTTTGTGTCTCCTACAACTGCCGGAACAATGGATTCTGCGAGATTAGGCATTTTAGTCTCGCTGATGATTTTCACATCCGCAAGTCCGCTTGAAAAGATGGGTGTTGCCTTTCTTTTCGCATTAGCGGGAACGTACATCTTTATGAAAATTTTAGAGAGAATTCGATTTAAGGATACGATTTTCATTCCGCTAGTTGGTTTAATGTTCGGGAATATCATCGGTTCGATTACAACCTTTTTTGCTTACAAGAATGATTTGATTCAAAATATGTCCTCGTGGCTGCAAGGCGATTTTTCAATGATTGTTAAAGGGCAATATGAACTGATTTACATAAGCATTCCACTTGTGATAGTTGCTTATTTTTACGCGAATCGCTTTACGGTAGCCGGTATGGGAGAAGAGTTTTCCGTTAATCTCGGGCTGAATTATAAGTATGTTGTCAATATCGGTCTTGTCATCGTAGCACTTGTGACAACAGTCGTGATTTTGACAGCCGGTGTCATTCCGTTCTTGGGATTAATCATTCCGAATATCGTCAGTATTTATTTGGGAGATAATTTGAAAAAGAGCCTATCGCATACAGCTTTACTTGGAGCAGTGTTTATTCTGTTCTGTGATATTTTAGGCAGAATTATTATTTATCCTTATGAAATATCAATCGGTTTGACTGTCGGAGTAATCGGAAGCATCATTTTTATTTATTTACTGTTTAGGAGAAAGGCATATGAATAATAAAACGAAACTGATTATCCTTGCCATCATCGCTGGATTGTTCGCTGCAGCTTTCCTATTCTATGATGTCGGTCGAAACCCTGATTATGTCCTTCCTAAACGGGGAGTCAAAATTTTAGCGATTGTTTTGACGGGAAGCTGCATTGCTTTTTCGACGATGATCTTTCAAACCATCACAAATAACAGGATATTAACGCCCAGCATCATTGGCTTAGATTCGCTTTATCTTTTCATTCAGACGTTTATTATCTTTGTATTCGGTTCGCAGTCGCTGACGATGGCCAATAAGAACGTGAACTTTCTTCTATCTGTTGGATTAATGGTGCTGTTTTCACTGCTTCTCTATCAGCAGCTTTTTAAAAGAGAAGGGAGAAATATTTATTTTCTCTTGCTGGTAGGCATAGTGTTTGGAACGTTATTTGGAAGCATGTCCTCGTTTATGCAGGTATTAATTGATCCGAATGAATTTCAAATTGTTCAGGACCGGATGTTTGCAAGCTTTAATAATGTGAATACGGATTTGCTGCTCGTTGCGATCATATCGGTAAGTGCGGTTACGATCTATTTTATGAAATTCAGTCATTTCCTTGATGTTCTCTCACTGGGGAGGGAGCACGCCGTGAATTTGGGCATTGATTATGATGGCGTTGTCAAAAGACTGCTGATCATCATTGCCATTCTTGTCTCTATTGCAACGGCTCTTGTTGGTCCGATTACATTCCTTGGACTTCTGGTGGCAAATGTTGCACATGAGTTTTTAAGAACCTATCAGCATAAGTACTTAATTACCGGTTCAATTTTAATCAGCATTATTGCTTTGCTCGGCGGTCAATTTATCGTTGAGAAAGTGTTTACCTTTTCAACAACGTTAAGCGTGATCATCAATTTCATTGGCGGCGTGTACTTTATTTATCTGCTGCTCAGGGAGAATAAATCATGGTAGAAGTCAGCAAGGTTACAAAACGATATGGAAATAAGAATGTAGTGGAAGACGTTTCTGTTCACATTGAAAAAGGAAAAATCACCTCGTTTATCGGACCAAATGGAGCGGGGAAAAGTACGCTGTTATCAATGATAAGCCGCTTGATTAAAAAAGATGCGGGGCAAGTATTTATTGATGGGGCAGAAATCGGCGATAGCAAAAGCAATGATCTTGCGAAAAAAATCTCGATTTTAAAGCAATCAAATCATCTGAATATCCGCTTAACGATTAAAGATTTAGTCAGCTTTGGCCGTTTTCCGTACTCTCAAGGAAAATTATCGAAAGAAGATATGAAGTATGTTGACGAGGCTATTCAATACATGGAGCTTCAGAACATGGAGGATAAGTATTTGGATCAGCTGAGCGGAGGACAGCAGCAGCGGGCATTTATTGCTATGGTTATCGCCCAGAATACAGAATATGTTCTCTTGGATGAACCGCTGAACAACCTGGATATGAAGCATTCCGTTCAAATTATGAAAGTGTTGAGACGATTAGTGGACGAGCTTGGCAAAACAGTCGTGATCGTCATTCATGATATCAACTTTGCTTCCTGCTATTCCGATTATATTGTCGCACTGAAGGATGGCAAAATCGTGAAGGAAGGTCCAACGGAAGAAATCATTACATCCCCGGTTTTAAAAGAAATCTATGACATGGATATTGACATCCAAACGATAAATGGCAATCGGATTTGTGTTTATTTTTAAAAATAATGATAGAGGTGAAGAGGATGAAAAAAAATTATTTAATAGTATTATTAACAGTCATCCTAGCTGTGTTTGCTGCAGCTTGCGGAACAAAAGAGGCAACTGAAACAAGTGGAAGTGCTGAAAGCTCTAAAAAAACAGAAGAAATAACAGTTAAGCATCAATTAGGCGAAACTAAAGTGGCTAAAAATCCTGAAAAAGTAGTTGTTTTTGATTTTGGAACACTTGATACATTGGATAAACTAGGCATTGAAGCTGCAGGAATTCCACAAGAAAATGTTCCTTCTTATCTATCAAAATATGAAGATGAAAAATATGAAAATGTCGGCGGTTTAAAGGAGCCGGACTTTGAAAAAATCAACGAAATGGAACCTGATTTGATTATTATTTCCGGCAGACAGCAGGATGCGTATGAAGAGCTGAGCAAAATTGCTCCGACGATTTTCATGGGTGTTGATACGACGAAATACATGGAATCATTTAAGGGAAATGTGACAACATTAGGCGAGATCTTTGGTAAGGAAGAAGAAGCAGAAAAAGAGTTTGAAAAAGTAGAAGAATCTATTAAAGCGCTAAAAGAGAAAGCATCAGCAGGCGGCGGAAAAGCATTAATCATCTTAGCGAATGACGGCAAAGTGAGTGCATACGGTGCAGGTTCACGTTTTGGAATCATCCACGATGAATTCGGATTTGCAGCAGCGGATGAAAAGATCGAAGTTTCCACACACGGACAAAGCATTTCATTTGAATACATTGTTGAAAAAGACCCTGATTACTTATTTGTTGTTGACAGAGGAGCCGTCGTCGGCGGAGAATCTTCGGCAAAGCAGGTTGTAGAAAATGATCTGGTTAAAAATACGAAAGCCTATAAAAATGGCAAGATCATTTATTTAGATCCTGACTATTGGTACTTATCTGGCGGTGGATTGGAATCTGTTGCGGGGATGACTGAGGAAGTATCGGGTTCAATTGAATAGGGATTAATTGGTGAGGCCGCAGAAATGGATTCTGCGGTCTTGTTTATTAGGAGGTAACTGGAAAAAAGAAAGTAAAACACCCAAATCTGAAAGTTAATCTTCATTTTTCGCAAGTATAACGCGAATATCAGCAAGTAAAAGTTTGATATCTGAAAGTAAATCTAGTTTCTACAGGAAAAAAGGACTCGAAACGGATAGGTTGGACTCAATATCAAAGAAAAGCCGTAATAGCCAAGTGCATGTTAGGAAAATGCTCAAATTTGTTTTGGAATTTCATAAAAAAACCCCGCTCATCTACAATGAGCGAGGATCAACTTTAGCTTTTTACCCCAACCGCTTCTCTATTCTGACTCACATAAAAACTCCCTTTAGAAAGCTTTACCGTCACATCAGATATAGCTGCAATGTTTTGATCATGTGTCACTACGATGATGCATTTCCCTTCCTTATGAGCAAGATCCTGAAAGAGACGGACGATGTCTTTGGCTGTGTCTTCATCCAAGTTTCCTGTAGGCTCGTCTGCGATAATTAAGTCCGATTGGCAGGAGAGTGCACGGGCAATGGAGACGCGCTGCTGCTGGCCTCCGCTTAAGGTGAGGACTTTTTGTCCGGCTTGTTTTTCGGATATCCCCACTTTTTCAAGCATTTGCAATGCAAACTCTTTTTTATTCGGCTGAGTGGAACCTGTGATTTCCATAGCGGTAGTAACATTTTGAAGAGCAGTCATATATGGAAGCAGGTTATAGGATTGAAAGACAATCGATACATATTTGTTGCGGAAGTTGGCAAGACCAATCTTTTTAATATTTTTGCCTTCATACAAGACGCTGCCTTCTTTAGCTACGTCAAGTGCGCTTGCGAGCGCAAGGAATGTCGTCTTTCCAGACCCGGATGGACCGACAATCGTATAGAAAATCCCTTTGTCAAAACCAATCGAAATATCGTTTAAAATCACGTGCTTCTTATTTTCATGATGGTACCAGTAGCTGACGTTTTCAAATTGCAGCAGATTGCTCACCTGAAATTCCTCCTTAGTCTTGTTTCGTTAAAATTGTTTTTGGCTGAAGCCGCAGGACAGATAATGCCGGAATTAATGCAGAGATCACTGCAATCAAAAGTCCTATTCCGAAAAGAACGCCTAAATCTTTGCCTGTCACTTCAATTTGAAGCTCATCAATAGGATCAGCCTGTGCAGAGGTTTGCTGCATGCCAGATGGTCCGCCCATCCCCATCCCGCGTCCGCCGCCGAATGAAGCTGGATTTGCTGCTGTTTCTTCGGTTTGGGTCAGTTCCTGAGACAGCAGCTGATCTCCGAATTGTTTTGCCACGGCTTGACCGGAAACAGAGGAAACGCCAATAGCTAAAACGGCAACGATTAAGATCTCAAATAAAAATTGACCTACGAGTTTCCACTTCTTTTCACCAATCGCAAGCAGCACACCCATCTCGTATTTGCGTTCACGAATGGACATCATAATGATGAGTCCTAAAATCACGGCACCGGCAATGGTTACTAAATACACTACATTTTTTGAAAAAGAGGCAACGTTATTAATAGGGCCGATCATTTGCTGATAGGTCTGGTCATTGGCATCTAATTTGAAAGATTCAAAGTCTATTGAGCTGTTTTCTTTTGCTTCATCTACAAAACTTTCAATTTTTTCTGGGTCATTCATGTAATAGATGGCCTGATCGATGGTTCCTTCGTAATCAGCCCCTTTTAAAGCGGATGCTGCGGTATAAGGAACATACATAAGGTTGTAAGGATTCATAGCTGTTACGTTTCTGCCGCCAAGATCTGTGCCGGCAGAGGTTGTTTCGTAAATGCCTACTATTTCAAACTCGACCGTAGCTTCTTCATCCGCTGTTGATTGAACAGTGACTTTATCACCTACTGCAAGCTTATTGTCTTCGGCTAGTGTTTTTTCAATGACCGTTACCTTCTTTTCTAAATCTTCATCAGTCATGTGACGGCCTTCTACTAGAGTAGATTCGCTGTTTAAGAAGGACGCAGCAGAATCTGTAAACATGACACCCTGAAGCGTAACATCAGCTGCAGCCATATTTCCCCCGCCCATTCTGCCGCCGGGAGCTCCTTCTTCTGATTCTGCTGTTTCTGTTGTTTCATTTTCAATTGGCTCAAAATCGCTTGCGGTGCCAAATGTAGAGGATAAAAAATTATAGCCTTTTACCTGTGAGTAGGAGATTAGCTCTTTGGCAGATTCTTCAGGGATTGGAACAGGCTCAAAACGGACTCTGGCCCCTTCCTCTGTGCTTTCGCTGCGCTGCTGATCCATCAGTTTTTCCATATCCACACTTAGGGTCACTTCGCCGCCCAGTGACTCTCGGGCGAGCACACTTGATTTTTCAGCAGCTGACTGAATCGACAGCCCCGAGAGGACAAACACACATATAACTGTAAAAATAAATACCTGCAGCAAGGTTTTTCCAGCTCGTGCTTTCACACTTAAAAAACCGCGTTTTATAAAGTTCATCTCTTTTCTCCTTTTGTTTAGAAATACATTCTATTTCTTGCATTGATTGTCTAGCTCAACCGCCAAGCGGTCATAACGGCTCCACCCATGAAGTCAGACCAGGACTTCCTCGTCGGATGCAAACCCGGTGGTTCCGCTTTTCTAAGAATATTTGATAGAAATGAACAAACTATGTCCAAACTATTTCTTAACCTTTAAAAAACAGGGAAGAATTTAGAAAATGGTTGCGAAACTTTTAAAATCACTTTACTTTGAAAAGAAAGTCATATTTTTGGATGGTGTAAATATGAAGGTTTTAGTCATAGAAGATAATCAAAGCGTCTGTTCAATGCTTGAAATGTTTTTTTCAAAAGAAGGCATTCAAGGCGCTTTTATAAATGATGGGAACGAAGGGTACAATGCTTATAAAAGAGAAGATTGGGACGTGCTGATCATTGATTGGATGCTTCCTGGCATGGACGGGGTCACCCTATGCAGGAAAATTAGAGAAGAGAAAAGCTCCGTTCCGATTATTATGCTGACGGCAAAAGACAGTGAGTCAGATCAAGTGTTAGGCCTTGAAATGGGGGCAGATGATTATGTAACGAAGCCATTCAGCCCGCTTGCCCTAATGGCGCGGATAAAAGCCGTCTCCCGCAGACATTCTGCTTCACATGCTCCCAAAAAAGAGACTGGGAACCTTGAAACGAAATTTTTCAGCATCAGCAAGCAAACAAGAGAAGTTCTTCTAGAACAGAAAAAAGTAGATAATTTAACGCCTAAAGAGTTTGATCTTCTCTATTACTTTGCAGAGCATCCGCGCCAGGTTTTTACGAGAGAACAGCTGCTTGAACGAGTATGGGGCTATCAATTTTACGGGGATGAGAGAACCGTCGATGTTCATATTAAAAGATTGCGTGCAAAACTCGGTTCTCAGGCTAGGCCTTTTTTCCATACTGTATGGGGAGTCGGCTATAAATTCGATGAAACGGTAGATTTGAATGAGGATTAAATATATTTATCAAATGTTTCTCAGTCATATCAGCATCTTAATTATTGCTTTTATGATATTAAGTCTTGTTATAACGAAATATGCGGAATCCTTTGTCTATGAAAACAAGGTGGAAGAGCTTGAGCAATATGGAACGAGAATTTTGACTGATGTGAAAAATAATCGCGGCGAGCGCGCATTAAGAGAATATGAGCATGTTCTGAGTGCGAGAGGAATCCGTTTTAGTCTGTTTGATGAGAAAGGAATGATCTTCTACCCATATGCGGGCAATGCTCCAAGGTTTCAGCCGACAGAAGAAGAATGGCGGAAACTAAAGGAAGGCGAGCGAATCGTTGTCAAACATGAAATTAAGCGATTTGATCAAGAAGTTTCTTTAGTTGCCCTGCCATACATTGAGAATGAAAATCTATCTGGCGGAATCCTCTTAGTCTCGCCAATTAAAGGTTCAAGAGAATCAATCAGCGAAATCAATCGGTACCTTATTTATACGATATTAATTTCCTTATCTGTTTCACTTTTGTTAAGCTGGATATTATCAAAAGTCCATGTGAAAAGAATCCAGCGCATCCGCAACGCTACTTCCATGATTTCAGAAGGAAACTATGATGTTTCAGTTCCATCTTCTAATTTTGATGAAATTGGAGAGCTTGCGAATGATTTCAACGACATGGTGAACCGATTAAAACAGTCAAATGAAGAAATCGAAAGTCTTGAAAACCGCAGACGGAAATTTATGGCGGATGTGTCGCACGAGCTCAGAACACCGCTCACCACGATCAGCGGAGTGATTGAGGGACTTAAAAACAACATGATTGAAGAGGATGAAAAGGAAAAAGGGATTCAGCTTGTCAGTCAGGAAGCAAAGCGGCTCATCAGGCTTGTAAATGAAAACCTTGATTACGAGAAAATCCGTTCGAATCAGGTTAAGCTTTTTAAAGAAGAAATTCAAGTGATTGAAGTGTTTGAAATCATTAAAGAACATTTGATTTTTCAAGCTGATGAAAAACATGTTCATTTAAAGATAGACGGTAACGAAGATCTGACTGTTTATGCCGATTATGACCGCCTGATTCAAATTTTAATAAATATCACTAAAAACAGCATTCAGTTTACAGAGAGCGGGACCGTTTGGCTGCGGGGAAAAAAAGGGTATAAGGAAACAATCATTGAAATTGAAGACACAGGAATTGGTATGGATCCGAAAGAAGTTGAGTCCATTTGGCAGCGTTTTTATAAAGCGGATATGTCGAGAACGGGTCATCAATTCGGGGAATTTGGACTTGGTTTGTCAATCGTAAAGCAGCTAGTTCAGCTGCATCAGGGCGAAATTGAAATCAGCAGCCGAAAAAATAACGGAACGAAATTTACTCTTAAGTTTCCGAATAATAGAAATGAAAATACTCGTTAATAATTTGGACATATTTTATTGATACAATAGATAAAAATCATGTAAGAAGGAGTGAAAATCATGAAAAATAAAGATACAGCATTTATTATCATTGGAGCAATCGTCATGGCAGCAGTAAATGTGCTGTTCTTTACAGCGCCTGGCGGGACAGCTGCACTGACAAACTTATAATGCCCTGACAAAGGACAAGCTGAAATTGTTCTATTTGTCTAAATGTGATATATTTCAAACGAAGTAAACTTTGTGAGGGTAATGTAAATGAACATAGATAATGAAATTTCAAAAAGACGGACTTTCGCCATCATCTCCCATCCGGATGCGGGGAAAACGACGTTAACCGAGAAATTATTATACTTCGGTAAAGTCATCCGTGAAGCAGGTACGGTAAAAGGAAAGAAGTCAGGCAAATTTGCTGCTTCCGACTGGATGGAAATTGAAAAAAACGCGGAATCTCCGTTACATCAAGTGTCATGAGCTTTCCATATCATGATTTTCACGTGAATATTCTGGATACACCAGGACATGAAGACTTCAGTGAAGATACATACCGCACATTAACTGCGGTAGACAGTGTCGTCATGATCATTGATTCAACAAAAGGCGTCGAGCCTCAGACGATCAAGCTTTTTAAAGTTTGCCGCATGAGAGGAATTCCTATTTTTACGTTCATTAATAAGCTTGATCGTGAAGGAAAAGATCCGCTTGAGCTTTTATCGGAGATTGAAGAAGTTCTCGGAATTGAATCCTATCCAATGAACTGGCCAATCGGCATGGGCAAAAGATTCCTCGGAATTATTGACCGTGCACAGCATACCGTTGTCCAATTTAAAGGGAATGAACAGGAAGAAATCATTCCGGCTGATGAAGTGGATGCAAGTGAGCTAGGCAGTCACCCTACCTATTTGGAAACAAAGGATGAGCTTGAGCTTCTGCAGGAAGCGGGAAATCAGTTTGATGCAGAGCGGGTGAAACGCGGAGAGCTAACACCTGTATTCTTCGGAAGTGCGCTTGCAAACTTTGGCGTCAAATCCTTTTTCGATGTGTTTTTGCAGCATGCGGTTCCTCCTCAGCCAAGAAGAACAAATCATGGCTTTATCTCTCCGGAGAAGGAAGATTTCTCAGGCTATATCTTTAAAATTCAAGCCAATATGAATCCGGCTCACCGTGACCGTATTGCTTTTCTTCGAGTTTGCTCAGGGAAATTTGAACGCGGCATGAGCGTTCAGCTGAGCAGAACAAATAAAACACTTAAGCTGAATCAAACACAAGTGTTCATGGCAAAAGACAGAGAAACGGTTGATGAAGCATTTGCCGGCGATATTATCGGAATTTACGATCCGAACGTCTATCAGATCGGCGACACGCTGACTGTTGGAAAAGAAGGCTATCATTATGACGAGCTTCCTCAGTTCCCGCCGGAAATGTTCAAAAAAGTCCGCGTGAAAAACGTCATGAAGGCGAAACAGTTCCGTAAAGGAATTGACCAGCTTGTTCAGGAAGGTGCCATCCAATTTTTCCGCCAGGATACAACGGATGATATCATTCTAGGTGCAGTTGGCCAGCTTCAATATGAAGTGTTTGAATATCGAATGAGAGCCGAATACAACGTTGAAATCGAATTTGTTCCGATGGGCGACCGCATCCCAAGATGGATCGGCAACGAAAAATTCGAAAAACGCTTCTTTGATTCAAGAAGCCTGCTTGTACGTGACCGCAATGATCAATACGCAGTACTCTTTGAAAATGATTTTACCTTCAGGCATTTCAAAGAAAATCATAAAGAGATTGAACTGATTGATCTGCTGCAGGAAAACGATTATCAAAGCTATTCTGCTTCAGAGAAATAGTCAGGAGCTAAATCGATGATCCTAAAAGCGATTCTTGCATTAACACTGCCTTTTATTATCCTGACCTTATTTGCCAGAGTCTGCTATAACCATTACGTAGCTGCTGTCCTGACGATAGCGCTGCTGGCTGCAGCATATACGAAAGGCTACATGGACTCATGGATTATCATTGTTTTAGATGTTATATCGATTACTTTCGGTTTTCTGTATGCTGCCAAAATGGCAAGGCGAACCAGGAGAGAAAAAACGAATTAATTTTACAGCCTGTTCCCGTTTAGGGAGCAGGTTTTTTATGATTTCGTGCAGGCTGCATTTGCGACAGTCGTTTATCAGTGTAAAACGCACTTTTATCAGTGTATATCACTCTTTTATCAGTTTTGGCCTGAATCCTCATCATCGGTTTATCAACTCTCCAATAAAGGTATTTAATAAAGAGTGAGGCATTTAAATAGAAATTTCCGGCGATAATGATAAAATCAAAATTAAAATGTCGAAAGAAAATGCGAACTTTAGTTCGTATTTTTAGTGATTTTTCCCCTGTTTATGGTAAAATAGAAATATTGATTACATATGAGTGGAGGTTCTCCTGTGAGCGATCGTTTTGAATTAGTCTCAAACTATAAGCCAGAGGGTGATCAGCCTGAGGCGATAAGAAAGCTTGTCCAAGGAATTAACGAAGGGAAGAAGCATCAAACCCTTCTTGGCGCAACTGGTACAGGGAAGACGTTTACCGTATCAAACGTCATCCAGGAAGTGAACAAACCAACGCTGATTATTGCTCATAATAAAACGCTGGCTGGACAATTGTACAGCGAATTTAAAGACTTTTTTCCAAATAATGCTGTTGAATACTTTGTCAGCTATTATGATTATTATCAGCCTGAAGCATATGTACCACAGACAGATACCTTCATTGAAAAAGATGCAAGCATCAATGATGAAATAGATAAACTCAGACACTCCGCAACTGCTTCTCTATTTGAGAGGAAGGATGTCATTATTATCGCGAGTGTTTCATGCATATACGGCTTAGGTTCTCCTGAAGAATACCGGGACCTTGTCGTTTCTCTTCGCACCGGCATGGAAATAGAGCGCAATCAGCTTCTCAGAAGACTGGTGGATGTGCAATATGAAAGAAATGATATTGATTTTAAACGCGGTACATTCAGAGTCCGGGGTGATGTTGTCGAGATTTTTCCTGCATCAAGAGATGAGCAGTGTATTCGGGTTGAATTCTTTGGTGATGAAATCGACCGTATCAGAGAGGTTGATGCTTTAACAGGTGAAATCAAAGGACACCGCGAGCACGTCTCGATCTTCCCGGCGTCCCATTTCGTAACCCGGGAAGAAAAGCTTAAAGTTGCGATTACAAACATCGAGCAGGAGCTTGAAGAACGTTTAAAAGACCTCCATGAGAACGGCAGGCTATTAGAAGCGCAGCGTCTTGAACAGCGAACACGCTATGATCTGGAAATGATGCGTGAAATGGGCTTCTGCTCAGGCATTGAAAACTATTCACGGCACCTGACTTTGCGTCCTGCAGGGTCGACTCCTTATACGCTGCTTGACTTCTTTCCTGAAGATTTCATGATTGTAGTGGATGAGTCACACGTTACAATTCCTCAGATCAGAGGGATGTTTAACGGTGACCAGGCAAGGAAACAGGTTCTCGTTGATCATGGGTTCCGTTTGCCATCAGCAAAAGATAATCGTCCGCTTCAATTTGACGAGTTTGAAAAGCACATTAATAACATTCTGTTTGTATCGGCGACTCCAGGGCCATACGAGCTTGAGCATACCCCTGAAACGGTTCAGCAGATCATTCGTCCAACCGGGCTGCTTGATCCGACCATTGATGTCAGACCGATTCAAGGTCAGATTGATGATCTGATTGGAGAAATTCAAGCAAGGACAGAACGTAATGAACGTGTTCTTATTACGACATTAACGAAAAAAATGTCCGAGGATTTAACGGATTATCTTAAGGATATTGGAATTAAAGTCAACTATTTGCATTCTGAAATTAAAACGCTTGAGCGGATCGAAATCATCCGTGAGCTGAGGCTTGGGAAATACGATGTTCTGGTCGGAATCAACTTGCTCAGGGAGGGGCTGGATATTCCTGAAGTTTCCTTAGTCGCCATTCTGGATGCAGACAAAGAAGGATTCTTAAGGTCGGAAAGGTCTCTTATTCAAACAATCGGACGTGCAGCCCGCAACTCGAATGGTCACGTTATTATGTATGCTGACAAAATGACAAAATCAATGGAAATTGCCTTAAATGAAACAAAGCGCCGCCGGGAAATACAGGAGGCTTTCAATAAAAAGCATGGGATTGAACCGAAAACGATACAGAAACAAATTCGCGAGGCAATTCGTGCAACAATTGCAGCTGAAGATGGAGAAGAGTACGATAATCAAATTCCAAAGCTCGGCAAATTGACGAAGAAAGAACGCGAAAAGGTAATCCAGCAAATGGAATCAGAAATGAAAGAGGCTGCAAAAGGCTTGAATTTCGAGCGTGCGGCTGAATTGCGTGATCTGATTTTAGAGCTAAAAGCGGAAGGATGAAAGTAGATGGCAATTGACAAAATTATTGTGAAAGGTGCTCGTGCTCACAATTTAAAAAATATAGACATCACCATCCCGCGCGATAAGCTTGTCGTATTGACAGGCTTATCCGGTTCGGGCAAATCGTCTCTTGCCTTTGATACGATTTATGCGGAAGGCCAGCGCCGATATGTAGAATCTTTATCTGCCTATGCCCGTCAGTTCTTAGGCCAAATGGATAAGCCTGATGTCGATTCGATTGAAGGGCTATCTCCAGCCATTTCAATTGATCAGAAAACAACAAGCCGCAACCCGCGATCAACTGTCGGTACAGTTACAGAAATATATGACTACCTAAGACTCCTGTTTGCTCGAATTGGAAGACCGACTTGCCCGAATCACGGCATTGAAATATCTTCTCAGACAATTGAGCAAATGGTCGATCGGATACTCGAATATCCTGAACGGACAAAGCTTCAAGTGCTTGCGCCGATTGTCTCTGGCCGAAAAGGAACTCATGTCAAAGTATTTGATGATATTAAAAAGCAAGGGTATGTAAGGGTTCGGGTAAACGGAGAAATGATGGAAATCGGTGACGATATCCCACTTGAGAAGAACAAAAAGCATTCGATCGAAGTTGTCATTGACCGTATCGTGATAAAAGAGGGAATCGCTGCACGTCTTGCAGACTCGCTAGAAGCGGCACTGACTCTTGGTGAAGGCAGAGTTATGATCGATGTGATTGGAGAAGAAGAACTTTTATTCAGTGAACATCATGCCTGTCCTCTATGCGGCTTTTCTATTGGCGAGCTTGAACCTAGAATGTTCTCCTTTAATAGTCCGTTTGGTGCCTGCAATGAGTGTGATGGGCTCGGAACAAAGCTTGAAGTTGATCTTGATCTCGTTCTGCCAAATAAAGATTTAAGTTTGAAGGAGGGTGCATTAGCACCTTGGGAACCGACAAGCTCACAATATTATCCTCAGCTTCTGGAAGCTGTGTGCAATCATTATGGTATTCCGATGGAAGTTCCAGTCAAAGATATCCCATCCCATCTGCTGGATAAAATTCTATATGGTAGCGGCGAAGACGAAATTTATTTCCGTTATCAAAATGATTTCGGACAAGTGCGTGAAAACTATATTATTTTTGAAGGTGTGATACGAAATGTTGAACGCCGTTTTAAAGAAACGAGCTCAGATTATATTCGTGAACAGATGGAAAAATACATGGCTCAGCAAGCATGTCCGAAGTGCAAAGGACATCGATTGAAAAAGGAAAGCCTGTCGGTGCTTGTGGATGGAAATCATATTGGAAACGTGACTTCTTTATCTGTCCATGAAGCTGTTGATTTCTTTCAATCGGTGAACCTGACGGAAAAAGAGATGCAGATCTCAAAACTGATTTTGAGAGAACTAAATGAGCGTCTTGGCTTTTTGAATAATGTCGGATTGGATTACCTGTCTTTAAGCAGGGCAGCAGGAACCTTGTCCGGGGGGGAGGCTCAGCGAATCAGGCTTGCTACTCAAATCGGTTCAAGACTGACCGGAGTTCTTTATATATTAGACGAACCTTCAATCGGACTTCACCAGCGTGACAATGACCGGCTCATCCAAACGCTTCAAAGTATGAGAGATATCGGTAATACGCTGATTGTAGTTGAACATGATGAAGACACCATGCTAGCCGCTGATTATTTGATTGATATTGGTCCCGGTGCAGGTGTGCACGGCGGACAAATCATTTCTGAAGGTACACCTGAATATGTGATGAATGATAACAATTCACTCACTGGTCAATATCTATCAGGCAAAAAATTCATTCCGCTGCCGGTTGAACGCCGCAAGCCAGATGGCCGTTATATTGAAATCAAAGGTGCAACCGAGAATAACCTGAAAAACGTGTCAACTAAATTCCCTCTGGGTACATTTGTGGCTGTCACAGGTGTATCCGGATCCGGAAAGAGCACGCTTGTAAATGAGATCCTTCATAAATCTCTCGCTCAGAAATTGAACAAAGCTAAAACAAAACCAGGCGAGCATAAAGAGATTAAAGGAATCGAAGAACTTGATAAGGTCATTGATATTGATCAGTCGCCGATTGGACGGACACCCCGTTCAAATCCTGCTACTTATACAGGTGTATTCGATGATGTTCGTGACGTGTTTGCAACGACAAATGAAGCAAAGGTGCGCGGCTATAAGAAAGGCCGGTTCAGCTTTAATGTAAAAGGCGGACGCTGTGAAGCATGCCGAGGTGATGGCATCATTAAAATTGAAATGCATTTTCTGCCTGATGTGTATGTGCCATGTGAGGTTTGCCACGGCAAACGATACAATCGGGAAACACTTGAAGTGAAATACAAAAATAAGAATATTGCAGACATTTTAGAAATGACGGTTGAAGATGCTGTTTCATTCTTTGAAAATATCCCTAAGATAAAGCGGAAACTGCAAACCATTCATGATGTAGGTCTCGGCTATATAACGCTTGGCCAGCCTGCAACGACACTATCAGGAGGAGAAGCTCAGCGCGTGAAGCTCGCTTCTGAGCTGCATCGCCGTTCAACAGGCCGTTCCCTGTATATTCTCGATGAACCAACTACAGGATTGCATGTTGATGATATTGCCAGGCTTCTTAAAGTGCTTCAGCGTCTGGTTGAAAATGGAGATACTGTTTTAGTCATTGAACATAACCTTGATGTGATTAAGGCAGCAGATTATCTAATCGACCTTGGTCCAGAAGGCGGAGATCATGGCGGACAAATCGTTGCTACAGGAACTCCTGAACAAGTAGCCAAAGTTGACGGATCTTATACCGGAAAGTATTTGAGCCCAATCCTAATAAGAGATCGTGACCGGATGAAAAAGGCGATAAAGGAAAAAGAAGCAGTTGCTAAAGCATAAAGAAATGGCCCTTAAAATCTTTTTAAGGGTCTTTTTCATTGGTATTGACTAGTTTCAGCCTATCCTCAGTGAAAATACAATTCCAGGTCTTCCGTTTTATCTTAAATATAAATTTAATGAAACTTCTCCCTTCATCAATCGTATACTTATTATAAGGAGCTGAGTGAAATTGCAAACTAATAAATTGCTATCATCCCTATGTTATTTCAGCATTTTTTTCGCACCGTTTTTGTTTCCGATCATCGTCTACTTTATTGCAGATGAGCATGAAGTAAAACGGCATGCAAAAAAATCACTGCTGTCACATATCATTCCAGTTGTTACAATTATCGCCCCATTCTTTCTGTTTCTGTTTGCCGGTATGTTCAGTTCTCCTGAAGCCTTCGCGTTCGGGATTGTGATTTTTGGGTTTATTCTTGTCGGAATCGTAAACCTTGTTGCGTTTATTTATAATATCGTGATGGGCATAAAAATACTAAAAACTGTTTAACTGAGAAAAAGCTTTGGGTATCTGCTCAAAGCTTTTCTATTAATGGATGTGTTTGCAAAGCGGTTATTCGTAATCAGACCCATTCACATCCGATAAATATGATTGTAAAGCACCGACGCTTTAGAAAAGTCACTACATAAAGGGAAAAGGGAGATGGAAAAAGTGAAAGAACAGACTAAACGCATTTTAAATCTTGTTGAGCAAGGAAAACTATCTGCAGAAGAGGCATTGACACTCATTGAAAAGCTGGAAGAAGAATATAAACATAAAGAGGACTCAATGAAAACCGCTTTGTCTACAGAAGTATTTTCAAAGGATCCTTTTGTTGAAAAAGAAAAGTCTCCGCAATCTTCGCTTTCTGTAAAGCTTGTTGGTTTTATCGATACGGCAGTAAAAAAAGTCAAAGAGCTAGATCTCGATTCAGCGGTAAAAAAAGTGAAAGAGCTCGATCTTGATTTGAATTTTGGCAGCTCCCTTAATGTTCAGCACATCTATCAGTTCAAGGATGCAGAAGTGCGTGATCTTGATATTCAGATGGTTAGCGGCAGTGTAAACCTTCAATCGTGGACACAAAATGATGTTCGGGTGGAATGTGAAGCGAAAATTTACCGTGCAGAAGACCAGGAACGTGCTAGAGAAATGTTTATGCAAAGTGTGGATTGTTCATTAGACGGCACTAAATTTCGTTTTTTTACTGAAAAGAAGACAATTAAAGTGAACATGACTATCTATGTCCCTGAAAACCAGTATGAGCTTATTAAAATTAAGCTGTTTAACGGTCCAATCAGAGGGGAACATTTAAAAGTAAGGGATTTTAATGCGAAAACGGCAAACGGTGTGATATCAGTTCTGTCTTTCAAGTCGGAAAAAATTGAAGCGGAGACAGCAAACGGGCAGATCCGTCTTACGAACATAGATTCAGAGCACACGGAAGCAGAGACAATCAATGGACTCATCCACATTAATGGAAAGAGCGCGAGAATGGATGTGCAAAGCTTTAATGGCAATATTGTCGTTAAGCTTGACGATGAAACGTGCCATACCCTATATGCAAAAACAGCCACAGGAAACGTTGACATTTACGTTCCAGAAAACGCAAAAATTAATGGTGAACTAAAATCAAACTTAGGAACATTATCCGCTGATCTGACGGATCTGGAGGTTCTTTATGAAAAGAACGAAACGATTCAGAAGGAATTACGCGTGAAATCAAGAGCAGCAAGCGATCAAACCATGTCTGTGTTTGCAGATTCGAAAACAGGTTCGATCTTACTAAAAGGTAAAGAGAGGTAATCTTATATGAAAAAAAAGCTGTATCGGTCCAAGTCGAAAAAAATGCTTGGCGGTGTTCTTGGAGGACTGTCTGACTACATTCAAATCGATGTGACATTGCTGAGAATTCTTTTTGTCATTTTATTGTTAACAACCGCATTTTTCCCATTTGGCCTTATCTACCTGATCATGACCTTTGTGGTTCCAAATGAGGGAGATGTCATTAAGCATGATTAGATGGGCCATCAGTATTTTGGTGAATGCCCTCATATTAATTGTCGTATCAGGGTACTTTGAATCGTTTCATATTAGCGGAGTAGGTGCTGCCATCATTGCCAGCTTGCTAATTTCTGTATTAAATGTATTAGTAAAACCATTTTTAATCTTATTGACACTGCCTGTTACAGTTTTAACACTTGGTCTTTTCCTGTTTGTCATAAATGCTATTACACTTATGATTGCACAGGCTATTATGGGGGATTCCTTCAATATTGATGGATTTGGAACAGCCGTCCTGGCATCGATTGTCATCTCGCTGCTTCACTTGCTGATTCAAAAAGGCGTAGTAGAACCTTTGCGCGAAAGTAAAAAGAAATAGAAAAACGGCGGGATTTTGATCCCGCCGTTTTTAAGTGCTGTTTAATAATTTTGGTTCAAGTATAGCTTTTTAAAATTCCTTTTCATGCTGTACATCTTTTTTTAGTAAATCACGTATTTCAGCCAGCAGTTTTTCCTCATTTGTTAAAGTTGGTAAAGGCTTTTGCTCGTCTTTTCTTTTAAATCGTTCAAAAAAGCGGATAAAGAGAAAGACGGAAAAAGCAATAATAAAGAAATCAAGAATCGTCTGCAGAAAGACGCCGTATTTTACGATGGCTTTGCCAAAATGATATTCGAGCGTTGTAAAATTAACCCCTCCTAAAAGGATGCCTATTACTGGCATAACGATATCATTGACAAGAGACGTGACGATTTTTCCAAACGCAGCTCCAATAATGACCCCGACAGCAAGATCAATGACATTCCCCTTAATCGCGAACTTTTTAAAATCTTTCAGCATATGTAAGTCTCCTTTTTCAATAATTGAGAGGGTATAAAATTTTGCGCATTTATTAAATTTCCACTTCTAGTATAGACTAATGGCGGTAAAAGTAAATCGGAAACATAAGCCTCCAGCAGATGGGCAAGATAAAAATGGGTGAAGGTTATGAAAAAAACAGTTCTTGCCGCTGTTCAAGTGTTGCTTCTGTTTAGTTTATTTGCATCTCCTGTTTATGCAAAGTTTCCTTTTGAGAAAGGCGATGCGACGGTTGTGTGGCTATCTGATACGCAATATTACGCGAAAATGTATCCTGAAATTATGATTAAACAAATTCAATGGATTATTGAAAATAGAGAGAAATACAATATTAAGTATGTTTTCCACACGGGGGATCTTGTTGATCATTCAACAGATGATGTGCAATGGGAGAGAACCGATCAAATCCTGAAAATGCTGGATATGACGAGAATTCCATATGGGGTTCTTGCTGGGAATCATGATTTATTACATTCTGATCAGCCTTATAAATCATTTACAGATCATTTTGGGTATCATCGCTTTATTCGGCAGCCTTTTTACGGGGGATCCTTTGAAAATAATCGCGGCCACTATGATCTTCTTACTATTCATAATCAGCCATACATTATGATCTATATGGGATGGGATTTGAACCGCAGCGCCATGAATTGGCTGAATAAAGTACTGGATGAATATAGTAATCATAGGGCGATCCTTGCTTTTCATGATTATTTAACCTTCAAAAATGTAAGAAGCGAAGCAGGAGAGGAGATATTCAATAATGTTGTTCTCAAAAATGAAAACGTAAAACTGATATTATCCGGACATTATTATGGAACGGGATATTTAGAAACCAAAATTTCCTCCCAACAAAGAGTATTCCAGCTGCTGGCGAATTATCAGGCTGAAAAAAGCGGGGGAAATGGCTTTATGCGGCTGCTCTTTTTCAAACCGGATCAAAATGAAATACAGGTAGATACTTATTCGCCTTACCTGAATAAATTTCGTTCAAAGAAGCAGCTTCCAAAAGAAAGGTTTCTCTTAAAAATAAAAGAGTAGAGACAGCGAATGTAACGCGCCGTCCCTGCTCTTTTATTCATACAAAACATTGACGCTGTATCCTTTGTTTTTCAGTTCATTGGCAAGTGCTGTTGCATTCTGTTTTTCAGTAAAAGCACCGACTTGTACTTTGTACATTTTTCCCGATGGTGAGTTTGGCGGAGGAGCCTGTTTTTTCTTCAGCTTATAAAATGTTGCAAGAGCTTCAGTGATCGCTTCTGCACACGTTTTACGATATGAAGCAGATTTCAGTGCTTGTGCTTCTTCTTGATTTGTCATAAAGCCGCACTCTATTAAAATGGCCGGCATTTTCGTTTCGCGAAGGACATGGAAGTTGGCGAGCTTAACACCTCTGTCAGCTCTTTTTGTTTTTTCAATCAGCTCCTTCTGAACCGCTTCTGCCAGTGCAAAAGATTCCTGCGGTTTAGAGTCATGAACATACGTTTCAATACCTTTGGTGCTATTCCATGTCGATCCGTTTCCAAAAGCATTCGCATGAATCGAGATAAATACATCTGCTTTTCCTGCATTAGCTTTATTTGTGCGTTCATTTAGCGGAACGTCCCGAGTGTCAGAATGAGTGAAAACAACTGAAACATTTTCATAGCCGCCTAACAGCTGCTGCATTTCATTTGCCACCGCCCGGTTGAATTCATATTCTCTCATTCCGTCTGCCGTTCTTTTCCCTGATGTTGTATAACCATGACCTGCATCTACTGCAATTTTCACTGTTAATCCTCCTAGTAAAAAGTCTTTACAAACTAATATATTGTTGAAAGCGCGATAGAGTAGCGGTGAATATCCGATCTTTTTAAAAATTAATAGAGAAAGTAGAATCACCGGGGTTCTGCTCTGAATTCCGCGTTTCCGTTTAATAGGTAAAAGTGCTAAAATAAGAGAGGATTTTAATCGTACCCCTTGAAGAGAAAAGGAGGAGCAGGAAGATGGCGAAAGTTCGCACAAAAGATTTAATTGAAAAATTCCATTTAGAGTTAATTAGCGGCGAGGAAGGAATCAATCGTCCAATTACAACGAGCGATTTGTCTCGGCCAGGGCTCGAAATGGCTGGTTTTTTTACATATTACCCGAAAGAGCGCGTGCAAATACTCGGTAAAACGGAGCTGACGTTTTTTCAAAAGCTGACTGAAGAGGAAAAGGAATTCCGGATGGAGCAGCTGTGTACAGATTCAACACCGGCTATTATTGTTTCAAGAGAAATGGAGATACCGCAGGAATTGATTGATGCATCTGAAGAAAATGCCGTTCCTGTGCTGCGATCTCCGCTTAAGACGACCCGTTTATCAAGTCACTTAACAAACTTCCTGGAAGGCAAGCTTGCGCCAACTACTGCTGTTCACGGTGTTTTAGTTGATGTATATGGGGTAGGCGTTTTGATTGTCGGGAAGAGCGGAGTCGGTAAAAGTGAAACAGCTCTTGAGCTTGTGAAGCGCGGGCATCGTTTAGTAGCGGATGACTGTGTTGAGATTCGCCAAGAGGATCAGGACACATTGGTAGGGAATGCGCCTGATTTAATCGAGCATCTTCTGGAAATTCGCGGTCTTGGCATTATTAATGTCATGACGCTGTTTGGTGCAGGTGCAGTGCGCAGCTTTAAACGAATCACACTGATTATTGATCTTGAGATTTGGGATGCAAAAAAGCAATACGACAGACTTGGACTTGATGAAGAGAAAATGAAAATCATTGATACAGAAGTTCCTAAATTAACAGTTCCTGTTCGCCCAGGCCGTAACTTAGCCGTTATTATCGAAGTAGCTGCCATGAATTTCAGACTGAAACGCATGGGACTGAATGCAGCAGAGCAATTTACGAATAAATTAACAGACGTTATAACAGATACCGAACATGACGATGCATAATATTTATAAGGGGGAGCAGATACAATGGAGGAGAATTTAACGCCAATCGATCCGGTCTTTTTGGAGCTCGGACCAATACAGGTTCATTGGTATGGGCTGATCATCGGGATTGGGGCACTGCTTGGCCTATGGCTTGCCGTCCGTGAAAGTGAGCGAAGAGGATTTCATAAAGATACGTTTGTGGATTTAGTGCTGTTTGCCATTCCAATCGCAATAATTTGTGCACGGATTTACTACGTTATTTTCCAATGGGATTATTACTCTCAAAATCCTGGGGACATCGTAAAAATTTGGAACGGCGGTTTGGCGATACATGGAGGACTCTTAGGTGCGTTTGTTACAGGCTATATTTTCGCTAAAATAAAAGGCATTTCGTTTTGGAAACTTGCTGACATCGGTGCACCAAGCATCATTTTAGGGCAGGCAATCGGACGCTGGGGAAACTTTATTAATCAAGAAGCACACGGCGGAGAAGTGACCCGAGAATTTTTAGAAGGATTATTTTTGCCTGAGTTTATTATTAATCAAATGTATATTAACGGTACTTATTATCATCCGACGTTTTTATATGAATCTCTATGGAGTCTTGTTGGCTTTGTGGGTCTTTTGCTCCTCAGAAAAGCAAACCTTCGAAGAGGCGAACTATTCCTTACCTATATTATCTGGTACTCAATCGGACGATTTTTCATTGAAGGGATGCGGACAGATAGCCTGATGCTAACAGAATCTCTAAGAATAGCACAGGTGATCTCACTCGTATTAATTGCAGTGGCGATAGCTGTATTAATTTACAGAAGAGTCAAAGGGTATTCAAAAGAAAGATACTTAGAATCAGCTAAGTAAGGGGATGTTACTGATTAATAGTGTAAGAAAAGGACTTCAGGCAGGGTTACAGACGACATGGACACTTGGAAAAGTTATCTTTCCGGTTACACTGATTGTCAGCTTGCTTCAGCACACACCTGTGCTGCCATGGCTGATAAAATTAATTCAGCCGGTGATGGGGATTTTCGGCTTATCAGGAGAAGCGGCCATCCCGCTCGTGCTCGGAAATATGCTGAATTTGTATGCTGGCATTGCAGCAATTTTAACGTTAGATTTATCTGTAAAGGAAGTTTTTATATTAGCAGTGATGCTCTCTTTTTCACATAACTTGATAATTGAATCAACAGTTGCAGCTAAAGTTGGAATGAAACTTTGGATTATTCTCGCTGTTCGGATCGGACTCGCGGTTGGTTCAGCCATCATGATTAATCTTTTCTGGCAGGGCGGCCAGGAGATGGCTCAGTATGGATTTATCCCTCAGGACAGCTCTGTGCCTGAAGGCGCTTTTGAAATTGGTTTAAGCGCCATTACGAAAGCTGGACTCGGAATTGTTCAGCTTGCCTTAATCGTTATTCCACTCATGATTATTATTCAGGTGCTGAAAGATAAAGGCTTTTTACTTGTTTTTTCTCGCTGGATGGCACCTGTTACAAGAATGCTTGGGATGAAAGAAAACACATCAATGACGATGGTTGCCGGCTTAACGATCGGCTTGGCCTACGGAGCTGGTGTGATGATTCAAGCGGTGGAAGAGGATGGAGTCAGCTATAAGGATTTGACGCTTGCTTTTATTTTTCTAGTATCCTGTCATGCCGTTGTTGAAGATACACTGATCTTCGTGCCGCTGGGCATTCCGGTTCTGCCGCTGCTGCTGATCAGGATTGTAGCAGCTGTTGTGTTAACAATGGCAGTTGCCGCCATTTGGAACCGATTTGAACATACAGCCAGAAAGGAAGCAACTTATGAAAATTAACACAGTATTATTTGATTTGGATGGAACTTTAATTAATACGAATGATTTAATTATTGAATCATTTTTGCATACGCTGAACCTGTATTATCCGAACAAGTATGGACGTGAAGATGTCTTGCCTTTTCTTGGACCGACACTTCACGAAACGTTTGTTAAAATGGATCCTCTGCGCGTCGATGAAATGATAGCGGTCTACAGGAAATTCAATCACGATCAGCATGATGCATTGGTCACGCAGTTTGAAACGGTCTATGAAACGGTTCAAACGCTGCACGAAAAGGGATACAAATTAGGGATTGTTACGACAAAAATCCGCCAGACGGTAAATATGGGTCTCAAGCTTACAGGTTTAGATCAATTCTTTGAAACAGTAGTTACTCTCGATGATGTGGAGCATGCAAAGCCGCATCCGGAGCCTGTCCTGCTTGCATTAAAACAGCTCGGGTCATTGCCTGAGGAAGCGATCATGGTTGGAGATAATCATCATGACATCGATTCAGGCAAAGCTGCTGGAACAAAAACGGCAGGAGTAGCTTGGACAATTAAAGGCATCCAGCATTTAGAACGGTTTAAGCCTGATTACATGCTCCATCGAATGAGTGATTTGCTGAATGTGCTTGGAGAAGAATAATCGTGCGAAAAACGACGAGATATCCTGTTGAAGGCCCGAATTCCCTCTGGCATGTCTACAAAACTGTCCCATTCTGGAAGGTTGTTCGAAACTTTATCGTCATTCAGCTTGCCCGTTACACCCCTTTTCTTTCTTTGAAAAATTGGATGTATCGGAACTTTCTCGGGTTGAAGGTGGGTGAGCATACATCGTTTGCACTGATGGTTATGCTGGATGTGATGTATCCTGAAAAGATAAAAGTTGGACGGAACACGGTTATTGGGTATAACACAACGCTGCTTGCGCATGAATATTTAATTCGTGAATACAGACTGGGCGACATTGTGATAGGGGATGAAGTCATGATAGGTGCCAATTCTACCCTTTTGCCCGGAGTTGAAATTGGAGATGGGGCCATCGTTTCAGCAGGAACACTCGTGCATAAGGATGTTCCAGCAGGAGCCTTTGTAGGCGGGAATCCAATGAGAGTCATTTTTACGAAGGAAGAAATGGCGCTGCGAAATGAGCAGGATTCTTTTTTTGAAAAAGTATAAAGATCAAAGACATCAGCTATAGGGCTGGTGTCTTTTTTATATGGAGCAGAACTGGGATCAGGGTTTTGCTTTCGGATCATAAGTCAGCCATTTTGGATCATAAAACCCTGTACCAAGATCATAAGCTGACTCAATCGGATCGTAAGGGGTGCGATTCGGATAATAAGGCTGCGGGTTTCTTATTTTGGAAAGCATAAGAAAATGTTCGCTTTTCTTAGTGGAACGAGATGAAATGGTCAAGTGAAGCTAGAAAAAAATTGAATGACCTTGCTAAAAAAAATACCGGCCGATAAACATTCGGCCGGTTTTCTATATGAATCGGGGGAAATAATACTTTCTATTTACCCGTTTTAAACATAATCAAACGTTTGTTTAAACATTTTTATATAGAGGAAAACCGTTAAAAAAAGAGAATGATAAGAGATATCTTTACTTGCACATGTAGCTTTATTTTGGTAGCATGTTACTATATTAGCGAACTAAAGGATTCGGAACTTTTTGTGAAAGAGGTGCCAAAAGGATGTTCATGTTTGAAAAACCTCTCGGAATGAGAGATACATTACCTTTATTATTTGAAACGAAAAAACAGCTGCGTCAGAAGATGACGGGTGCTATAGAGAAGTGGGGCTATCAATTTATTGAAACGCCAACGCTTGAGTTTTACGATACTGTCGGTGTTCAATCTGCGATTTTAGATGGTCAGCTTTTTAAATTGCTTGATCAGGAAGGACATACCCTTGTCCTTAGGCCAGACATGACGGCGCCAATTGCAAGGGTTGCTGCATCAAGGTTTTATCAAGAAAATTATCCGCTTAGATTAGCTTATGATGCGAATGTTTTTCGTGCACAGCAGCGTGAAGGCGGGCGTCCTGCGGAATTTGAGCAGATCGGCACTGAGCTGATTGGGGACGCTACTACAAGTGCTGATGCAGAAATGATCGCTTTAATGATTGCTGTTCTTAAAGAAGCAGGACTTCGCGATTTTAAAGTGGCAATTGGTCATATAGGCTATGCAAATGCTTTATTTAAAGAGATTCTTGGGAATCAAGAACGTGCGGATGTATTAATTAGATACTTATATGAAAAAAATTATGTCGGTTATCGCGAGCATGTGAAGTCATTGCCGCTATCTTCAATTGACAAAGGCAGACTGTTTGAGCTCCTGCAGCTTAGAGGGGGACAGGATCAGCTGGCACTTGCGGCAGATTTAGTTTCAAGCAGAGAAGGAAAAGAGGCTGCCGGAGAACTGGCGAAGCTTTGGTCGCATCTTGAGGATTTTGGTGTATTGGATACGTTAAAGCTTGATTTAAATATCGTCAGCCATATGAGCTATTACACAGGAATACTGTTTGAAGTCTACTCTGGAAATGTAGGTTTTCCGCTTGGAAATGGCGGAAGGTACAACCAGCTGTTTGAAAGGTTCAATACTCCGGCAGCAGCTACAGGCTTCGGCATCAGGCTTGACCGGCTGATTGAATCGCTAGGAGAACAGCAGCTGACGCCAGCCATACATTGCGTGCTTTACAGTCAGGAAAGACGGACTGAGGCGCTTGCATTCACAGCCGATCTGCGCAATCAGAAAAAAAGAGTGATCATGCAGGACATCTCTGGTGTGAAAGATGTGGATGCTTACACGAAACAATATGCAGATGTTGCTTATTTTATTGGTTCCAGAAAGGAAGAGCAGGATGGATAATTTGCTTACAATTGCGATGCCAAAAGGAAGAATTTTTGATGAAGCGGCCAACCTGCTCCGAAAAGCGGGCTACAAGCTGCCGCCTGAGTTTGATGAATCAAGAAAGCTGATCTTAGAAGTTCCGGATGAAAACATGCGTTTTATTTTAGCAAAGCCAATGGATGTAACGACTTATGTCGAGCATGGTGTAGCGGACATCGGAATTGCCGGTAAAGATGTCATGCTTGAGGAAGAGCGGGATGTTTATGAGGTGCTGGATTTGAATATTAGTGACTGCTACCTGGCTGTTGCAGGGCTTCCGGAGGCAAACGGATCTGATGTGGTTGCGCCAAAAGTAGCGACGAAGTATCCGGCGGTGGCTTCTTCTTATTTCCGCGAGCAAGGTGAGCAGGTAGAAATTATTAAGCTGAACGGTTCGATTGAACTTGCACCATTGATCGGGCTTGCTGATCGAATTGTGGATATTGTATCAACAGGACAGACATTAAAAGAAAATGGGCTTGTAGAACTGGAGCGAATTTGCAGCATCACATCCCGTCTAATTGTAAATCCGGTCAGCTATCGAATGAAAGATGCTCAGATTGATGAGCTGGTCAGCCGGTTATCAGCGGTTGTGGAGGGAGAAACAGAATGAGAATTGAGAGATTATCAGGAAATAAAGCTTCCTTAAAGCGTTCCATTGAATCAGGCACAGAAGCACAGCGCGAAGCTGTAAAAGAAATCATTCAGAATGTCAGACAAAAGGGTGACGAAGCTCTTTTTTCCTATACAGAAAAATTTGATTCTGTTCGTTTAGCGGATCTTAGAGTATCTGCTTCTGAAATTGAATCTGCGTATCAAGAGCTTGATCAAGGGCTAATTTCGATCATCAAAGAAGCAGCTGACAACATTCGATTTTTCCATGAAAAGCAAAAACGGGAATCGTGGATCACTTATAAAGAGGATGGAACGATGCTTGGACAGAAAATAACACCGATTGATGCAGTCGGGGTTTATGTTCCTGGGGGTACAGCCGCATACCCATCATCCGTCTTAATGAACGTCATTCCCGCACAGACAGCAGGTGTAAAGCGGATTGTCCTCATTTCGCCTCCTGATTCATCTGGAACTTTACCTGCAGGTGTGCTTGTTGCGGCAAACGAGCTTGGTGTAAAAGAAATCTACAAAGCGGGGGGAGCTCAAGCCGTTGCAGCTCTTGCATACGGAACAGAATCAATTAATCCGGTCGATAAAATAATCGGACCCGGAAATATCTATGTAGCTCTCGCAAAACGAGAAGTATTTGGATATGTTGATATCGATATGATTGCCGGCCCGAGTGAAATTGTTGTTTTAGCCGACCAAACGGCAAAGGCAAATGAAGTGGCAGCGGATTTGCTTTCCCAGGCTGAACATGATGCCCTTGCCTCAAGTGTGCTTGTGACAACATCTATGGAGCTTGCAGAAGCAGTTTCAATTGCAGTAGAGAAACAGCTTGAAGACCTTCCGAGAAAAGAAATTGCCGGTCCTTCTATTGAACAGTACGGATGCATTTATGTGGCAGATACAATGGAAAAGGCTGTTTCGGCCGTAAATGAGCTTGCTCCTGAGCATCTCGAGGTCCTGACAGAAAGCCCAATGGATTTACTTAGCAGCATTCGGCATGCTGGAGCCATTTTTCTAGGCAGATACAGTTCAGAGCCGGTCGGGGATTATTTTGCAGGCCCGAATCATGTGCTGCCTACGAATGGAACCGCCCGGTTTTCTAGCCCGCTGAATGTCGATGACTTTGTGAAAAAATCAAGCATTATTTCTTATAGTGAAAAGGCATTTCTGAACTCTGCAGGAAAAATAGCAGCGTTCGCTCGTTTAGAAGGATTAGAAGCACATGCCCGCGCAATCGAAGAGCGCTTAAAATAGGAGGAAAACAAAATGGAACGAACAGCCAGCCTGCAAAGAAAAACTAATGAAACCGATATATCTCTTGCCTTAGCGATTGATGGTGAAGGGATTTCCGAATTGAATACAGGCGTACCTTTCATGACACACATGCTAGATTTATTTACGAAGCACGGTCAATTTGATTTAACAGTCGCAGCAATTGGCGATACAGATATCGACGGCCATCATACAACTGAAGATATCGGCATTTGTCTCGGACAGGCTTTTAGAGAGGCATTGGGTGATAAAAAAGGAATTAAGCGCTATGGTCAAGCAATGGTCCCTATGGATGAAGCACTCGCACAGGTTGTCATTGATTTAAGCAACAGACCTCACTTTGAATTTAAAGGCGAGTTTCCAAATTCAACTGTAGGAAGCTTTGATACGGAGCTTGTTCATGAATTCCTTTGGAAGTTTGCACTTGAAGCACGGATCAACCTGCATGTCATTGTGCATTACGGACGCAATACCCATCATATGATTGAAGCGGTTTTTAAAGCATTGGGAAGAGCGCTTGATGAGGCATCAACAATCGATCCGCGGATTAAAGGAGTGCCGTCTACGAAAGGAATGTTATAAATGATCGGAATCATTGATTATGGCATGGGGAATTTATATAGTGTCAGCAAGGCGCTAGAACGGCTGAACATTGGCTATTTTATATCAGAAACCCCCGAAGAACTGGAAAATGCGGAGGGTTATATTCTTCCGGGCGTAGGTTCTTTTAAGGATGCAATGGCGATTTTAAATGAGACGAAACTAAAAGACTTTATTCAGAAGATTGCAAGTGAAGGGAAACCGCTGCTTGGCATCTGTCTGGGTATGCAGCTGCTTTTCCAATCCAGTGAGGAAAATGGTTTGACAGAAGGGCTCTCTCTTTTAGAAGGAACAGTCGTTCATTTTCCTGAAGAGCTGATGAAAAAAGAACAGCTGAAAGTACCTCATATGGGCTGGAATCGGTTGAAGATGAATGTTCAAAACGATCTGCTTGAAGGAATAGAAGAAGGTTATTCTTACTTTGTGCATTCTTATTATGTAAAAGCTGAGAAAGATCACACTGTTTTGGCCAGTGCAGATTATGGTGTTGAGGTTCCGGCTGTTGTTGGCGATAAGAATATTTTCGGAACGCAATTTCATCCGGAAAAAAGCAGTCATTTAGGAATCGGGATTCTGCGAAACTTTGTCAATATTGTGGAAGAGAAGGTGAAATCATGAGTGAATTTATAATTTATCCTGCGATCGATATGCGCGGCGGGAAATGCGTCCGTCTTATTCAAGGCGATTATGCAAAGGAAACGGTGTATGGCGATTCACCTTTTGAGATGGCAAAGGTATTCGCAGAGCAAGGGGCAAAATGGATTCATATGGTTGATTTAGACGGTGCTAAAGCAGGCAAACGAGTGAATGACAGCCACGTCCTTGAAGCAGCACAAAAGCTGGATGCGAACGTGCAAATAGGAGGAGGCATTCGGACCGAAGACGATGTTGAGTATTACCTCTCAAATGGTGTATCCCGCGTTATTTTAGGAAGCTCGGCGATTTCAAATCCTGATTTTGTGAAAAAAATGCTTGCCAAGTATGGCAGTCAAATAGCAATTGGCATCGATGCAAAAGACGGCTTTGTTTCTACAGAAGGATGGATTGAGACTTCAACTGTAAAAGCAGCCGATCTTGGTGCCCGACTGGCTGCAGCAGGTGCAGAGGTGTTTATTTTCACGGATATTGCAACTGATGGCATGCTCTCAGGACCAAACATTGCAGCCGTTTCTGAAATGGCAAAGGTTACAGGCAAAGAAGTGATTGCATCTGGAGGAGTGAGCTCGCTCGAAGATTTAGTTGAGCTTTCAGCCTGTCAAAAAGATGGAGTTGCGGGTGCGATTGTAGGCAAAGCCTTGTATACAAACCAATTTACTCTTTCGCAAGCTTTGGAAGAGGTGGGACGTGCATGATCACAAAACGGATCATTCCATGTCTTGATGTAAAAGACGGCAGGGTTGTAAAAGGAATTCAGTTTTTAGGGCTGAGAGATGCCGGCGATCCAGTAGAGCTTGCAACTTTTTATGATAAGGAAGGCGCAGATGAACTTGTCTTTTTAGATATTTCTGCTTCACATGAAGGCCGGAAAACAATGATTGACGTTGTTGAACGAGTGGCAGCAAAGCTTGCGATACCGTTTACTGTCGGTGGCGGCATTAACTCGCTGACTGATATGAAAAATATCCTTCGTGCAGGTGCAGACAAAGTTTCCGTTAATACTTCTGCTGTTTTGCGACCTGAATTGATAGCGGAAGGCGCCCGCTTTTTTGGCTCACAATGTATCGTTGTAGCCATTGATGCAAGATTTGATGAAGAGAGCGGCAAGTACTTTGTTTATACACATGGCGGAAGAAAAGCCACTGAGCGGGAAGTAGTTGATTGGGCTCAGGAGGCTGTTCGGCAGGGAGCGGGAGAAATTCTGCTGACCTGCATGAACAGTGATGGCGAGAAAAGCGGTTTTGACCTTGGATTAAATAAAATGGTAAGCGAAGCTGTTACCGTACCTGTCATTGCTTCAGGCGGTGCCGGCAACGCAGAGCATTTTGCCGAGGCATTTTTGAAAGGAAAAGCGGATGCGGCATTAGCGGCTTCTATTTTCCATTATAAAGAGACGTCCGTAAGAGAAGTAAAAGACTATTTGAAAACGCAGGGAGTGAATGTCAGATGAATCTTGAATCAGTAAAATTTGATCAAAATGGCTTAGTCCCTGCGATCGTCCAGGATGCAGTCAGTAAAGAGGTACTTACGCTAGCTTATATGAATGAGGAATCACTGCAGAAAACGGCAGAAACGAAAGAAACATGGTTTTATAGCCGCAGAAGACAAGAGCTCTGGAATAAGGGAGCGACTTCCGGCAATACTCAGGAGGTTGTGAGCTTAAGATATGACTGCGATCAGGATGCTTTGCTCGTTTTAGTAAAGCCTGCTGGTCCAGCTTGTCATACTGGAGCTTATTCTTGTTTTACAGAGAATGTATTGGGAGATTCCAATCCCTCTGCTGCAGGGCGCTTTGAAATTCTAAACACATTAGAAAAGCTGATTGCAAAGAGAGAGGCAGAACGCCCTGAAGGTTCGTATACGACGTACTTATTTACTGAAGGCGTTGATAAAATATTGAAGAAAGTCGGAGAAGAAGCAGCCGAGGTAATCATAGCAGCAAAAAACCGAGACGCCGATGAACTGAAATGGGAAACAGCCGATTTGCTGTTTCACCTGCTGGTCCTGCTGAGAGAACAAAAGCTGCCGCTTGATGATGTACTGAACGTGCTTGAAGAACGGCATGCGACGAAAAATGAAGGTTAGTAGAGAAGTCCCCAGGATTGGGGGCTTCTATTAATTTTTCAGAAAGAAAGAAAACATAATCCGGCTACTTCTTTAATTTATCCGGCCAAATACGAAGTTAATCCGGCCAAACTATTAGTAAATCCGGCCGAAAATCAATAGTATCCGGCCAAAATCAATCATGATTCGGCCAAATGATAAAATCCGTACCTTCGATGCAGATTTTACTGTTTCCACATTATCTTCATAAAATTACTCCTTTCCTGTTTGCCTCACTTTCATTTTGCCTAAGCTAGGACAAGGTATATAAGGCGAAATCCTTGTTTTTTTCAATGCGTTTAATAATTTTTACCAATCCTATTGTGGTACTTGCCCAGTGTGGTATACTAACCTACGGCAGAAGTAAAGAAATGGAGGATTTCAGTGGGAAAACAGTCGATTAACAGGCAAAAAAAAGCTCAGATTGTTCCTTTCTTCCAAGACGGACAGTACTTTTACCGTAAGGGCATGAAAGCCTATCGGGAACGCGATCTAATGAGAGCCAGCAAGTGGATTCAGCGTGCGATTCAGCTTGAGCCGAATCATGCTGTTATGCTTAGCCAGCTTGCATCCATCTATACCGAGCTTGGGAAATACCAGCAGTCTAATGAGCTATTAACATATATTCTTACAAATATAGATAAAGCATTAACAGAATGCCATTATTTTATGGCTAATAATTATGCGCATTTAGGACTCTTCCATGAAGCCTATAAATGTGCGATTCACTATAAAACAGAAGAACCAAACGGTGAATTTATTGAAGAAACGGAAGATCTCCTTGATTTGCTGACCATTGAGGGAGCAGATGAAGAAGATGCTTATTTGGATTCGGATGAATTAATCGTAAAACAGGATACAGCAAAATCGCTGCTTGAAAACGGGAAATTAGAAGAGGCTATTTCGATGTTAAAAGAGATTGTCACTGAGTTTCCTGAGTTTTGGTCAGCGTATAATAATTTGTCATTGGCTTATTTTTATACGGGAGACGTTGAACAGGCTAAAGTTTATTTAAATATGGTGCTGGACAAAAATCCCGGCAATCTGCATGCGCTTTGCAATTTGCTCGTGTTCTACTATTATGAACGGCAGGATGATAAAGTAGAAGAGTTAGCGCAAAGACTTGGGCAAATTTATCCTATTCTATTTGAACACCGCTATAAGCTGGGAGCGACGTTTGCATTGGTCGGCCAGTACGAACTTGCTTATAAATGGCTGAGAGCGATTTATAGACAAGGCTTTGATGGCGATGACACATTTTACTATTGGCTTTCTTATTCCGCTTACCATACTGGAAAAGAAGACTTCGCAAGAACATGCTGGGAACGGGTCATGGATGTTAACCCTGATAAGGCAGGATCTGAACCTTGGGCACAACAGGAGAAATCAACGGAAAGACCGATGAGCATGTCGATTGAAGAGCGTCTGCTTGCAATCTTTTTAGCCGCTGAAACGAAGCAGCTCGATCAGATTCATGTTTTCCAAACAGCAAAAGTTCCGCAATCATCCTTTGAAAAAGAGTTTATGGATCTCGCAATTGCGCATGTTAATGGAGAGATCAAAAAAAGTGTTTCTGAAAAACTGAAGTTTACGTATCAAGCTGCACAAGTGCTGTTTGAAAATAATAAAACTCTCAACGAAGAACTTTATTTGTTTTTCTTAAAAACAGCCTTAAAAGCAAAAAGAGAAGAACTTCCGCTTAAGAATCATCTTGCATGGGCAGGGGCACTCGAATATGTGTGGAAAAAAGAAAATGGGTTTAAAGTAACACAGACAGAAATGGCGAAGCAATATTCGATTTCCGGCAAAACTCTTTCGAAGTATTCTACCGTCATTAAGAAATTATGGTCGTGAGCAAAAAGATGGCATGGTGAGCTTATTTTTTATAGGATAGGAGTATGATGAAAAGCAAGTTCATAAATGATCAATTGCTGCGAACGCAAGGAGTGATACTAGTATGTCTGAAGAAAAAATTTATGATGTGATTATAGCTGGTGCAGGTCCTGCAGGAATGACGGCAGCCGTTTATACATCCAGAGCGAACCTTTCGACTTTGATGATTGAGCGCGGCGTTCCGGGCGGACAAATGGCAAATACTGAGGATGTTGAAAACTATCCAGGTTTCGATCATATCCTTGGACCGGATTTATCGACTAAAATGTTCGACCATGCGAAGAAATTCGGTGCGGAATATGCATACGGTGATATAAAAGAAATTATTGACGGCGAGGAATACAAAACAGTTGTAGCAGGCAGCAAGCAATATAAAGCCCGCTCAATCATTATTTCAACAGGTGCCGAATATAAAAAAATCGGTGTTCCGGGCGAAAAAGAGTTAGGCGGACGAGGGGTTTCCTATTGTGCAGTCTGTGATGGAGCTTTCTTTAAAAACAAAGAGCTTATCGTCATCGGGGGCGGCGACTCAGCGGTTGAAGAAGGTGTGTATTTAACACGTTTCGCAACTAAAGTGACAATTGTGCACAGACGCGATGAGCTTCGCGCTCAAAAAATTCTGCAGCAGCGCGCGTTTGATAATGAAAAAGTAGAGTTTATCTGGAATCATACAATTAAAGAAATCAATGAAAAAGACGGCAAGGTTGGCAGTGCAATACTTGTAAACACTCAAACCGGCGAAGAGACTGAAATGAATGCAGATGGTGTATTCATTTATATTGGAATGCTGCCGCTGTCAAAACCGTTTGCTTCTATTGGCATCACTAACGAAAACGGCTATATCGAGACGGATGAAAGAATGGAAACGAAAGTGCCGGGCATTTTTGCTGCAGGCGACATTCGCGAAAAATCTTTGCGCCAAATTGTAACTGCTACGGGTGATGGTTCAATTGCAGCTCAAAGTGCTCAGCATTATGTAGAAGAATTGCTGGAAAAAATCAAAGCAGCCAACTAGATTTCATTGCTGCTTTAAACTGTTAACAAAAACGTAACTCGGTTTTAACTATCCTGTAACACCACTGAAACATTAATGGGGTACTATATAAATAGTAATTGACCCCCTTTTATAAATAAACTTTTGAGTACGGGCGCCCTTTCCCGTACTCCTTTTTTTGTACATTTCCTTGAAACCTTTTATACCTTTCACCCGAAATACAATCATTCTCAGATTCCAGCTAAAAAATAAGTCCATTCAAAGCCTGCGTTCATTGTGAGGCTGTCTTTGAAATAGTATAATAATAAATGTATATACCTACCCGAACAAACCCAGAGGTGAAAGACTTTTGCAAAGAGTAACGAATTGCGTGTTAGTACAGGACAATAAAATTCTTCTCCTGCAAAAACCGAGAAGAGGATGGTGGGTGGCGCCTGGCGGAAAAATGGAACAGGGAGAATCGATTAAAGATACTGTCATCCGAGAATATCGCGAGGAAACAGGCATATATTTAAAAAACCCAAAAATAAAAGGCATCTTTACCTTTATCATTAAAGATGGAAATGAAATTGTCTCAGAGTGGATGATGTTTACGTTTTTTGCTTCAGAATTTACCGGGGAGAATGTTGCACAGTCTGAGGAAGGCAAACTTCAGTGGCATAGTACTGAAGAAGTCGGGGCTTTGCCGATGGCTCCCGGTGATCATCATATTCTTGAATTTATGATGAAAGGTGCCGGCTTAATATACGGCACATTTACGTATACACCTGATTTTGAATTACTGGCGTATCGCTTAGATCCTCAGTAATCATCAAAATAAGACATCCATTCATTTATATAATAGCGTAAAAAACGGGAGGAGGCCGATTGGCATGAGTACAGGCAGTGCACAAGACATAAAAATGGTCATCATTACAGGCATGTCAGGAGCAGGAAAGACAGTTGCCATTCAAAGCTTTGAAGACTTAGGTTATTTCTGTGTTGATAACCTTCCGCCTACATTGCTGCCGAAATTTCTGGAGCTCATGAAAGAATCAGGCTCAAAAATGAATAAGGTAGCCCTGGTCATGGACCTGCGCGGCCGTGAGTTTTTTGAAAGTTTATTTCAGGCGCTGGATGACATCGCAGAAACAACCTGGATCAATCCGCAAATTTTGTTTTTAGATGCAAAGGATACAACATTGGTTACTCGCTACAAAGAAACACGCCGTTCACACCCGCTTGCAACGACAGGCCTGCCTCTTGAAGGCATCAAGCATGAACGCGAACTGCTTGAGGAACTGAAAGGCCGTGCCCAGCTGATTTTTGATACATCAGATTTAAAGCCGCGTGAGCTTCGTGAAAAAATACTGCAGCAGTTTGCTGAAGATGCTGAACATACATTCTCTGTCAATGTGCTGTCATTCGGTTTCAAATACGGAGTTCCGATTGATGCAGATTTAGTATTTGACGTCAGATTTTTGCCGAATCCACACTATATTGATCATATGAGACCGAAAACCGGTCTTGAAGAGGAAGTTTCCTCGTATGTTTTAAAATGGACAGAGACCCAGAAGTTTTTAGAAAAGGTATTGGATCTTCTGACTTTCATGCTTCCTTATTATAAAAGAGAAGGAAAAAGCCAGCTTGTCATTGCGATTGGATGCACAGGCGGCCAGCATAGATCGGTTACTTTGGCGGAATACATTGCGAAGCATTATAAAGATGACTACCAAACGCACGTATCACACCGTGATATTGAGCGGAGAAGCCGTCATTAAGTGACAGATTCAAATAAACCAAAAGTAGTCATCATCGGCGGGGGCACCGGTTTATCTGTATTGCTTAGAGGGTTGAAGGTATACCCTGTAGATATTACAGCAATCGTGACTGTCGCAGATGATGGCGGGAGCTCTGGCAGGCTCCGAGATGAACTTAAAATTCCGCCTCCAGGTGACATACGCAATGTGTTAGCTGCGCTTTCAGATGTAGAACCATTAGTAGAAGATTTATTTCAGCACCGCTTTAATAAAGGAAGTAATCTTACAGGCCATTCTCTTGGAAATTTAATTTTGGCGGCGATGACCAACATTACAGGCGATTTTTTTCATGCGGTACGTGAAATGAGCAAAGTTCTGAATGTACGTGGAAAGGTGCTGCCTGCTGCAAACCGGAGTGTCGTTCTTCATGCTGAAATGGAAGATGGAAGCATTGTGTCAGGTGAGTCGAAAATTCCCTACTCAGGAAAGAAAATCAAAAGGGTGTTTCTTACTCCGGAAGCAATCGAGCCTCTGGAAGAAGCCATTGAAGTCATTCGTCAGGCTGATTTAATAATTCTTGGACCTGGCAGCTTGTATACCAGTATATTGCCAAACCTTCTCGTTCCTAAAATAGGAGACGAGGTTTGCAAGGCTAAGGCAAAGAAGGTTTATATATGCAATGTGATGACACAGGCTGGTGAAACGCTTGATTTTACAGCCAGTGATCATGTCAGAGCCCTCTATGATCATATGAAAATGAACTTCATCGATACAATATTAGTGAATGATGATGAAATTCCTGATATGATGAAAGCACTATATGCAGAAGAGCTGGCGAAACCCGTTCACTATGACATAGAAGCACTGCGCGATTTAGGACTGGAAATCGTCCATGATAAAATTGTATCCTATGAAAATAATGTGATTCGTCATGATACGGTAAAGGTAGCTAAGCTGCTGTATGAAATGCTTGTTTAACGAAGGCTGATGTTTTTACAGAATTTACAGGTCTAATTAGTCATGTATCTTCATATTAGAAGAAAAGAACAAGACTGAGAACTAAGTGCGTCTGCAAAACCATACACAAGCATCAATTAATGCGAATACAAGTTTAACGAATAAAGAGTGCAAACGAATGCATTCATAAGGAATGGAGGGTGCAGAAAAGATGTCCTTTGCTTCTGAAACAAAAAAAGAATTAACCAACATAGAAATTAAGCAATGTTGTTTAAAAGCGGAGTTATCTGCACTCATCCGAATGAACGGCTCCCTTTCTTTTTCGAATCGAAAATTAATTTTGGACATTCAAACCGAAAATGCGGCAATTGCTAGAAGAATTTATACGCTCTTAAAAAAGCAGTATGACGTTTCTGTCGAGCTGCTTGTACGGAAGAAAATGCGTTTGAAAAAGAATAATGTCTATATCGTTCGGCTGATTGAGAAGGCTCGTGAAATATTAGAGGATCTTAATATCCTTGGAGAAAACTTTACATTTGTCAGAAGCATTTCTGAAGAACTTGTGAAAAAGAAATGCTGCAAGCGATCCTATATAAGAGGTGCCTTTTTGGCAGGAGGCTCTGTTAATAATCCAGAAACTTCGTCATATCATTTAGAAATCTTTTCATTATACAAAGAGCATAACGATTCTCTTTGTGAATTAATGAACTCCTTTCATTTGAACAGTAAAACACTTGAACGGAAAAAAGGATACATTACTTATTTAAAGGAAGCAGAGAAAATTTCAGACTTTCTCAGCATTATTGGCGGTCATCAGGCATTGCTCCGATTTGAGGATGTCCGGATCGTACGCGATATGAGAAACTCCGTAAACCGTCTCGTTAATTGTGAAACCGCTAACTTAAATAAAACCATTGGTGCAGCCATACGCCAAGTCGAAAATATTAAGTTTATCGATGAAAAAATGGGTCTTGAAGCACTGCCCGACAAATTAAGCGAAATAGCGAGACTTCGGGTAGAGTATCAGGATGTTACGCTTAAAGAGCTGGGTGAAATGGTATCAAGCGGAAAAATCAGCAAATCAGGCATCAATCACCGCCTAAGAAAACTGGATGAAATTGCAGAACAGCTAAGAAATGGTCAGCCGGTCACAATCAAATAAAAAGGGGAAAGAAGAGGGGATCCATATGGTTGAGAAACAGGTCGAAGTTCGATTGAAGACAGGCTTGCAAGCCCGTCCCGCAGCACTATTTGTACAGGAAGCAAATCGATATTCATCAGATATCTTTTTAGAAAAAGACGGGAAAAAGGTCAATGCAAAGAGTATCATGGGATTAATGAGCCTAGCAATCAGCAGCGGTTCAGTTGTAACACTCATTGCAGAAGGCCATGACGAATCAGAAGCTTTAGAGGTTTTAACAGAATATGTGAAGCAAGAAGCGTGAAAAACGGCCTGCGGGGCCGTTTTTTTATATTTGAAAAATGAGGTTTAAAAGGGCATATTTGTAAAAATGAAAATAAAAACCTGATATTTGCAAATTAATGGCCAAAAATTGAAAATGAAAGTCCAGTTTATAAAAATAGGCGGCCGTTATCTTGGAATTTAAGCAGATTCACAATTCAAACTCAAGAGGAAAAGCTTAAATACCCATATGCAGCTCATTCTAAAAACAAAAAAACAGAACGGCAATTTGCCGTTCTGCTGCAATCTCTTATTTTTTATCCGGTAATGTGTTGCGTGTCATTACTTTATCGATCAAACCGTACTCAAGTGCACGTTCTGCTGTCATGAAGTTGTCGCGGTCTGTATCGCGTGCAATCACTTCAATAGGCTGGCCTGTTCTATCAGATAAGATTTGATTTAATTTATCGCGTAAGAAAAGAATGCGTTTTGCCGCAATTTCAATTTCAGTTGCCTGACCTTGAGCGCCGCCAAGTGGCTGATGGATCATGACTTCACTGTTCGGAAGAGCATAGCGTTTCCCTTTTGCACCAGCTGCAAGAAGGAAAGCTCCCATTGAAGCTGCCATCCCGATACAGATAGTAGATACTTGCGGTTTAATAAATTGCATCGTATCGTAAATCGCCATACCAGCTGTAATTGATCCGCCAGGGCTGTTAATGTAGATGGAAATGTCTTTCTCTGGATCTTCTGCTTCTAAGAACAAAAGCTGAGAAACAATTGAGTTTGCTACGTTGTCATCAATACCGCTGCCAAGCATAATAATACGGTCTTTTAAAAGACGTGAGTAAATATCGTATGCACGTTCACCGCGGTTCGTTTGTTCAATAACTGTAGGAATTAAATTCATCGTGTTTCCTCCTTTAAATAAAGGTAAATTTTATGTACTCTCATCATACAACTATGGTCAATAAAGGTCAAACGAAACGCTGTACTTTCATGCTCTTTCTTGCACCTTTTATGTATATGCCCCGAGTTGCTGACTGTAACCATGTTTCCCATATCTTCTTTTTTTCAAACGGTTGAGAACGGCCTTTTCAGCATATGTGCATTGTAACATAACATATTCGGCAGACCTTAAAAATATCCTCTTTTCTGACTTAAATGCCGCTGCTTTATGATAGAAATAGATTGGAGGACTTGGAAGCAAAAAATCCGCTTGCTAATCTGTGCAATATTATCGTATAATAGCGCTACTGACCAATAAAGTTTATATGTGCGCTCGTAGCTCAGTTGGATAGAGCGGTGGTTTCCGGTACCACGTCTGTCGGGGGTTCGAATCCCTTCGAGCGCGTCAACCTGAGAAAGGACCAGTTTTTATTAGCTGGTCCTTTCAAAAATGATAGATTCCTTTAAATGAACAAAGAGAGCCGCCTTTTAGAAAGGCGGCTCTCTTCATTTACATATTAAGGAGTGAAAAATATTCAAATTGAACAGCGCAATATAAAAAAATTTACAAAAAAAAGCCCCGTCAGCAAAAGCTTTCGGGGCATGTTTGAATGGAATAAAAAATAATATGTAAGAGTCCAGTAAGCCGCACTGGACAAGAAGTGTATATTGCCGTGCTTGACGACTCAACAATACCTATTTTAAAGGATGCAGCTCACTTTGTGAACAGGTAAATTTTTCAATTATTTTTCTGATTTGACTGTATTATAAGCTTCGTCCAGATTTTGAATTCGTTTCAAGACAACTGAATTTTTTGTGAGCTGATCTTGTACCAGAGTTGATACAACAGAACGATAATAGCGATTCATAGCATCAAGCTTTGGTACTTGATTTTCGTTTTGTTTAATATGCTCTTTAAAATTTTGCTCAAAATAGGGAATTGAAAATAACTCACTCATTTATATCTCTCCTTTGAAGTTCTTTCCATACAATGATGGACCGTTTTCGTGTAAAATGATTTTAGGGGGAACGAACTATGGATATGAAAGTCGGTTTATTTCAAGAGCAATCATTAAAACTCAATATGACTCAAGAACTAAAGCAAGCGATTACTCTTCTTCAATATTCTTCTATAGAGCTAGTCTCCTATATAGAGGATCTTACCCTTGAAAATCCCCTCGTAGAATTAAAAGAAAAGCAAGATTCAAGCGTATTGTATCATACCTCATCTAGAACACGTGCGACAAGTACGTCAAAGAAAAGCGACATGATTGAAAACGTTTCAAGTCATGTCTCAACTTTGCAACAGCATTTAGAAGCACAGCTTCTCGGCATGAAGCTGTCTGCAACAGAAAAAAGAGCGCTGCATATTCTGATTCAGGCGCTTGATCCGAATGGTTATATAGAAGCCGATCTTAGTCTATTAGCTGATAAATTCAGCATTCGTCTTGAAGATCTGCATGAACAATTAATCGTCCTGCAAAATCTTGATCCCGCAGGAGTAGGTGCAAGAAATCTGCAGGAATGCATATCCATTCAGCTTTCAAGGCTGCCTGAACGGAATAAGACAGCTGAACTGATCGTGAATAACCACTTTTATCTCTTTGCAGAAAAAGCGTGGAAAGAGCTTTCTAAGAAAACAAAACTTGATTTAAAAGAGATTCAAAGTGTTCAGGACTTTATTAAAACCTTGCATCCGCGTCCAGGATTAGCTTATCATCATGTCCATGAAAACTATATCGTACCTGAATTAATTGTGTCGAAAATTCATGATGAGTGGGAAGTCATGTTTAATGATGAAGTTTCCCCAAACGTTACCATCAATTCAAAATATGAAGCTGATTTTTCTTCTACAGAAGATGCAGACGTGAAGAATTATCTCTCTTCAAAGCTTAATCAATGCAGATGGCTCATTAAAACGCTGAATCAGAGAAAAGATACAATGATGAAAGTGATGAAAGAAATAGTGCGCAGACAAACTGATTTTTTTGAAAAAGGCGAACTATTTATGAAACCGCTGACATTAAAGACGGTTGCGGATGCCATCGAAGTTCACGAATCAACTGTCAGCAGAACTGTTAGAGAGAAGTATGTTCAAACACCACATGGACTTTATGAACTGAAGTACTTTTTTTCAAATGGATTGGAGCAGTCTTCTCCAGATATTTCCGCATCTGCTGTTAAAACAATTATTGAACAAATGATAGGGCGGGAGGATAAACTCACACCGCTGTCAGATCAGAAAATTGTTGCCAAACTGTCAGAGGAGCATAATATCGATGTCTCTAGAAGAACAGTGGCAAAATATAGAGATCAATTAGGAATTGCATCATCAGCTGTCAGAAAACGATATTAGGATGTGTAATAGAATGCGTGTCAAAATGTATTCAAGAGCTGGATGTCCGCTTTGCGACGAAGCGTTTGAGGAATTGAATCTGCTTAAACAAAGCATGAATATTGAAATTGAGGTGGTGGATATTTATAAAGATGATGCATTGCTCGAACAGTATCAGCTGATGATTCCGGTCGTAGAGTATGACGGAAAAATGCTTGGCTACGGTAAAATTAAAAAAGATTTTATAAGAAAGCGGTTACTTGACAAAATTCAAGAAACAATAGTTGAATAAGCATTTTCACCCTGTTAAAATGAAGATATAGCAGGGATGATTTTTTTTAGCGTTAGTGGGACATATTACGTCATAGAGGGACATTTTTTGTCCCGTATGTTCTTTGAAAGGGATTTTAAAAATGAGGTCAATTATAGAAGTCCAAAAAAAATTATTGCCTGATCTGCTTCAAGTTATGCAAAAACGTTATCAGATCCTTCAGTACATTCGACTCATGCAGCCAATCGGTCGTCGCAGTTTATCAACTAGTCTGGGGATCAGTGAAAGGGTTTTAAGAGGGGAAGTTCAATTTTTGAAAGATCAAAATTTGATCGATATTTTTCCTTCTGGCATGACATTAACGAAGGAAGGATCATCTCTGTTAAGATTTCTTGAAGAAACAATGAAAGATGTTTTAGGTTTAACGTTTTTGGAAAATACATTAAAGGAACGTTTGAATCTAAACAAAGTCATCGTCGTATCCGGTGACAGCGATCAATTCTCATGGGTTAAGAAAGAAATGGGGAGAGCCTGTGTCGCATGCATAAAAGAGCGGCTGACAGGAGAAAATATCGTCGCTGTCACTGGTGGAACAACACTTGCAGCTGTCGCTGAAATGATGACGCCGGACAGCAAAAATCGCGAACAGCTTTATGTTCCTGCCAGAGGCGGACTTGGAGAGAATGTTGAAAACCAGGCCAACACCATCTGTGCAAAGATGGCTGAGCGAGCGATGGGGAATTACCGTCTGCTTCATGTTCCAGATCAGCTGAGCAAGGAAGCCTATCTCTCAATTACAGAAGAACCATCGATTAAAGAGCTGCTCATGCTTATCAAATCTTCAAGTATGGTTGTTCATGGAATAGGAGACGCTAAGACAATGGCGGAACGCCGTAAAACACTGCCAGAAGACTACATAAAGATAGAAAAGGGTCAAGCGGTGGCAGAAGCGTTTGGGTATTATTTCAATCAAACAGGAGAAGTTGTTCATAAGGTGCAGACTGTAGGCATGCAGCTTAGCGACTTAAAGAACATTCAGGACGTCATCGCAGTTGCGGGCGGAGCATCAAAAGCGAATGCAATTCGGGCGTACCTGAAACAGGCAGCTGATTCCATTCTCATAACGGATGAAGGCGCCGCGAAAGAGTTAATAAGGGATCTTAATCCCTAATTATATATTTTAAAAAATCTCTCACTTATTTAAAGGAGGAAATTTCTATTATGGCAGTAAAAATTGGTATTAACGGTTTTGGACGTATCGGACGTAACGTATTCCGTGCAGCACTAAAAAATCCTAACGTGGATGTTGTAGCGGTTAACGACTTAACAGACGCTAACATGCTTGCTCACCTTTTAAAATATGACTCAATTCATGGCAGATTAGATGCTGACGTGAAAGTAGACGGAAACAACCTGGTTGTTGACGGCAAAACAATCCAAGTATCAGCAGAACGCGATCCTGCGAAATTATCTTGGGGCGAGCGCGGAGTAGAAGTAGTTGTTGAATCAACTGGTTTCTTCACAAAACGTGCAGACGCTGCGAAACATTTAGAAGCAGGCGCTAAAAAAGTTATCATCTCTGCTCCTGCAACAGATGAAGACATCACAATCGTTATGGGTGTTAACCATGACAAATATGACGCTGCAAGCCACGATGTTATCTCAAATGCATCTTGTACTACTAACTGCTTAGCGCCATTCGCTAAAGTTCTTAACGACAAATTCGGCATCAAACGCGGTATGATGACAACTGTTCACTCATACACAAACGATCAGCAAATTCTTGACTTGCCGCACAAAGACTACCGTCGTGCTCGTGCAGCAGCTGAAAACATCATCCCTACTTCAACTGGAGCAGCAAAAGCAGTTTCTCTAGTATTGCCTGAGCTTAAAGGCAAATTAAACGGTGGAGCTATGCGTGTTCCAACACCTAACGTTTCTTTAGTAGACTTAGTTGCTGAGCTTGACACTAACGTAACAGCTGAAGAAGTAAATGCTGCATTCAAAGAAGCTTCTGAAGGTGCTTTAAAAGGAATCCTTAACTACAGCGAAGAGCCTCTAGTTTCTGGTGACTACAACGGCAACCCGGCTTCTTCTACAATTGATGCTTTATCTACAATGGTAATGGAAGACAGCATGGTAAAAGTTATCTCTTGGTATGACAACGAGTCTGGCTACTCTAACCGTGTAGTAGACCTAGTTGACTACATCGCTTCTAAAGGTCTTTAAACCTTAAGTCTTTCGCGACTTGGATACAGACGAAACAAAGGTTATAATGAGTTCAAAGGGGAAGGGGAATACAGTCCCCCTCCCTTTTGCTTTGTATGCAATACCAATCCAATCAAAGGAGGAATTCCTGAAGATGAACAAAAAGTCAGTAAAAGACATCGAGGTAAAAGGGAAAGTTGTCTTCTGCCGTGTGGATTTTAACGTGCCGATGAAAGATGGCCAAGTAACAGATGACACACGCATTCGTGCAGCTTTGCCAACCATTCAGTACTTAACAGAGCAAGGTGCAAAGGTTCTTTTAGCAAGCCATTTAGGCCGTCCAAAAGGACAAGTCGTTGAGGAGCTTCGTTTAAATGCAGTTGCAGAGCGTCTTCAAGAATTGCTTGGCAAAAATGTAGCGAAAGCAGATGAAGCATATGGCGAATCTGTAAAAGCTAAGATCGCTGACTTGCAGGAAGGCGACGTCCTTCTTCTTGAAAACGTCCGTTTCTATGCAGGAGAAGAGAAAAATGATCCTGAGCTTGCGAAAGCATTCGCTGATCTAGCTGATGTGTATGTAAATGATGCATTCGGAGCAGCGCACCGTGCACATGCTTCAACAGCAGGCATCGCAGACCATCTTCCAGCAGTTGCAGGTTTCCTTTTAGAGAAGGAATTAGAAGTATTGGGCAAAGCATTATCAAATCCTGAGCGTCCTTTTACAGCTATCATTGGCGGCGCAAAAGTAAAAGACAAAATCGGTGTGATCGATCACCTCTTAGATAAAGTAGACAACATCATCATCGGCGGCGGTCTTGCTTATACATTCATTAAAGCAATGGGCCACGAAGTTGGGAAATCTCTTCTTGAAGAAGATAAAGTTGACCTTGCAAAATCATTCATGGAAAAAGCGAAAAAGAACGGCGTGAACTTCTATATGCCTGTTGATGTCGTTGTTGCGGATGATTTTTCAAACGATGCAAATATTAAAGTAGTGCCAATCGACAGCATTCCAAGTGATTGGGAAGGTCTTGACGCTGGACCAAAATCACGTGAAATCTATGCAGATGTTATTAAAAATTCGAAGCTTGTGATCTGGAACGGACCGCTTGGCGTATTTGAATTAGATGCATTTGCTGAAGGAACAAAAGCTGTGGCTGTAGCACTATCGGAAGCAAATGATACATACACAGTCATTGGCGGAGGAGATTCTGCAGCTGCAGTTGAGAAATTCGACATGGCAGACAAAATGGATCACATCTCTACAGGCGGCGGCGCATCTCTTGAATTTATGGAAGGAAAAGAACTTCCAGGAGTTGTCGCATTAAACGATAAATAAATTCTTGCTTTTTAAGGACGGTGTTCGTGATGAGAAAGCCAATTATCGCTGGTAACTGGAAAATGAACAAAGTAATGGGCGAAGCAACGGGCTTTATTGAAGAAGTGAAAGGATTAGTTCCTTCCTCTGATAATATTGAAGCTGTTGTTTGTGCTCCTGCACTCTTTTTAGATCGTCTTGTAGAGGCATCTAAAGGATACGATGTGAAAATCGGTGCTCAAAACATGCATTTTGAAGAAAATGGTGCGTACACAGGCGAAATCAGTCCTGTTGCACTTAAAGACTTAGGCGTAAGCTACGTGATCTTAGGTCACTCTGAGCGACGCGAAATGTTTGCTGAAACAGACGAAACAGTAAACAAGAAGACTGCTGCTGCATTCAAGCATGGTCTTGTGCCGATCGTTTGCTGCGGGGAAACGCTTGAAGAGCGTGAAGCAGGCAAAACGAACGATCTTGTTGCAGATCAAGTAACAAAAGCACTTGCCGGTTTAACAGACGAGCAATTAAAACAAACTGTCATTGCTTACGAGCCTATCTGGGCAATCGGCACTGGCAAATCTTCTTCTGCGAAAGATGCAAATGACGTATGTTCCCACATCCGTACAGTTGTAGCAGAACAATTTTCACAAGAAGTGGCTGAAGCAGTTCGCATTCAATACGGCGGCAGCGTAAAGCCTGAAAACATCAAGGAATACATGGCAGAGTCAGACATCGACGGCGCTTTAGTCGGCGGAGCAAGTCTTGAGCCACAATCTTTCTTACAGCTTTTGGAGGCAGGACAACATGAGTAAGAAACCGGTAGCCTTAATTATCCTTGACGGGTTTGCGCTGCGCAGCGAAGTGAAGGGTAATGCGGTTGTTCACGCGAAAAAACCAAACTTTGACCGATACTGGAATCAGTATCCACATGCTACTTTAACGGCAAGCGGCGAAGCAGTCGGTTTGCCTGAAGGACAAATGGGGAATTCAGAGGTCGGGCATTTAAACATTGGTGCCGGCCGTATCGTTTACCAAAGCTTGACACGTGTGAACGTTGCCATTCGAGAAGGCCAATTTGAAAAAAATGAAACCTTCCTTTCAGCAATGAATCATGTAAAAGAAAACGGCACAAACCTTCATGTTTTCGGATTGCTTTCTGATGGAGGCGTTCATAGTCATATTGACCATCTTTTTGCTTTGCTTAGACTGGCAAAAGAAGAAGGGGTTCAGAATGTTTATATTCATGGATTTCTTGACGGCCGTGACGTAGGACCGCAAACAGCAGAAGGTTATATCAGACAATTGAACGAAAAAATAGAAGAGTATGGAGTGGGCGCGATAGCAACGCTCTCAGGCCGTTATTACTCTATGGATCGTGACAAGCGCTGGGATCGTGTTGAGAAGGCATACCGCGCAATGGTTTATGGCGAGGGCCCGACTTATACAGATCCGCTTGACTTAGTTGAAGATTCATATAAAAATGGAATCCATGATGAATTCGTTATTCCTTCTGTTATGACAAAGGAAGACGGTTCACCAGTTGCAACAATCAGTGAGAATGATGCGGTTATTTTCTATAATTTCCGCCCTGATCGTGCGATTCAAATCTCGAACACATTCACAAACCAAGACTTCCGTTCATTTGACCGTGGACCAAAGCATCCGAAAAACCTGCATTTTGTATGTTTGACTCATTTTAGTGAAACAGTAGATGGGTATGTTGCTTTTAAAGCAACGAACTTAGATAACACACTAGGTGAAGTTCTTGCGCAAAACGGGTTAACCCAGCTTCGGATTGCTGAAACGGAAAAATACCCGCACGTGACATTTTTCATGAGCGGAGGACGTGAAGCAGAATTCCCAGGTGAAGAGCGCATTTTAATTAATTCACCAAAGGTTGCTACTTATGATTTGAAGCCGGAAATGAGTGCCTACGAAGTAACGGACGCGTTACTGGGTGAAATTGAAGCGGATAAACATAACGCAATTATTCTGAATTTCGCCAACCCGGATATGGTTGGACATTCAGGCATGCTAGAACCGACTGTAAAAGCAATTGAAACAGTTGATGAATGTCTTGGAAAAATCGTTGATGCGATTCTTGCAAAGGGCGGAGCAGCGATTATCACAGCAGATCATGGGAATGCTGATGAAGTGATAACGCTTGAAGGCACGCCAATGACAGCACACACAACAAATCCAGTTCCTGTAATCGTTACTAAGGAAGTTGCCGGCTTAAGAGAAGATGGTATTCTGGGTGATTTAGCACCAACCATGCTTGACCTGCTGGGAGTAGACCTTCCAAAAGAAATGACAGGTAAAACATTAATTAAAAAATAAACCAATTAAAAGGAGAGAAATAAATTATGCCATACATTGTTGATGTATTTGCACGCGAAGTATTAGATTCACGCGGTAACCCGACAGTTGAAGTAGAAGTACACACAGAAACAGGTGCTATGGGACGCGCACTAGTTCCATCTGGCGCATCTACTGGTGAATATGAAGCAGTAGAATTACGTGACGGCGACAAATCCCGTTACCTTGGAAAAGGCGTTTTAAACGCTGTTAAAAACGTAAACGAAGTGATTGCTCCTGAACTATTAGGTTTCGACGTAACTGAGCAAGTTGCAATCGATCACCTTTTGATCGAACTTGATGGTATGGAAAATAAAGGTAAACTAGGTGCGAACGCAATCCTTGGCGTATCTATGGCAGCAGCTCGTGCGGCAGCTGAGTTCCTTGGACTTCCACTTTACCAATACCTTGGCGGATTCAACGCTAAAACATTGCCAGTGCCAATGATGAACATCATCAACGGCGGAGAGCATGCTGATAACAACGTTGACATTCAAGAATTCATGGTTATGCCGGTTGGAGCTGAAGATTTCCACGAAGCACTTCGTATGGGTGCTGAAATTTTCCACAGCCTTAAATCAGTTCTTCAAGGCAAAGGTCTTAACACTGCTGTAGGTGACGAAGGCGGATTCGCTCCAAACCTTGGCTCAAACGAAGAAGCTCTGCAAACAATCATTGAAGCAATCGAAAAAGCCGGCTACAAACCAGGCGAGCAAGTGAAACTTGCTATGGACGTTGCTGCTTCTGAAATCTTCAACAAAGAAGATGGAAAATACCACCTTACAGGTGAAGGCGTAGTAAAAACATCTGCTGAAATGGTAGACTTCTATGAAGATCTAGTTTCAAAATATCCAATCATCTCAATTGAAGATGGTTTAGACGAAAACGACTGGGAAGGCCACAAACTATTAACTGAGCGCCTTGGCGACAAAGTTCAATTAGTTGGTGACGATCTATTCGTAACAAACACGAAAAAACTTTCTGAAGGTATTGAAAAAGGAATCAGCAACTCAATCCTTATCAAAGTTAACCAAATCGGTACATTAACTGAAACATTTGATGCGATCGAAATGGCTAAACGCGCTGGCTACACAGCTGTAATCTCTCACCGTTCTGGTGAAACAGAAGACAGCACAATTGCTGACATCGCTGTAGCAACAAACGCTGGCCAAATCAAAACAGGTGCTCCATCACGTACTGACCGTGTTGCAAAATACAACCAGCTTCTTCGCATCGAAGATCAGCTTGGTGACACAGCTAGATACGATGGAATCCACACTTTCTATAACTTAAGAAAATAATGTTTGCATGAGAACTGCCCGGGATTTTGATCCTGGGCAGTTTTTTTGTGGGAGAAGAACTTTGGCTGCGTTAGTATGGGGAATGCAGCCAAAGAAACGATTCCTCTCCTAAAAAAAGCGCGCCAATCGTGTGAATGCAGCCAAAAATACGATCCCTCTCCTGAAAAAAGTGCGTCAATCGGGTGAATGCAGCCGAAAAAGTGTCCTCTCGCCAGAAAAAAGTGCATCAATCGTGTGAATGCAGCCAAAAAACGATTCCTCTCCTGAAAAAAGTGCTCCAATCGTGTGAATGCAGCCAAAAAAACGATCCCTCTCTTGAGAAAAGTGCGTCAATCGTGTAATTGCAGCCAAAAAAACGGTCCCTCTCCTGAAAAAAGTGCGTCAATCGGGTGAATGCAGCCAAAAAACGATCCCTCTCCTGAAAAAAGTGCTCCAATCGGGTGAATGCAGCCAAAAAAGTGGCCCCTCTCACAAAAAAAGTGCGCCAATCGTGTGAATGCAACCAATAAAGCAATCCCTCTCCTGAAAAAAGTGCATCAATCGCGTGAATGAAGCCCAAAAAACGATCCCTCTCCTGAAAAAAGTGCTCCAATCGGATGAATGCAGCCAAAAAACGATCCCTCACTTGAGAAAAGTGCGTCAATCGGGTGAATGCAGCCAAAAAAGTGGCCCCTCTCACCAAAAAAGTGCGCCAATCGTGTGAATGTAACCAATAAAGCAATCCCTCTCAAGAAAAAAGTGCATCAATCGTGTGAATGCAGCCGAAAAAGTGTCCTCTCGCCAGAAAAAAGTGCATCAATCGTGTGAATACAGCAAAGAAGGACCTCTCTTATAAACACTCCCTCATTTACTATCAACATAACAACTAGATTTTCCAAAACCGACTCTAACAAAATTCTCACTGAGAATTCTTTGAATCGATCTTTTATTTTTCATTTTTCCGCACCATTCATCTATCTGGTCAGTCGTTATTTTTCTTTCGGGAAAAAGCAGTTTAAATTCCTTTAAACTCCTTAAGACAGCGTCTTTATAGCTCTCTTTTACGCTGCAATGGCTGCAAAACAACACGGTGTTTTTAAGTAACGAAGGGTTCAATCTCCCGCATCTTGCACAAACAATTCCCTTCGCCACTTCTTCATACCTATACTCAGGCAAGCGCGAGTATGGAGATTCATCCACATGAAGTGACAAAAGCTTCTCCGCAAGCTTCGAGTGTACACCCTTTGAAGTGAGATTGTTTATTTTCAATTTCTCTCCAAAACGATTTAATTGGAAAGGATAAACAATTGGTAAAGTAGGGGGAGCTTGATAAAGATGAAATTCGGGGTTAAGAAACACAACATACGCTTCAACTGGAAGCGAGAATTTCATTTCCTGCAGCAATCTCCTGAACAAAGATTCGTTTCTTTTCAGCTGTAAAATGGGATTTTTGATTTCGAGCTTTGAGGCGGAATACCACTTCTCACCTTCAATAAAGAAGTCGCCTTCATAGTTTTTTACTTCAAAAAGATAAATCTTTTGAGCGGTTAAAAACAAGGAGTCTATCTGGAAAATCGAATTGTTTGTTTCGTGCAAAAGATCATTCAAGACCAATCCCCCACTCATACTTGCCTTAAGCCAATCATCAAACATCTTCTCTCCATGATACCCTTTCACAAGGTTATTAAAGTGATTGGTGTCTATTGGATCAAGATCCATTCGAGTGCTCAAGCACTTATAAATCTTCAACTCTAACGGTTCACATCTCTCTTTCATTATCAATGATGATACCTCCTTTCCTATATCATAAAATGAGCATTAGAATACAGCAAATCACCAAAATCCAATTTCTTTAAAGCTATAAATATTATCCATCCAACAAAAAAACAGCATCCTTCAAAAAGGAAGCTGTTTACCCAGAAGACGAGGCTTCATGTTTATTGCGGCGATTCCGAAATCGGAATTCCTCGTACGCACCCGAACCAAATATGACCCCTGAAACGATAAAGAATAGCCCAATTAAATGAGCAGGATAAATCGCTTCTTTTAAAATGAGGGCTGATCCTGCCAGCGCGAAAAACGTGCTTAAGTTCATGAAGATGGATGTTTCTGCCGGTCCGACCATGCCGATCGCATAATTATATGTCATATGCCCAATGGCGGTTGCTAGAATGGCAGATGTGAAAAATACTGCCCAGACAGCAGGCGTTCCATCGTATAGACTTTCTAACCCATTTGGTTCCAAAATCAGACTTATGATAAATAGGATTAATGAACCGAAGAAAAGCATATAGCCTGTCATTAAACGAGGATCAAGCGTTTTACATGCTTTTTTTATTATGATGAAACTGCACGCTTGCGTAAAGATAGAGATAAAGATATAAAGATCTCCCATATTGATGCTGCTGATTCCTTTGCTTCCAGCCAAAATAGTAAAGCCAACTCCGGTCAATCCGAGAACAAATCCGGTGAAACGAAGAGCAGTCAGTCTTTGATTGAGAAAAAGAATGGATAAGATAGCTGTCAGCATTGGGCCAAGACCGAGAATTAAACCGCCGTTCGTTGAAGTAGTCATCGTAAGGCCCACTGATAAAAAGTAATGATGGCACACGACGTTCAGCAATCCTCCGCCGGCAATATAAATTGTTTCTTTAAGTGTCGGTATACGAAATAGTTTTAATGAGAATAATAGGACAAATACACATATACTTGCTGTGAAAATTCGTATGGCTGTCACGGTAACGGGCATAAAGCTATCAACTATGATTTTAAGCAATGGGACATTCAGCCCCCAAATCAGCATAACACCGATCAAAATGAGATAGATGCGTGTGTTTTTCAAGGTGTTCCCTTCTTTCTGCAAACTCCTCTTAGCATATCATAATGAAGCTTTGCCCTCAAAGGAACATCATCCATTATTGAAGAATAAAGAACGACAAACTACTGAATGATAGTGACATTTGCGCGTCAATATGGTAAATTGAAAATAATGCTAACTGGGTTTTAGGAGGTGTCGTCCATGCACATTTTATTAATTACATTACTTGTAATCGTAAGTATTTCTCTTATCACAGTTGTTTTACTGCAATCAGGCAAAAGCGCCGGTTTATCTGGTGCCATTTCCGGGGGAGCTGAGCAGCTTTTCGGAAAACAAAAAGCTCGCGGACTTGACTTGGTGCTTCACCGCGCTACAGTCGTACTATCTGTTCTTTTCTTTATATTGACGATTGCGGTTTCTTATGCCGGATTTTAATACATGACATTGATCGAGCGGGGGTCTGATACTTATCAGGCTCCCTTTTGTCATTTATTCAGTGATCTTCATTTTTATTTGCGAAAAGCGTTCTGAAACCCTTAAAAATCAAGATTTTTGCCCTTTAATCAAACGTTTGTTTAAATAGAAATAGATGATGGAATCTTATAAGTATGAGATTTAAATAAAAGGAGATTTTACATATGAAACGAGTTTTGCCAAAACCATTAACATTTGAAGGAGGAGACCGCGCCGTTCTGCTTCTACATGGATTTACAGGGAATACTGCAGACGTGAGAATGCTTGCCCGTTATTTGAATGAAAGAGGCTATACTTGCCATGCACCGCAGTATAAAGGCCATGGAGTACCTCCTGAAGAGCTTGTGCATACAGGTCCAGAAGATTGGTGGAAGGACGTGATGTACGGCTACAATCTGCTAAAGGAAAAGGGTCACGAATCCATTGCAGTTGCCGGTTTATCTCTTGGCGGTGTGTTTTCTTTGAAATTGGGTTACACTGTACCTGTAAAGGGTATTGTTCCGATGTGCGCCCCTATGTACATTAAGAGTGAAGAAGTGATGTATCAGGGGATTTTAGAATATGCCCGCAATTTTAAAAAATTCGAAGGAAAATCAGAACCGCAAATTGAAGAGGAAATGAAGCAGTTTGAAAAAACACCGATGAACACGCTGAAGGCTCTTCAAGGATTAATTTCTGATGTAAGAAACAATGTCGATATGGTCTATTCGCCTGTATTTGTTGCTCAAGCGAGACACGACCACATGATAAATACAGATAGTGCAAATATTATTTATAACGAAGTAGAAACAGATAACAAACAATTAAAATGGTATGAACAATCAGGACATGTTATCACACTTGATAAAGAGCGCGATCAGCTGCACAAAGATGTGTATGAGTTCTTAGAAGGTCTTGATTGGCAATAATCCCCCAAGGAGGGACGCAAATGGATAATAATATGGAATTACATATTGGAAAATTGCTTTCATTTATGAAAGAAGAAGCTTATAAGCCTTTAACGGTCCAGGAGCTTGAAGAAGCCTTTGGAATCGAGGATTCTTCTGAATTCAAGGAGTTTGTAAAAGCTCTTGTGATGATGGAGGAAAAAGGTCTTGTCGTGCGTACTAGAAGCAACCGCTATGGTTTGCCTGAACGCATGAATTTGATTCGTGGAAAAGTAAGCGGTCATGCGAAAGGGTTTGCCTTTGTTATTACAGAGGATCAAGCGCAGGGAGACATTTTTATCCCGCCGAGCGAGCTGAATAATGCGATGCACGGAGATACTGTATTGGTCAGAATCAGTACAGAATCAAGCGGCAGCAGACAGGAAGGTACGGTAATCCGCATCGTTGAGCGCGGATTAAAAGAAGTCGTTGGAACATATACAGAAAGTAAAAATTTCGGTTTCGTCATTCCTGATGATAAAAAAATTCCGAATGATATTTTTATTCCAAAAAAAGCATCAAACGGTGCGATTGAAGGACATAAAGTCGTTGTTCATCTCACTACTTATCCCGAAGGAAGAATGAGTGCTGAAGGTGAAGTCATTGCAATCCTTGGACATAAAAATGATCCTGGTGTAGATATTTTATCAGTCATCCATAAACACGGTCTTCCGCAGGCATTCCCTGTAGAGGTTCTTGAACAGGCAAATGATGTACCAGAAACCATCAGTGAAGAAGATATTAAGGGTAGACGGGATCTTCGCAATGAAGTCATTGTCACCATTGACGGTGCAGATGCAAAAGACCTTGATGATGCCGTTACAGTAACAGAGCTTGAAAACGGGAATTACAAATTAGGCGTTCACATAGCAGATGTCAGTCACTATGTAACAGAGAACTCGCCAATCGATAAAGAAGCATTAGAGCGTGCAACAAGCGTTTATTTAGTTGACCGGGTTATTCCAATGATTCCTCACCGTTTATCAAATGGAATTTGTTCATTAAACCCTAAAGTGGATCGTCTGACCTTATCATGTGAAATGGAAATTAACGGCCAAGGAGAAGTCGTGAAGCACGACATTTTCCAAAGCGTGATCAAAACAACTGAGCGGATGACGTATTCTGATGTGAAGGAAATTTTGGTCGATCAAAATCCGGAATTGCTCGAAAAATATGAACCGCTTGTCCCAATGTTTCAGCGGATGGAAAAGCTTGCCCAAATTCTCCGCAGCAAACGGATGTCACGCGGTGCTATTGATTTTGATTTTAAAGAAGCTAAGGTCATTGTCGATAAAGAAGGAAAGCCTCAGGAGGTAGTCATTCGCGAACGGACTGTTGCTGAGCGTCTGATTGAAGAATTCATGCTTCTTGCCAATGAAACCGTTGCGGAGCATTTTCACTGGATGAAAGTTCCGTTCATCTACCGAATTCATGAAGAGCCGAATGCAGAAAAGCTGCAGCGCTTTTTAGAATTTGTGACGAACTTCGGTTACACCGTAAAAGGAACAGCAAATACGATTCACCCTCGTGCCCTGCAGGATATTTTAGACGATGTAGCAGGGCAGCCGGAGGAAATGGTAATTTCCACGGTCATGCTGAGATCGATGAAGCAGGCAAAATATGACCCAGAAAGCCTGGGACATTTCGGTTTGTCTACTGAGTTCTATACTCATTTTACATCGCCGATTCGCCGTTATCCCGATTTAATTGTTCATCGTTTAATCCGCACTTATTTAATTGAAGGCAAGATTGATGAGGGAACGAAAACTCATTGGGCTGAGAGACTTGAAATGATTGCTGATCAATCATCTAACATGGAACGCCGTGCCGTTGATGCAGAGCGTGAAACCGATGATTTGAAGAAGGCAGAATACATGCTTGATAAAGTCGGAGAAGAATATGACGGCATTATCAGCTCGGTTACCAACTTTGGAATGTTCGTTGAGCTGCCTAACACAATTGAAGGTCTGGTGCATGTAAGTTACTTGACTGACGATTATTACCGTTATGATGAGCGCAACTATGCGATGATTGGTGAACGTACAGGAAACGTTTATCGAATAGGAGACGAAATTACAGTACGAGTTGTTAATGTCAATAAGGAAGAGCGTGCTGTTGATTTTGAAATTGTCGGCATGAAAGGGACAAGACGCCGCCCTCCAAATGAAGCTCCTAAAGTGATCAGAGGTGACCGCGGCAAAAGAAGCGGTGCAAAAGAAGGCAGAGGCAGAAAAAAACCTTCCGATGACAGAAAGAAACCTGCAGAACGCAGCGGCAGTGTTGAAGACGGTTGGTCAAATCAAAATCCGAACAAAAAGAAAAAGAAGAAAAAATCGTTCCAAAATGCACCTATCAGCAAGCGAAAAGTGAAAAAGAAAAAACGATAATGCAGGGAGCCGCTCCGGCTTCCTTTTTCATTGATATTTTGATAAAATAGAGCCTATCGCTAATGTAATAGAGAGAGAAAGGGGGAATTAGCATGCCAAAAGGATCCGGAAAAGTCGTTGCTCAAAATAAGAAAGCAAATCACGACTATTCGATTGAGGAAACGTATGAAACAGGCATTGTTCTGCAAGGTACGGAAATCAAAGCAATACGTGCAGGACGTGTTAACTTAAAGGACGCTTTCGCCAGAGTACAGCAAGGAGAAGTATTTCTTCATAATATGCACATTTCACCTTATGAGCAAGGTAACCGCTACAACCATGAACCGCTTAGAACGAGAAAGCTTTTGCTGCACCGGAAGGAAATCAGCAAGCTGATCGGACTGACAAAAGAAGAAGGCTATGCGCTTGTTCCCTTGAAAGTCTACTTGAAAAACGGATTCGCCAAGGTTTTGCTCGGATTAGGTAAGGGTAAAAAGAAATATGACAAACGTGAAGACTTAAAGAAAAAAGAAGCAAAACGCGAAGTGGAACGAGCTTTCCGCGATCGTCAGAAGGATTTATAAACTGACAATAACTTACAATTGATTTCTTGTCCTGATTTGATATAATAGAACTTGTAAGACGAACAGCACAATTTCATATCCGCTCTGATCTTTCATGAGCGTTTCCGTTTCCCGTTAAGGGACTTCCCGTAGTGAAGCTGGATTAACTTCCATGCCGAACTTACTAACATGGGGACGTTACGGATTCGACAGGGATAGTTCGAGCTTTAGTTGCGAGTCGAGGGGATCGTCCTCGTTAAAACGTCACGCCAATAATAACTGGCAAATCAAACAACAACTTCGCTTTAGCTGCTTAATAACAGACTATAGCGGTTCCTCCCTCCATCGCCCATGTGGTAGGGTAAGGGACTCACTCTAAGTGGGCTACGCCTGATGCCTCCGTCTGGGGATAAAGGAAGAGACCAATCAGACTAGCTGCTCCGACGCCCGTTGATAGGCATACGAGTTAGCGAATCGCGAATATATCAACTACACTCGTAGACGCTTTAGTGGCGATGTTTCTGGACGTGGGTTCGACTCCCACCGTCTCCACCATACATATTTGGTGAAAAAATTACAGTGATGTGACTTGAACCATAATTTTTTGAAATTAGTTAATTAAATATATACACTAAGAATAGGCATCCAATATGGATGCCTTTTTATTTATCTACTTTAAAGCGTAAAGCTTTAGGGTTTGGATATAAAGTTAAATATGAAATTAGTTAAAAATTCATGCTTTAAATTGGATATTAGTATTTATTATTGAACAATATAGGTAAAATCTATGACAAGCTCAGCAGGTGTGGATTTGAAATAAAGTCGCGATGTTTATAAAAAAGATGCGAAGTTTTACCCCTTTAGATATGAGTATCAAAAGGGGTGATTTTATGTCGAAAAGAAATAGAACATCTAAAATTGAAAAGTGGATTAAAGAAGGTCGTGGCTCGGCCTTGGTTAAAAATTCAAGACTTATCTTCATTATGTCGCTCTACTCGTTTAAAAGGAATAATAACGAGCAGGCAGCATGAGTTTTTATCAGATTTGGAACGAAACTGCTTTTATGTAACTGAATATACTGATGTTTTTTAGATCTTCAAGAACAATTTCCTTTATTGCCGTTGGAAGAAGGTGATGACAACGGATATTTTATTAACGATGCAAAAAGTCCAAGGGAAATATGAAGCTCGTTCAATTAGCCTTTTTTCTAAAAGAGTGTGGTTTCTAATATTAACTAATGTTATTATTCAACTAATAAAAAATATAATTACAAATAATTGAAAATTTTGAATCTATTGGTTATCTAATCCGTATATTTGCTTAAAAATAGTATGGGGGTGAAATTTTGAAGAAATATATTTTCTTCGTATTGTTGGTATTAGTTTTGGAACTTGGAATACTTGTTGGGGTATCAATGTATTTTGATACAAATCTTGTAAATACGATGTTTTTTGGTTCTTTTCTTTTTGTTTTCTTTGCCTTTTTAATTAGTTCTACAGGAGATTCATTATCAAAAAATTCACAAGCAGCTGTTTTTGACTCCCTTTTAGGGAGTTATAAACCTCAGCATGAAAAGACAACATTAACAATTAGTCCTTTTTTAGTAGGGTCTATATTATGTCTTGCAGCTTATTTTCCTTTATATTATTTAGGAGTTATTGGAAAGTAAATTTTAGTACAAGAAAATAAAGACAAGTCTAAAAAAAGCTTCGTTAAAACTCAAGCGGAGTTTTTTTATTATTTTATTTGTATTAGACATCATCGAAATGATTTATAGAATTTTCTAAAAGCTTGGTTCAACTGAAAGAACATATTATGCAATAGGGCAGTATTCCTGTAATGAAGGAAATTGGAGTTTGGAGCGGGCAGCATAACTGACATCCGCCTCATGGAAAGGTTGGACGAAGGAATTTGAGAGCGAAGACCCTTTGAGGCATGGGAGGGTCGAACTCAATGAGAAATGTGGACATCCACCAGTGCGATCATAACATGACATCCACCAATATTTGTATGTGAGTGGCTGAAGAGGTATAAAATCTTTTTGCTTTCAAAGTCCAAATTTATTCTAACTAGATAAATCCAACCATAATGACGGATATAAGCCCTAAATTAATTCTTTATTAAATACTGAGAAAACCGGAGTAAATGGGCATTTTCTCTTCTTTCATTGATGGATGTAAGTTTAATAATAAATTTCAATACAAATAGAGGTTGGTTGCTAGAACCAACCTGATATTATTTTAATAATAATTGTATTCTCCACTCTGCTGTTCACTTCCAGTAGGAACCGAAACACCCATCGTTCGCAAAGATTCTTTTGCTTGATTTAAATAGGATTCAGCTTGTTCTTGCCACTTGATAATTACTTTAATAAACGGTTTAAACTCAGGACTTGCATTTTGCTCCATCGTTATTAATCCTTCACGTACATTTTTATCATGATTTTCAGCATTTTTTATACAAGCCACCAGTGTTTCTACAATTGATTGCTGTTGCTCACCATTTACTAGTCTCTGGGATGAACCTACTGCTGTAACGCGATGATAGGAAGCTGGAACTAGATGATTATGCATCTCGCGATTCCCTTTTAAGTCTTTGGTCTTTGGTATATGGAAAAGTTCAGAGCTCATGGCACATACCATTTCTTCAGCATATAAACTTTGGTGTAATAAATTTAAGATATGTCCCCAGTTGTTAACTCGATAAAAATAGTAAGGCTGCAAAAAAACATCTCCTTTTTATAGAAAATTGGAACCCTCATCTCCATATTATGATTAAGTATCGAAATTAATGTAAATGTATTACCTGGCAGTAAGACCTTCTTCTTAAGGTAACGGGAGGGTGCGTTAGGTGAAGAATTCCAATGCTGTTTACGCATCTTTTTATTGAATTAAATTATATTTCGTTAATATTCTATATGTTTAAATCTAAAGATATATAAAAGTCATTCTTAGCCATACTAATAAAGATTAAAATTTCATTAGGAGGCAATATTATGGGAAGATCAAACAATCATAAACCATCTAGTAGTAAAAATTCATTACCTCAAACTCCAAAAAACTTAAAAATAGAACCAGATCGTGTGGATGAAGAATTTTCTCGTGAGCTAGGTGAGAGTGGAAAAATAAAAGCTACAAGACCTAAATGAAACTACAAAAAAACAAAAAAGGTACAGATTGAGATTGATTAACTCCTTTATAAATTTTTGTAATACAGATACATTAGAGGCCGCCCATAACTCATTATATTGACTTATGGCTGGCCCCTTTTTTATACCAAAAAATCTTAATGTTTTTTAATAATTTCTAACGGGTGCGATAGATAATTAAGACGTCTATATAAAATGCCATTTTCTTTGGTCTAAATAGCAGCCTACTTTGTAAAAGAGCTTCTTAAAATGAAGCATTCATGTGAAATAGCTAATAGCTGCGAAGAATCATAAGTTTTCTTGAAGTAACAATAATTTTATTTTCAACTTTATAAATAGTGTTTATCTAGACATATAAATAGGAAAGAGATGTAAGTTAATCTTGAAGAAGTATTGATAAATAAAGGTTTGGAAAGCATATGATTCAGGTCACAATGAATTCAACCTATACACTTTGATTATTAATGAGATCTATAAATAAATGCAATACATCCAAAAAATGAATCTTTTGTTTTATTTTTGTTTTGACCTCCACAATTTCTGCACATTTTATTGATAAGATTCTTTAAAAGGTAAAGGAGGAATATAACATGGTGAAAAATAATAAGAATAATTCCCTTAGTTTATCGTTATTTGCATCTCTTTTCTTAGTATTGGGTGCCTGCTCCAACGATAATGATGAAAACGCTGGTAAAAAAGAAAGTACAGAAGAAAAAGAGAACATGGAAGGTATGGATCACAGTAATATGGACCATTCTAGCTCAGGTGAAGTTCCAGAAGGTTTAAAAGAGGCAGAAAAACCAGCTTTTGAGGTCGGCAGTCAAGCAATTATCAAATCAGATCACATGGAAGGTATGAATGGAGCTGAAGCAACAATTGTGGGTGCTTATGATACCACTGTGTATACTGTTTCATATACGCCGACAACTGGCGGAGAACGAGTAGAGGATCACAAATGGGTCATTCATGAAGAACTGAAAGATGCTGGTAACGAGCCTTTGGAACAAGGGGCAGAAGCTACTATTGAGGCAAGTCATATAGAAGGAATGGACGGTGCAACAGCTGAAATAGATTCACCAGAAAATACGACTGTTTATATGGTTGATTTTACCCCTGTCGGCGGTGGAGATGAAGTTAAAAATCATAAATGGGTAACAGAAAGTGAATTATCGCCGGCCGAATAATTTCGAACTAAAAGAATGTAATTTTCAAACAGAAAAAGAGCTTATTCATTATTTAGGTAAGCTCTTTTAGAAAGGCTCTTTTTGTAAAGTTTGTTGCTTTTAGAAAAAATGATTAAAACCTTAAGTGGATTGCAACGGAAATCTACGGGTAAAATTTATAACCAATAACAACATTCAATGCGAAAACAGCCTTTTGAAAAAATGGGTATAATAGCAGATGAACAAAACTTTACATAGGGTAGAGGGGTATGGTATATTATTTTTAAGGAGGGAAGTCAATGGATAAAAATATTGAGAAAATGGATCATTCGATTGAGGATAACAGTTTTATTGCTTCTTCCCGAAAAAGTCATCACTCAGATGCAGTAAAGAAAAATTTAGTAACCCGTTTGAATCGCATAGAAGGACAAATCAGGGGTATTAAAGGTCTTATAGAAAAAGATACTTATTGTGACGATGTTATTACGCAAATAGCAGCGACCCAAGCAGCACTGAACAGTGTTGGGAAAATTCTGCTTGAAGGCCATTTAAAAGGCTGTGTAGTTGACCGGATCAATGAGGGTGATATGGAAGTACTTGATGAGTTTGTTGTAACGATACAAAAACTAATGAAAAAATAAAAGGAGAAGTGAAAAATGGTAAACGTAAACTTGAATGTAAGCGGAATGTCTTGCGGGCACTGTGTAAAAGCTGTGGAAGGCAGTGTTGGAAAACTTGAAGGCGTCAGTGAAGTGAAAGTACATTTAGAAGATGGAAAAGTTAATGTTGCGTTTAACCCTGAAAAAGTTTCTTTAGATAAAATTAAAGAAACAATTGATGACCAGGGCTATGATGTTGAATAAAAGATGAAAGTGCTGCTTTATAGCACTTCTTTTTCTCAATCAAATATACCCCTATATGGTATAAGAGGTGAAATGGTAATGAGTAATCAATTAAAAGAAACAAGCGTTCAAATATCAGGTATGACCTGTGCAGCTTGCGCAATTCGAATCGAAAAAGGATTAAAGAAATTAGACGGTGTAGAAGATGCCAGCGTCAATTTGGCACTTGAAAAATCAAATATTCGATATAACACCGATAAGGTTACTATTCAGGATTTCGAAAAAAAAATAAAAGATCTAGGCTATGATGTTGTTAAAGAAAAAAAGGATTTTAACATAACGGGAATGACCTGTGCAGCGTGTGCGACAAGAATTGAGAAGGGCTTAAACAAAATGGATGGAGTTTCAGTCGCAAATGTAAACTTGGCACTGGAAAAAGCTATTGTTGAATATGATCCATCACAAGTTTCAGCTGGAGACATTATCCAGCGTGTTGAAAAACTTGGATATGGTGCAGCCATTAAGGAAGATGAGAAAGAAGCAATCGATCACCGACAAAAAGAGATTAAAAAACAGACGCAAAAATTTATATTATCGGCTTTATTATCAATCCCTTTATTATGGGCAATGGCAGGCCACTTTTCTTTTACATCTTTTTTATATGTACCAGAAATTTTAATGAACCCTTGGTTCCAAATGGCACTAGCTACTCCCGTTCAATTTATGATAGGCAAGCAATTTTATGCAGGAGCTTATAAAGCCTTACGGAATAAAAGCGCCAACATGGATGTATTAGTTGCACTTGGAACATCAGCAGCTTATTTTTACAGCGTATATCAAGCCTTTATTTCAATTGGATCACACCATTCCGCAGAACTGTATTTCGAAACAAGTTCTATCTTAATTACATTGATTTTGTTAGGAAAACTGTTTGAAGTAAAAGCAAAAGGACGATCTTCAGAAGCGATTAAAAAGCTGATGGGCCTCCAAGCTAAAACGGCTTTGGTCATTCGAAACGGCGACGAAGCAGAAATTCCCCTTGAAGAAGTCATTACTGGTGATATTCTCTTAGTAAAACCAGGAGAAAAAATTCCGGTAGATGGGGAAGTATTAGAAGGAAATTCTGCCGTTGATGAATCCATGTTAACTGGAGAAAGTGTTCCTGTTGATAAAATGGCTGGAGACAATGTGATAGGATCAACAATAAATAAAAATGGTTTTATTAAAATGAAAGCAACAAAGGTAGGCAGAGATACTGCCTTATCTCAAATTATTAAAGTGGTTGAGGATGCCCAAGGATCAAAGGCGCCTATTCAGAGACTCGCAGATCAAATATCTGGTATTTTTGTTCCAATCGTCGTCGGAATTGCAGCACTAACCTTTCTTGTTTGGTTTATTTGGGTCAACCCTGGTGAATTTGCCAGCGGATTTGAAGCGATGATTGCTGTTCTTGTTATTGCATGTCCATGTGCTCTTGGTTTAGCTACTCCTACATCCATTATGGCAGGATCAGGACGTGCAGCTGAGTTTGGGATTCTTTTTAAAGGCGGAGAACACCTTGAAACAACTCATCACATTGACACAGTTATTTTAGACAAAACAGGAACAGTAACAAACGGAAAACCTGAATTAACGGATGTTCTAATAGAAAATTCGTTCGAAGAAAACGAATTTCTATCTCTTGTCGGGACGGCAGAAAAGCAATCTGAACATCCGCTGGCACAAGCAATTGTTCATGGAATAAAGGCTAAAGAGGTAGAATTGGCTCAAGCTCAGGAATTTGAAGCCATTCCGGGCTATGGAGTAAAAGCGATCGTGAACCAGAAAGTGATCCTTGTAGGAACCCGCAAGCTTATGAAACAAAATGAAGTAGATGTTTCAAATGCTGTTTTGCCTATGGAAGATCTGGAAGGTCAAGGGAAAACAGCCATGTTGGTCAGTATTGATGGCCAATATGCTGGTCTTCTTGCAGTGGCTGATACTGTAAAGGAAACTTCAAAGCAAGCCGTATCACGCTTAAAAGAGATGGGTATTGAAGTGTTTATGATTACAGGTGACAATCACCGAACTGCTAATGCAATCGGAAGTCAGGTAGGGATTGATCATGTCGTGGCAGAGGTCCTTCCAGAAGGAAAAGCAGAAGAAGTGAAAAAACTTCAAGATGCAGGAAAAAAAGTTGCGATGGTTGGAGATGGGATAAATGATGCCCCTGCTCTAGCACTTGCGGATATCGGAATGGCAATCGGTACAGGTACGGATGTAGCGATGGAAGCTGCAGACATTACCCTCATTCGCGGAGATCTGAATAGTATTGCGGATGCGATTTTAATGAGCAGAAAAACCATGCGGAATATTAAGCAAAACTTATTCTGGGCCTTTGCATATAATGTGCTTGGAATCCCAATTGCCGCAGTGGGACTGTTAGCCCCGTGGCTTGCGGGAGTTGCGATGGCGTTCAGTTCAGTATCTGTTGTATTGAATGCATTGCGTTTACAGAGGATAAAGTTATAAGTATTTGCAGAAATCAATAGTTCCTTAAGAAGCAGGGCCAAGATTGGTATTGCTTCTTTTTTATCCTGTATAAAAAACTTGCAGAGTCCTATGCTGCTTCATTTGAAGAATTAACTTCATTTAATGAAAAAAGGGAAGAAGTATTTTTACCTCTTCCCTTTTTTCTATGGTCTGGATCATTTTATCTACCCGATATATATACAGCAGTTTAAGGAATTTTCTTTAATTCTTCAGTTAGTCGCATGAATTCTTCTCTGTTTTTATCTCGTAACGACTGATCAATTTCTTTATGGATTTGCTCTTTACGGAAATTAAAAAGAACTTTGTCTAACACCATTTCAGCGAATAAAGAATCCAGGATGTTTGCATCAGGTTGTTGTGGGGGATTAAGCAAATACTTTTTTTCCATAAGAACCATCTCCTTACCCTTTTTTATATTATAAAGATAAATTTCTAAATATTCAAATATTTTAATGTAGTAAAATTTGGATATAAGGTAAAGCAAACAATTGGGGGTACACGCTGCTGCATATTATGATGATCCTTTTATGTGAATAGCTGGAGTGTGAACTGGGAGGGTGAACCTTCAGATATGTAAAGATTCATATTTTTAGAACCCATGCATATTGGAACTATTCATATAGAACAATGGGCAGTAATAAATACCGTTTGAAAAATTCGAACGGTATTTATAGGAAACCGGACCCTTTGATTGCGGTACAAGTACCTAAGACGGTTTTTTTAATTCAATTAAGTGATCTGATTGAATTTTGAGTTTTTTTCTGTATACAAACTTTGATAATGTTACGCTAAATTCATATAAAACTAAAAGCGGCACGATAACTAATAGATCTGATACAAAATCAGGCGGAGTAATTAATATCGATACAACGATAAGTGCAAAGTAAGACATCTTTCGAGCTTTTGAAAGAATCATAGGATTAATGATTCCAAGAGAAGTGAGGAACATAACAACAAGTGGAATTTCAAACATAAAACCAAACGGCAACGTCAAATTAATCATGAATTTAAAGTATTTTTCAGATGTAAATATCATTTCAAATTGCCCTTCAGACAAGGATAATAAAAAAGATAGAACAGTTGGATATACGACAAAATACCCGAATGATAAACCAGCAAGAAAAAGAATGAATAGTCCGGGAATGTACGAAAGCGTTGTTTTTCTTTCTTTTACAGAAAGCGCCGGTTTGACAAATAACCATGTTTGATAAGCGGAAATTGGAATGGTTAGAGCAATTGCAATCACGCCTGAAATCATAAAATATACCCAAAGGATTTCACTTGGACCCAATACAGCTAAATTATGGTCGAGATCCCGAATAAGCCATGCATAGATTTCTTGTACATAAATGAAGGATCCAATTAAAAAAATTATAAAAGCAATCAATGTATAGATTAATCGTTTCCTAAGTTCCTCAAGGTGCTCTAGCAAAGGAATTTCTTGATTAGTCATAGATTTTCTCCTTTCCAAAAAAGTGGAAGATGTAAGCTTTCTGCTCACATCTTCTTAATATTAACGGGCAGTAAGGCTTAATGGCACTGAGCTGCAAAGGTTGGTTAACTGCCCGTAAAAGTCCGATTGGCTTTAGCTAACCATCAGTGGGATGAAGCAAAACCTCCACTAATGAAAGTTCCAATTTATTTAGATTGTTCTTTTTCTTCTTTTTCGTCTGAAATTAAATCCTTAGTAGAGCTTTTAAATTCGCGCAGTGTGCTGCCAAAGGCCCGTCCAATTTCAGGTAACTTTGATGGACCAAATATGATGAGAGCAATGATTAATATTAAAATTAATCCGGGTACGCCGATATTTTGAAACATGATGTTTCCTCCTTTAATTATGATCAGTCAACCAAATTGTCGTATCTTATTAAATGTTTAAGATTTTACTAATACTATGCATTACTTCCTACTGTGAATGTTGTTGAAGCGACAGACTCATAACCGCTGCCGTAGAAATAGACAAATTTATAAGTTGAACCTTCTTTGTATCTGCCTGGATTTGCATTATTTTTTGGATCATAAGTAACTTTAAATGTTCCATCTGTTACTTTCGTATACATCCACCATATTGAAGCGATATCTCCCGGTTTTTCATTTACTTCATATAAACCAATCCAGTCACTCTGAGGGATTCTAGCATTTTCAACCGTAACGTCTACAGTATCATCTACTCCATTTAACACATTTTTGGATAAGGTAATCGTTGTATCTTTAACAACCCCGTCCAATGTTTTTCCTAATACTTTCAGAGAATTTTTACTTACATTGCCATATGCATCAAGGGCATGTACTTCTATCTCATATAATGTATTAGGGAGCAATCCGTCGATTGGCAATGTCAAAGGATTTGGGACTGGGTCTTTGTAAAACTCTGAGAACGCAAGGAATTGTTTAGCAATTTCCTTTGTATCTGCTTTTTTTACTGATACTTTATAGTCGTGCAGCATAAGATTATCTTTAGCTTGGGTAAACATGATTGCTAAGCTTGAAGCCGTCGTTTTATCATGATCAATGGCAAGCATAGAATTTGGCTTAAAGAAAGGTGCATTTTTGTCTCGAATTTCTGTATATTTAAATTTACGCTTATTAGCAGGATAGCTAATCTCAAATGGTTCTCCTGTCCAAGCATTTTTATGTATATCGCGGCGATGAAGCAATACTTTGTTGTCATAAACCTCTACAACAAGAGCTTGGTTCAGGATATCTGCTCCTTCAGGGACTTCTCCTTGAATTCTTCCGCTATCAAGCCACAGATAAGCACCTGTAGAAGTCCCAATAGTAGTAAAATCTTTTTGATGGATAATTCTTGGATCATCTAAAGGGTAATGTGTGTGACCGGAAAAAGTGATGGCTTGCGGATATTCTTTCAACGTATTGTAAAAAAGATCTCTATTTTCTGTGAAGCCCCATTCGCTTCCGTAAATCGTATCTTTGATAGGCTGGTGATGGAAGACGAAAATTGGTTTTTTTGGATCATCAGCGTTTGCTTGTCTTAACTGTTCACCCAGCCATTCAATTTGCTTTCCTGTAAATTTGCCTTCTGTTGTACCATCTTCAGTGCCAAGAACAATAAAATGATAGCCTTTAATTACATTGTGGTAGTAAATAGATTTCATGCCTGTTTTCTCAAAAAATCTTTTTTGAGCATCAGATACTGATAATCCATTCCAGTAGTCATGATTACCGATTGCTATCATAGAAACTGCTCTTGATTGTTTTTTGGCATTGTAAGCAGACATAAACTTATCATACTCAGATGTAACACCATTATCTGTTAAATCACCAACAACAACAAAAGCATCTTGCTTTGGAACTACCCGATTTAATTGTTCTAGAGTAGTGATAAATTTTTCTAATGTTTGATTACTGTCCGCATTAATATGGACATCACTGATAACTGGAAATATTAAATTTGGTTTTTTTCCTTTTGGATTAATAAAGGAAGGGCTGGCAGAGATAGATGCTGCACTTACAGGAATGCCAGTTAGTGAGCCTGCTAGAGTTAAACCTAGTGCAACTCCGGCCACTCCAGTTGTCTTTTTTATAAAACTGCGTCGGTCCATTCCTTGGTTAAACGTATCAACATGCAATAATTCTTTTGTTTTATTTTGTGATTGGTCCTTGCTCATTGATTTACCCCTCTTTTCATGAAATGTAGTGGTCAAAACATGTCATTCATTGATATCGTTTTTTCTTTCCAGATAGCTCTGCAAGTTTACTGATTCATGCTTTCGGCAAAGTCACGGCCTTAATAATCACTCTGTTCTCATTCTGAAATTAATGCTTATGTTAAAACTAAACTTCTTGAATAATGATGCTTAAGCAATATCTTAAACGAATCCAATAATTCCTTTAATCCCAGTGATGATCACCTCCTTCTCATCTTATAAATGATCTTGCCGTATCGATATAGATGAAATAATCTTTACTCCCAAATGAACCTGCCGTTTCCATCTATAAGATAATCGACACTCGGAATGATAAAGTGAGCCAGCTGATGCAGTTCTTGATAAGAACCAACTCCTGACAAAACACCTACTCCAAAACGAGCGCAGCTATTTTTAGCCAGCTGCATATCAATGATTGTATCTCCAACAATGACAACTTCTTCTTTTTCTAGATGAAACTTTTTGCAGAACTCTTCAACCACTTCAGGATAGGGCTTTTTTTTATATAAATCTGCCGTTCCTAAAAATTGAACTTCATTTAATATGCCTAACTGCTGTAAACAAAGTTTTGTATTCTCATAGTCATCTGCCGTAGCGATCCCTGCTATGATCCCCTTATTTTTTAAGGAAGAAAAAAGCAGAGACAGGTCGCAAACAGGTTTAATTTTATCTATATGCTCTTTCGTCTTTGCCAACAAACGCTCAGACAGCCACTGATGCATATGCGGCATTTCTTTTGGCAGTACTTTATTAAAGGCCTCGGCAATATCTTTAGAAGTTCCCCAAGCTAAATAACCTTTTTCATCGACTTTACCATTTCTTAATCCTATTGAATGACACAGCTTCTCTTTTAATGTTGTCTTGCGCTTATCCTCAATGCTGATTAGTAGCTCATCAATGATTTCATAAGAGATTTGAATCCATATTTCGCTAAATCGTAATAGTGTACCGTCTTTATCAAACAAAATTCCTTTAATCCCCAAATTGAAAATTCCTTTCTTGCCCATTAATTATTTATATCCAAAGCCTTTTGTAACGAACTATATGAAATACACAAAATAACACTTTATTACACAAAAACCCTCTTTCATCAATAAATAATACTCGGTGATTATTGATTTAATTTAATAATTGTGTAAATTATTGTTGAATCTTTGTTAATTAACACACATAGACACATTTATGCTATTTCACTATTAAATGTTATTTATTTACACTCCATGGATTAACGATCTATTCATCAAAGAAATGCGTGGTTTTATTGAAGTTAGAGGGGAATGAGGTATTTTGCGGATTAGGAAAAACACGGCCTGTCATGACTTTATGGACGCTTTGGGTAACAATATATACGAAAAGGGCAAATAAAAAAAGGAAAAGTGGACGGTCACTTTTCCTCAATCATAGACATATTTGCAATTTCGATACCTTCGTTTTTGTATTTCTGCAGTATCTTTTCTGAAAGTTTGGAATCAGAAATAATGCGCTCGATCCTGTCAAAATGACAAACTTTCAACAAAGATGCAACATCGAACTTGCTGCTATCAGCCAGCACAATGACATTTTGAGAATTTTCAAGCATACTCATTTTCACTTGGTATTCTCCCAACCCATAATCTGTAAGTCCTTCAGTCAAAGAAATACCACTTACACTCATAAAAAATGTATCAATGTGAAACCCCTTAAAAAATTCCTCTGCTAAATGACCTACCAGGCATAATTCTTCATTTCGAAGTACACCTCCGGGCATCAAAATTGTATATTGAGGCATTTCTGAAAGTTCATTAGCAATGATTAAGGAATTTGTGATAACGGTAAGTCTTTGAAACCTCTGTTTTAATTCCTTCGCAAATTCAGTATTTGTTGTACTGACATCCAAAGCAATGGATTGACCTTCCGTAACATATTGTACAGCAATTTTTGCTATTTCCTTCTTTTCCTGAATATTTTTGGCTTCCCTTAATGTGAAATTAACTTCTTGACTGTTCACATTGTCTAAAACCGCGCCTCCCCTTACCCTTCGTAAATAGCCTTCTTTCTCGAGATGTTCTAAATCCCTGCGTACTGTTTCAGTAGATACTCCGAACAGTTTCGTGATCGAAGAGACCTTTAATGATTTATTATTTCGTAAATATTCCATAATATTTTGATGACGATCATGAGCTAACAACCTTTTCACCCGCTTTTGTAATGGATAACCTATTATTAACATAAAAATACACAATTTCACAACCAGGAATTTGTGAATTAATTAATATCGGGCTTATAGATAGGTCGTAAATCATTTCTATCATAACGTTTAAAAAAAGGTAACGAACTTTTCACTACCTCTCTTCACCATTTAGAAAGATATCAAGGTTAGCCAGAGAATTTTGTATCGTGAAAATCAGTTGTAAGACTAGAGTCCAATTCAGGAAGTTAAAAAGGAAAGATACAAACATGTCTTTCAAACTATTTTCTTTTCCAATGATATATTTTTCGAAAAAAATAAATTTTCATATAATATAAATAATGATAAAATGGGAAAGCGTTAAATGTTTCTATATGTTTTATAAGGAAATGTTAACGCTTACATAAATAGGGAGAAATATATTCAAGGGGGATTCCATGTTAGAAAATGGCCAAGAATTAAAAAAGGAACTAAAAGACAGGCATATATTTATGATTGCGCTAGGCGGGGTAATTGGAACAGGATTATTTCTAAGCTCGGGATATACTATTAGCCAGGCGGGACCGGGCGGGGCAATTGCCGCCTATCTTGTTGGAGGCATTGTCATGTATTTGACTATGCTTTGTCTTGGTGAACTAGCAGTTGCATTACCAAATGTCGGATCTTATCAAACATATGCAACAAAATTTATTTCACCGGGAGCAGGCTACGTGGTAGGGTGGATGTCGTGGCTAAACTGGTCTGTTACAATCGGTTTGGAATTGCTGACAGTCAGTATTTTAATGAAACGCTGGTTTCCTGATGTATCATCCTGGGTTTGGTGTATACTATTTGCCCTTCTTCTTTTTGGTATTAATGCTTTGTCCACAAGAAGTTTTGCAGAGGTAGAGTTTTGGTTTTCAAGCATTAAAGTCATTACAATTATTGCATTTATTCTCTTAGGCGGAGCAGCTATGTTTGGCTTTTTGGATATGAGCGGCGGTGAGCAAGCTCCTTTTTTCAGTAACTTTACAGATAATGGAGGTCTATTTCCACATGGTATTACCGCTATCTTAGTTACAATGATTGGTGTTAACTTTTCCTTTCAGGGAACAGAACTTGTAGGAATCGCTGCAGGTGAAAGTGAAAATCCTGAAAAAACAATTCCTAAAGCAATTAATAACACGGCTTGGCGTATTTTAATCTTTTTTATCCTTTCTATTTTTGTTCTTGCAGGATTGTTTCCGTGGCAGCAAGCAGGATTGGTAGAAAGTCCGTTTGTTGTTGTATTTGATAAAATTGGGATTCCGTATGCTGCAGATATTATAAACTTCGTTATTATTACGGCTGTATTATCTGTCGCAAACTCTGGTTTATACGCAACATCGCGTATGCTTTGGTCCATGTCAAAACAAGGCATGATCAATGAGAAATTTGGAAAGCTAAATAAAAGAGGTGTTCCAATCAACGCACTTATTGCGAGCCTGGTTGTAGGCTGCCTATGTTTATCGTCCGGTTTTTACGCGGAAGGCACAGTCTACTTATGGCTTCTTTCCATCGCAGGTTTTGGTGCAGTATTCGTATGGTCTTCCATCGCTCTTTCCAATTTTTTAGGAAGAAGAGACTTCTTGAAAAAAGGGGGAAATATAAAGGATTTAAAATTTAAGACGCCATTATATCCTTTTGTTCCATTAGCTGCATTATTCGCAAACGTTTTTGTCATGGTTAGCCTTGCATTTATTCCAGACCAAAGAATGGCTCTGTATTGCGGAATTCCTTTTCTTATCTGGTGCACCCTATATTATTATTTTGTAGCTAAGCATCACATGAAAAAAAGAGATTTGATGCATGAGCAAGAGTTGGATTTAAAGAAGTTGGAGAAGGTTTCTCTTTAAAAAAGGCTGTTTTCGCATTGATTGTCCCGTGGATTTCCGCTTCAGGCACTTGCTTTCCGCTGTGAGGGATGGGAGCCTCCCAGGCTATGCCTGTGGGGTCTCCCATTTCCCTCTATTTCCCACAGGAGTCAAGTGCCTTCCGCTCCAATCCACTAAAGTTTTTAACCATTTTTCTATAAGCAACAAACTTTACGAAAAGAGCCTTTAAATAAATATGTGTAACGTTCATTAGGTTTATCTTGGATGGATATTTTGCAACAAAAAAAGCAGGGATTTCTAAAATAGAATTCCCTGCTTTTTTAGCTGTATTTCGTCTCCCCAATAGCAGAAATAACAGACCCGATGGCCTGAATCCAGCTGCCGGCAACATTGATATTACCTGGATCTTCTCCTTTTAGCTCCATACTTCCTGCTAGCGCCTGCATGGAGTTTCCGATGACTTGAAGCAGGTTGCCATAGATGCTGTACATCTGTTCGATAGACTTTTCCTGTTCATATGCATCTGCGAGAGCCACTCCGCCGCCTGTCGCTTGAAGCAAATTTCCTTGTATTTCTAAAAGCTGCTTTGTCCTTTCATTAAAATCAATGATGATACTGGTTACAACGGTAGAATTTCCGATTGCCTGCAGCATATTTCCGATTTTGTTCAGGGTGAGAGAGTCTTCCATATCTGCCAGGATTGCATTTCCTGTCGCTTGCAGAACATTCCCAATTAAATTCAAGTTTTCAAGCTGTTGATCTGTTAGTACGTTGGATGGCGTGCTTCCTACAGCAGCTGTAATCGTACCTATGGCCTGAATCCATGAACCAAACACAGCTTTTTGTTCATCGCTCATTTTGTGATCACCTACTCTGCATTTTCCATAAGTGTTTCATCTTACTAAGATATGCAGAAGATTAAGTCATGCACGTTTATTCGTTTAAATTGGCACTTGTCCTGCTTTTTAAATTGGAAAAAGAGTTGTTAGATAAGTTCAGTCCGGAAACGTTTGCGACCATATTCACTCCGTATCGGCCATTTTCTAAAGAGTTGTTGGAAATGGTTATATCTCTGAACTGGCTTTTACCGTCGACCCCTTTATTAATCCGAATTAAATCGGAGCTTTGAGATACTGACCCATTTGCAATGGAGTTATTCTTTACAGCTACATGATTTCCGCCTGCGATATCGATGGCTGCAGAATAGCTGCCAGGTCCCGTAATTGTATTTTTTTCAACAGTTACATGATTGGCATAAACAGAAATGGCAGACCACATATCATAGGTTTTGTCTTCTTTATAGGTATCATAAAAATTATCTGACATAAAGCTATTATGAATTCGGTTATCTTTAATAACGGCTCCAGGTGATTGAATTTTGATGGCGCGTTTATGGTTTTTCTCGAACGTATTCCCTAGAATGTTAACATCGACGTTCTCTTTAAAACCTTGTACGACAATACCATCTCCATCGTCTTTTGGACCAATTTTCAAAATTGATGAGTTTTGAATCGTGATATTCTTGCTGCCCGCCTGCGTTTCAAGAGCAGGGCTGATTAAAATTCCGCGTGCAACTTTATGATTCCAGCCAACATGTGATGAAATATTTTTTGCGAAAACATCTTCAATAATCAATTCATCCATCATCACGTTTTCTACACCGCCTTCTATCCGAATGCCAATGGGGGTAGAGTGCGAATAAGGCTTAGATGATGGCTGGCCAAAATGCTTGAATTCTGCTGAATGAATACTCACGTTTTTGCTTCCGTTCATTACGGTTAATCCGCGTAATACAAAGCCGCTGCCATCAAAGGCGAGATCCCTGATGGTAATGTTTTCACCGTAAGCTCTTAGAAGTGTATATCCTTCCTTATTGGCTTTAATAATAGCTTTCGATCCATAGACATCTGTATTTCCTTTTATAGTAAGTGTGTCAGAAACAGAATACGTACCTTCCGGGAAAAAGATCTTTTTATTTTTCCCTTTATACAAAGCTTTTTTAATAGCAGACGTGTCATCCGTCACACCATCGCCTGCTGCTCCAAAATCCTTTACGTTTAATATCTGATTATCTGCACCAATTGAATTTGAAAGTCCCAGAAAAGTTAAAAGTAACATAGCAACCATTATAGCTGTTTTTTTAAGAATCATGAAATGTCCCTTCTTATTAAGAATAATTTGCACAACTAAAGTATCGGTTTCTTTTTACCTATTTTTAACTCATTATCAAAAATTTAATAAATTATTAGGTATTTTGTAGTTATCAGTTATTAAGTAGTTTTAATCGGTGAGCCCTCCTGTTAAAATTAGGGAGATGCAATACATATGAGAAAGGGTGAAAAGCTATGTTTAAGAAATTTGCTTCTGACGCATTAGGTTTATCTGATATTGGGACGATTATCAGTCCGGCTGATTATGACAAAACAGATGCTGATGATTATGTGATGCACGAGGATAATGAAAAGATTTACTTTTTAATCAAGACAAAGGCTGACGAATACTGCTTTACAAATTTGGCTTTTATCCATGTAGATGGTGCAAATGCCGTTTCTTCTAAAAGAACGCTCAAGCGCTATACGTATGCACAATATAAATTTTCAAACGTTATGCTTGAAACAGCCGGTAAAATCGATATGGATGTTGAAATTAAATTCAGCCTAGGCAATCAAACGTTCGACATTGATGTAAGAAAAGATCAGATTGAACAGTTAAAAGATCTCTATAAATCTCTTCTTCGCATTGCTGAAACAACGCACGAAAATGCCATCTACATCGATATGGCATCACAAAGTCTTGATAAAGCTGTAAATGTACTTCAGAACTCAAGAACAGATGATAGCAAGTTAGCAGATACATACAGAGATTTGACTGACTTTGGCTTTACATGGATGACGTCTGTCCGTGAGCAATACCACATTAAAGATTTCGGCGAAGTGTTCGAAAAATATATTAATAACTAAATAGAATTCGGAAGGAAGAGTCTGTTCATCTGAGCAGGCTTTTTTATATTATGAAAAAACTGGATTTTAATAATGAAATAAGTTATTCTGTGACTATATAAACAATATAGTCACACAGATTTCAAAAGGGAGTGAAGAAATGCCACGAGCGTTTACTGATGAGGAAAAACAGAGAATTAGGCAAACTCTAATTAAAAAAGGGAAAGAATTGCTTGCCAATCACGGGATCCGTAAAACAAATGTTGAAGATTTGACAATTGCTGCTGGTATTTCAAAAGGAGCTTTTTATAAATTTTATCCTTCGAAAGAAGCGTTGTTTTTTGAAATTCTGGAGGGGCTTGAAAATGATATGCGTACAGCATTTTTCAGTGAATTTCTTGTTCCGGGCCTTACACCAAGGGAGAGCTTTCAATCAAAGATGCACAGAGTTCTCAGTTTTATTGAAGAAAATCCTTTAATGGGAAAAATGAATTCGGAGGAAATGAATCATTTGCTTCGAACCTTGCCCAAGGAAATGTTGGAGGCTCATTCAAAAAATGATGATCGGGAATTGAGTGCTTTCGTGAAGTCGTGGAAAGACGAGGGTTATTTGCGGGATTTTGATCAGGAGACAGTGGCGGCATTTCTGAAAAGTATGTTTATACTTGCCTTGCAAAAGCAGGAAATTGGACCTGAGTACGATCGGATGATGAAGATGATGATTGATATGGCAGGTCAATATTTGATCAGAGACTAGGGGGGAGGATTAATATGAAGAATCAGCGCAAGTGGTATCGCATGTGGAAGGTTCTTTCCTTGGCATTTTCAGTATTGATTCAAGTTTATTGGTATCGAATTTTAAGAAAACCAGAGTCAGAATGGGAGAAGTTATGGGAAAATATTGGCTGTCGTTTTCGTCAAACTCTATTTGAATTGGAAGGTTTGCTGATTAAGGTGGGCCAGCTTCTAAGCATTCGTGCTGACCTCCTCCCGAAAGGTTTTATTAAACAAATTCAGGATTTAGTTGATCAAGTGCCTCCATCGTCATGGGAGGAAATGAAAAATGTTATGGAAAAAGAGTGGGGTAGCCCGATTGAAAATACGCTTCAACTTATTGATCCAAAGGCAGTGGCATCGGCATCTATTGGAGAGGTTTTTCGCGGAAAGTTAAAAGATGGGACAGATGTAGCCATAAAAGTGATGCGCCCAACGATAAGATCGATTGTAAAAGTTGATTTACGTTCACTCTCAATCATTATCTGGTTTGCCCATTACCTAGCCCCTGTACCTAAAGGTTTTATTGACTTTAGGCTGCTGTATAAAGAGCTCAAGCATGTGATAGGAAGAGAATTGGATTTTATGATAGAAAAGGATTCAGCGAAACGCTTTCGGGAACGTTTTAAAAGCTTTGAAAAGCTGAAGATTCCATATATCTATGAGGAATTGAGCACCCCTGAAGTTTTAGTGATGGAATGGGTTGATGGTGTTAGGATAACGAATGTTGAGTTTATTAAAGAGCATCACATTGATCAATCGGAACTGGCTGAAAATCTATTTCGGATTTTTTTACCGCAGTGGCTGGAATCTGGAATCTTTCATGCAGATCCACACGCGGGAAATGTGCTTCTGCAGGAGGATGGGACAATTGTTCTTCTGGACTTTGGAATGATAGGGGAGATTACGAAGAAAGATGCAAAGCATTTTCAGGAATTGCTGGAAGCGGTGTTAATGAAAAATGATAAAAAAGCAGCGGATGTTCTTGCAGAATTGGAGTTCATATTGCCGCAGGCAAATCCAGGAATCATTGAAAAGGTGCTTGAAGAAGCGTTATCACTTAATCTTTCACAATTGAAGCAGCTTGATATGATTGCGTTAAAAAAAGAAATGAACGATATGGTAAAGGCGCTTCCCGTCCAGGTCCCTACCCGTTTTGTTTTTTTGGGCCGTTCCTTTGTGACCATTGAAGGGATGATTCACACAATATGTCCAGAAAAGGAAACACTTGAAGTGATTAAGCCCGCTTTTCTTCATTGGCTGAAGAGCAGTGACACGAATAAGTGGAAGCTGCTGATAAATTGGCTTTATTCCCAGCCCATCTTTCATGCAGTGCCTAAACTGCTTAATTCGTTCCAGCCATCAAAGGAACATCAGCAGCGAAGAGAGTTTGAATTCGCCATATTTGAAAATCAAAAGAAATTCACGATATATTTTGGACTGCTTGGTATGGCAGGATCCTTTTCATCCATGCATGTGCAAAACGAGAGCCTTCTTTATATCTCAGCTGGAGTTGCAGGACTTTCAGCTTTCGCCTATTTTTACACTTCTATGAAGGAAAGAAGATGGCTGAAAATGAATTTTATGGGTCAAAAATAGTGGCTTATCTAAAAGACTTGCTTATATAGGCAAGTCTTTTTATAGCAAAATATGGCGATTGATTGAACGCAGGCGTTCTTAATCTGAAAATAGAAGCATTCATAGTTGCTTATTGGTTTTGATTTCCTGTAAATTGATGGGTAACTAGTTTTTATTATGAATTGAAAAGGTGATCGTTTGAAAATAAATACAGCGAAGTTTATTGCCATCCTTTCCGTTTTAGCGACTGTTTTATGGGTTTTTGGCTTAGCATGGACGATTAATAATTATTTTTTCAGCAAGTCTGATAGTGCCATTAAATCAGACACATCTGATATAGCTGAAGTAAATGATTCAGGAGACTATCAAATTATAGCCCTTGGAGATTCATTGACGCGGGGAACAGGTGACCAATCAGGTAAAGGTTATGTGGGTTATTTAATGGATGATCTTAAGGGAAAAACAAAACAGGATATCAGGCTTTCTAATTTAGCAATTAAAGGACAAGTCTCAGAACAGGTAGTCGAACAGCTTCAGAAGCCTGAGATTAAGAGACAGGTCAGCACCGCGGACGCAGTTGTAATGACCATCGGGGGAAATGACTTATTTCAGGGCGGCCGAGCACTGGAGAATTTGTCATCTGCTGAAAACGATCAAGTTAAAGCAAGATACTTAGAGAACTTAGATAAAATCATTCAAGAAATCCGGAATGCAAATCCGGAAGCAATGATTTATCATGTCGGCCTCTATAATCCGTTCAACGACCTTGATGATGCAAAAACGACTTCTGCTATTGTTCGTCAGTGGAATTTCGAATCAGCAGAAATAGCTGCGGGATATCCAAAGGTCATTATGGTTCCTGTCTTTGATTTGTTTGAGCAGAATGTAAACAATTATTTATTCAGCGATAAGTTTCATCCGAATTCAGAAGGCTATAAGCTTATTGGAGAGCGTTTGTCATCTTTGATCGTGTTTAGTGAGGAGGGGAATCAGGATGACTAATATACAAGGAACATTAATAGTAGAAAATTTGCGAAAGTCGATTCGGAAAAAAGAGATTATCAAGGACATCTCGTTTCAGCTCCAGCGGGGAGAAGTGTTTGGTTTTCTAGGTCCAAACGGCGCAGGTAAAACGACAACAATCCGAATGCTGGTCGGCCTGATTAAACCAACATCAGGCAAAATTTCGATTTGCGGTCATGACCTGAAATCTGATTTTTCAAAGGCTATTGCGAACATCGGCTGTATTGTAGAAAATCCCGAGCTTTACCCTTACTTGAGCGGACTTGAGAATCTTCATTATTTCTGGAGAATGGTGCCGGGTATTCCAAAGGAACGAATTGATGAGGTAGTAGAACTTGTTGGTCTGCAAAATCGAATTGGGGATCGGGTCAGCACATACTCCTTGGGAATGCGCCAGCGTCTGGGGATTGCACAAGCTTTAATAGGAAGGCCTAAAGTACTGATTTTGGATGAGCCGACAAATGGTCTTGATCCTGTAGGAATAAGAGAGATGCGCGAATTTATCCGTTTCTTAGCTGAAAAAGAAGGACTTAGTGTGCTCGTTTCCTCACATCTGCTCAGTGAAATTCAGTTAATGTGTGACAGAGTCGCCATTATTTCTAAGGGAGAGATTCTTAAAGTCGACACTGTTGAACATCTTCTTTCTGAAAAAGAACGGGTCATTTGGAAACTGGATCCGCTTGAAAAAGGGAGAGCCATTTTAGAAGCAGAAACAACACTTGTGGATGAAGCTGCTGGCAGGCTTATTACTTATAATGAAGAAGAAAAAATCCCTTTATGGAATGAAAAGCTAGTGAAGGCAGGGGTAAAGGTGAAAGAAATTCAAACAAAGCTGCCTACACTTGAAGATTTATTTATCGAGCTAACTGAGGGTGAGACCATTGATTAACCTTGTCTATAATGAAATGATTAAAATTGTCCGGAAAAAGCGTCTTTTTATTATTATTGCAATTGTTGCTGTCCTTGTAGCTCTTTTTACATATGCACAAATGAGAGAGGCAAAAACGCTGCAGGAAGAGTTGGGTACAAGTGACTGGCGAACACAGCTGCAGCAGGAAATTATTAATGGCCAAAACCGGTTAAGCTCAAGCGGAATTTCAGCTGAGTGGAAAAAATTCCTGCAAATTCGAATGGAACAGCAGCAGTATTACCTCGACAACGACATTAATCCAAGTGCCCCAGGGGCCCCAACCTTTATGCGAATGTTTGTTGAAAATTCAATTAATCTCTTACTTCCGCTGATGGTCATGGTCGTTGCAGCAGACCTCGTATCCTCTGAAGCCAACAGGGGTACAATCAAGCTGCTCCTGACAAGGCCGGTTAAAAGGTGGAGGATTCTTCTAAGCAAATATATTACGTTAATCCTCTCTGTTTCATTCATCGTTTTGTCGGTCGGAGTGCTATCGTATCTCATTTCTGGCACCATCTTTGGCTATGGCGGGTGGACAATGCCGATTTTAACCGGGTTTACGGTGCAGGGAGAAGAGCTGATTACCGATCAGGTTCGCTTAGTTGAACAGTGGCAATATGTATTAATGGAGTTTGGCTTAGTCTGGTTCGTCGCACTTGTCATTGGGACGTTAACATTCACGCTGTCTGTGCTGATGAGAAGCACCGCATCCGTCATGGGAGTAATGCTTGCAGCTTTGATTTCAGGAGCGATCTTGGCGAACATGGTCTCATCCTGGGAATCAGCGAAGTACTTCTTTATGGTCAACTTAAGACTTACCGATTATGTCAGCGGAATGGCACCGCCGATTAATGGAATGACTCTTGGTTTTTCGATGAGCGTACTCGCCATTTGGGCAGCAGCTGGTTTAGTTGTTTCATTCTTTGTTTTTTCGAGAAGAGATATTTATTAGCGGGAAGACCTGACGAGGTCTTTCCGTTTTTGCTTAGGCCGGAAAAATTCATTTTTTGGCCGGAAAAACTTAAATTTTGGCCGAATCAAAGTATGAGGTAAATAAAGGAGGTTGTTTTTATGTGCCGAAGTATATAGAAGGCCAATTAGGAGGAGATCAATTGATCGTAAAAGCACATCCAGCGTCAGTATATATTCAAAAATTAGAAGCTTTATTAAGAAGACTGCCAGCTTCACATTCTAAAAGAAAGCGGGTCGAAGAAAATTTAGCCAAAAGGATGGCTGGAGATAGAGGAGAAAAGGCAATTGACTTTCATTTAAGTTATTTGAATGAGAAAGACTATTACATTTTTTATGATATACGACTATTTGATGGTTCTCACTATTTTCAAATTGATACTCTTATCCTGTCAAAGCATTTATTGTCATTTTAGAAGTGAAGAATATTATGGGAAAGCTGTATTTTGATTCGGATTTTAACCAGCTTATTCGTACCCTTGATGAGAAAGAAGAACCCTTTCCTGATCCAATTTTACAAGTAGAACGCCAAAGTCTTCAATTTAAGAAATGGTTGGGAAGACATATCAAAAAATATATTCCAATAGAATCACTTGTTGTCATTAGTACCTCTCGTGCAATTCTCCAAACTAATCCTCAGAATGAAAACATTTATCAAAAAGTGCTCCTAAGTACAAAGCTTCCATTAAAAATTGATTCATTTAATAGGAATCATCAAAAAGAATTAATAAGTACAAAACAACTGGAAAAAATTTCTGAGAATATTTTGGAAGGTGACACACCTTTAGAAATTGATGTTTTAGAGAATCTGAAGATTTCGAAGAATGAACTATTAAGAGGAGTAAAATGTGCAAAATGTTCGCTGATAAGCATGTATCGAATAAGAGGCAAATGGAAATGTTCAGAATGTCACTTTATTTCTAAAGACGCCCATATTCAATCATTAATTGATTACAGCTTGCTTTTTGAGACATCAATAACAAATAAAAAAATGAGAGAGTTCCTGAATCTAGAATCTAGTAATATATCAAAAAAAATACTCGCTTCACTGAATTTAACTCATTTAGGAAATACAAAAGACCGATTCTACAATCTCTCAAACCTCCAAAAAAAGCACCCGCAATAGCGGGTGCAAAATGAGAATAAAATGGAGAACGAATTGTAAAACATTTGCTTCAAAATAAAATTAAGCTTTTTGCGGAACCGGTAAGCCTAGTCCCTCAGCAACACGCTGTCCAAACTCTGGATCAGCTTTATACAGATGCGCAATTTGGCGCAGTTTGATTTCTTCTTTTGTAACAGGAGTTATGGCTTCAACGTAGTTTTGTACAAGACGAGCGCGTTCTTCTTCACTTAGTAAGCGATAAAGATCTCCAGGCTGAGTGTAGTGATCGTTATGATCGTAAGAAACGCTGTCAGCCACACCTTGAACAGGGTAAGCAGCCTGTTTGTTTTCAGCTGATTCTGCTGGGCCGCCGTAGCTGTTTGGCTCGTAGTATACAGAGCCGCCGCCGTTGTTGTCAAAGCGCATTTGACCGTCGCGCTGGTAGTTGTTTACTTCATTTTTCGCACGGTTAATTGGCAATGCCTGATGGTTCGCACCTACACGGTAACGGGCTGCATCATGGTAGGCAAATAAACGGCCTTGAAGCATTTTGTCTGGAGATACGTCGATTCCAGGTACGAGTGTTCCAGGTGAGAATGTTGCCTGCTCGACTTCCGCAAAATAGTTTTCCGGATTACGGTCGAGTACCATTCGGCCAACCTCGATTAACGGATAGTCTTTTTGAGACCATACTTTTGTAACATCGAATGGATCAAAGCGATATGTGTCGGCATCTTCTAAAGGCATAATTTGTACATACATTTTCCATGCAGGGAAATCGCCTTTCTCAATTGCATTAAATAGGTCTTCTGTATGGTAGTCTGGGTTTTCTCCAGCAATTTTTGCAGCCACTTCAGGAGCCAGGTTTTTAACGCCTTGTTCTGTTTTGAAGTGATATTTGATCCACACGCCATCGCCTTCAGCGTTTGTCCATTTGAATGTATGACTTCCGAATCCATGCATATGACGGAATGTAGCAGGAATTCCGCGGTCAGACATTAAAATAGTAACTTGGTGAAGTGATTCAGGTGATAGTGACCAGAAATCCCAAACTGCATCAGGATTTTTCAAATGTGTTTGTGGATGACGCTTTTGAGTATGAATGAAATCAGGGAATTTAATCGCATCGCGAATGAAGAAAACAGGTGTGTTGTTTCCGACTAAGTCATAGTTTCCTTCTTCTGTATAGAACTTCAATGCAAAACCGCGCGGGTCGCGAACCGTATCAGAAGAGCCGTTTTCTCCAGCTACTGTTGAGAAACGAACGAACATCGGTGTACGTTTGCCTACTTCTGATAAAAAGTTAGCTTTTGTATATTGTGTAAGGTCATTTGTTACTTCAAAATAACCGTGTGCTCCTGCACCTTTAGCATGAACGACGCGCTCAGGCACACGTTCTCTGTTGAAATGAGCAAGTTTTTCTAAAAGGTGGACATCCTGAATTAATGTTGGACCGCGAGAACCGGCTGTTATTGAATTTTGGTTATCCCCAACTGGTGCACCCCAACTGGTTGTAAGATTTTTTTTATCATTAATCATAAAACGAATCACCTCATAGTTTAATAATTTTTAACCCATTTACAATGATAACATCTCTCAGTAAAAAATCAATACTATTTTATAATTATTATAAATAAATAGGTATTAAAATAAATTGAATAATCAATATAGTAATAATTTCGGGATTTCACTCTTTATTACCTTCTTCACTTCCGCACTTTCTGAAAAAAACCTTTAAATTGAAGCGGGCGCACTCTTGTTTTTTTATGTGATAAACTAAAGAAAAAAGAAAGGATCCAAAGTGTATGAAAGAATCAGGACATCAACCGACAGTTGATTCCAAGTATATTCAGCAGCATCTGGCTAATGAAAGAACCTACTTAGCCTGGATCAGAACTGCGATTTCACTTGTTGGAATTGGGTTTGTGGTGGTGAATTTACATTTCACAATTCAAGAGAAGATTAGTCTGCTTGCTGATCAAACTGCTATTTTAATTGGGGCGATCGCATTTATACTCGGGATTCTCACTGTCCTTTTTTCAACTATGGAATATAAGAAAAAAATGGTGCAGATTAATACACAGACATATAAAGCGCCCTTTAATCTTGTTCTCCTTCTTTCCATTTCAATAACACTGGTTATTTTGATTATGGGTTTTTTATTTTTAGTTTACATTTGGAATACGTTTGTATAAGCAATCCGCATTCAGGATTGCTTTTTTTAATGAAAAATTAAGGGTATGTGAACCATAAATATATCTTGCAAATGGTTCGATAATTTGAAATAATACATATATGAACATATACTCATATATTGAGTTTTAAGGGGGATGAAAATGGGACATTCACATAATCATCACGGTCATGATGGGCATCATCACCATCATACAAGCAATAAAAAAGCCCTGTTGCTGGCTTTCGCAATTATCACAGTTTTCATGATAGTTGAAGTAATTGGCGGATTGATGACAAATAGTTTGGCTCTTTTATCAGATGCGGGCCATATGCTCAGTGATGCGGCAGCGTTAGGTTTAAGTTTTCTTGCGTTAACCTTCGGGGCAAAAGGAGCATCTGCGTCTAAAACGTTTGGTTATAAAAGGTTCGAGATTCTGGCAGCCTTCATTAATGGCATTACTCTAATCGTGATTTCGCTCTATATTTTTTGGGAAGCGTATCAGCGTTTTGCAGATCCGCCTGAGGTGATAAGTTCCGGTATGCTCTTGATATCAAGCATTGGACTTGTCGTTAATATCGCTGCCGCTTTCATTCTTATGCGCGGGGACAAGGATGAAAATCTGAATGTAAGAAGCGCTTTTCTGCATGTGATTGGGGATATGCTTGGATCAGTCGGTGCAATTATCGCAGCTCTTTTAATTATGTTCTTCGGATGGGGGTACGCAGATCCGATTGCAAGCATCATTGTGGCGGTGTTGATTATTATCAGCGGACTCCGGGTGACGAAAGATTCTTTTCATATTTTAATGGAGGGTGTGCCTGGAAATTTAGATACCAAGGATATTCGTGAATCTCTGTTAACGATGGAAGAAGTTTGCGATGTCCACGATCTCCATGTATGGTCGATTACTTCCGATTTTCCTGCATTAAGCTGCCATTTAGTAGTTGTTGAGAGCGGGCGAAATCAGCAGGAATTATTAAAAAAAGCGAATATGATTCTGCATGATAAATTTGGACTTCATCATACAACGATTCAGATTGATGTAAAAGACTCAGCCTGCTGCAAAGATGATCACTGTAATTAAAAAAAGAGGTATTTGTGTTTGGAAGATGGTTACAAGCACTGCATAACGTATGAAATCTGACAGTAATTGTCTGAGCGGTCACAAACGAGGTTGAGCGGTCAGAAACAGGGAACGAAAGGTCACAAATAAAGGACGAGCGGTCAGAAAAGGGGCCCGAGGTGGTCAAACCAATGAATCACGGCTATCAAAGTTAAAGAAAGAGTGTTCTGTTGCTAGAAAAAGAGGTAATTGTGTTTAGAAGATGGTATTCCTCACTTCATACCGTTTGGAAATCTGACAGTAATTGTCTGAGCGGTCACAAACGAGGTTGAGCGGTCAGAAACAGGGAACGAATGGTCACAAATAAAGGGCGAGCTGTCAGAAAAGGGGCCCGAGGTGGTCAAACCAATGAATCACGGCTATCAAAGTTAAAGAAAGAGTGTTCTGTTGCTAGAAAAAGAGGTATTTGTGTTTAGAAGATGGTATTCCTCACTTCATACCGTGTGGAAATCTGACAGTAATTGTCTGAACGGTCACAAACGAGGTTGAACGGTCAGAAACAGGGAAACCGGACGGTCATAAATTAAGGGCGAGCAGTCAGAAAAGGGGCCCGAGCGGTCAAACAATTGAATCACGGCTATCACAGTCAAAGAAGGAGTGCACTATTGATAGAAAAAAAGAGACGAATTTTCGTCTCTTTTTTTGTGTGTGCCAGACAAGTTCATCATTATGGAAAATGATAAAAGTTTAAAACTGGTTAATAAGTTCTGCATTTCGGTTGAAGATCGGTTCCGCTTTTCGTAGTGTCCAGCTCCACCGCCTAACTCCTCGGTCAGAACGGATCTGCCAGTAAAGTCAAACCCGGACTTTTCACAGTTCCTTTTCTGCCTTTCGGAGCTAAACAGGCGGTTCTGCTTTTCTCCCTTAATGCCTTGCATGTTCAATGGTTTGTTTTAATAGTCCGATTACATGTTCATCATCATGTGAATAATATAAAGTTGTCCCTTCGCGGCGGAAGGTAACGAGGCGAATGTTTTTTAGAAATCTAAGCTGATGGGACACTGTTGATTGAAGCAGGGATAATGTTTCAGCGATTTCATTGACGGATCGTTCGCCTTGCGTCAGCAGATTTAAAATGCGGAGTCGAGTTGGATCTGATAAAGCTTTGAAGGTCTGGGAAGTGATAAAGAGTGTTTCCTCATCCAAATCATGGAACCCATCAGTTTCTTGCTTTTCTTTTTTCATCTTGAATCTCCTCTGCCTTCTAGTATTGCTTTTATTATAGGAAAGATTGTCTGTTTATACAAACATTCACTTGAGCAACTGCATTTTTATGTTTTTTTGAATTAGTGTAAGGTTTTTTAACATTAAATAATAAAAATTTTTAGAAAATTGGTTGACTAACAAAAAAATTCCGATAAAATAAAGATAAATAAACTCATGTTATATTATATAACATATAATGTTATAAGATGAGCAATTAGGGGGCGCTAAAAATGGATTCAATGTATCTATTAAATAGCTTGTGGGTAGTTCTGGGCGCTATTTTAGTCATTTTCATGCAAGGCGGTTTTATCTTACTTGAAGCTGGTTCAACCCGAATGAAAAATGCCGGTCATATCGCCGGTAAAACAATTTTCACGTTTGGATTGGCATCACTTGTGTTTTGGGCGTTAGGTTTTGGATTTATTTTCGGAGACAATGCAAATTTCCTTGTCGGTTTATCTCATTTTTTCTATTCAGGCTATGAATTGGAAGGGATGAATCTTTCTTCATCGGTGTTCTTTTTGTTTCAGCTTGCTTTTGCAGGGATAGCGATAACGATTGCACTTGGGGGATTTGCAGAACGTGCGAAGCTATCAATCTACCTTGTCTTCACTGTTCTATTTTCAGCGCTGGTTTATCCGGTAGTTGCACATTGGATTTGGGGAGGCGGCTGGCTTGCGGAGCATGGAAAACAGGATTTTGCTGGTTCGACGGTTGTTCATTTAACAGGGGCAATGGCAGCATTTGCGGCGACCATTTTATTGAAGCCGAGAATTGGAAAATTCAATCAGGATGGCTCTGCAAATAACATATTTGGTCATAATCAGGTTTTCACAGCTTTAGGTGTTTTAGTGCTTTGGATCGGCTGGTTCGGATTCAATGCAGCAAGCACACTTGGTGTGGATAATGGATTTTTCGGATATGTTGCACTGAATACTAATCTTGCAGCAGCTGCCGGAGCTGTGGCGGCTCTTCTTATTTCCTGGGTGGTGCTAGGGAAATCTGACGTTCCAACAATGCTGAATGGTGCATTGGCAGGACTTGTGGCTATTACTGCTTCATGTGCGTTTGTTGATACGTGGGCAGCTGTTCTAATCGGGTTTATTGCTGGAATTCTGGTTTTCTATAGTGTGAGATTCTTCGAGAAGAGAAAAATAGATGATCCGATCTACGCTTTATCTGTTCATGGAGCAGCTGGAGTTTGGGGTACGATTTCAACAGGTTTCTTCGCAACACCTGAACTTGCAACAGTCGGGAAGCCAGGTTTGTTTTACGGCGGAGGATTTGATCAGTTAGGTGTTCAGATTATGGGGGTAGGAGTATCTGGCGCGTATGCTTTTATTGTGTCATTTATTATCCTGGCAGCAGCTAAAAAGCTCTTGAACGGGCTTCGGGTAACTGAAGAAGAAGAAATTATGGGTCTTGATATGAGTGAGCATGGAAGTTATGGCTATCCTGAAGTATTCTTATCAAAAGAGGATAAGATCAGCTCTTAATTTGCGGGGGCTAGAGGGATGTGCAGGAAATGAGAGAAACCTATGAATCGATTCGAGAATGGAAAGATGATGAGATAAAAAAACACACATCTGATACACATTCTTTAAATCAATTCCATGATAAAGTCATGCGTGCGGTTTTTAATGTATCTCTGCAAAAAATGAAAGAGGAAAAAGGGAATCCTCCTTCAGCCTATACGTGGTTTGTGATGGGAAGTGCAGGGAGATTTGAGCAGGGGGTCATCAGTGATCAGGATCATGGAATGGTTTACGAGGAAGAAGGAATGGATGCTGATAACTATTTTCTGGCACTTGGAAAAGAAGTATCTCTTGGGCTGCATGTGACGGGTTATCCTTACTGCGAGGGAAAGGTCATGAGCTCCAACCCGATTTGGTGCAAATCGCTTAAAGCCTTTGAAAAACAGCTTTTCAATTGGATGGATGAGGTCAGCTTTGAGTCCATGAGGTATTTGCAGATCTTTGTTGATGCAAGAGCATTAGCGGGTGAGGAAGAGTTTATCACACATTTAAAAAGTGTCATAGACGATTGCCGGAAAAAGTCTCCGAAGCTATTAAAGCGATTTATGGATAACATCATGCACATCAAGCCTTCAGTTGGTCCGCTGGGTCAAATTTTCACAGAAAGCAACGGTCCTTATCAGGGTTCTCTTCATTTAAAGCAGGCAGCCTTTTTGCCGTATGTTAATGCGATTAGGATTTTGGCGGTTAAAGAAGGAGTTTTAGCTGCTTCAACGCTCGACCGGATACAAGAGCTTAGCAAAGATGCATTTTATAAAAAAGAATTAAGCGAATATAAAGAGAGTTTTACGCATTTGCTGCAGTATCGAATGTCAAATTTAAAGAGAATAGAAGAATACGATGATGTTCATTACCTTCCCATTCAGAAGCTCAGCCGTGAGGAGAAAAAAGAAATAAAAACCATTCTGAAGAACGGGAAAAAGCTGCATCACTTTGTTCAAGGCATCATTGAAAAGGGTGTTCATAAATGAAATCGAATCCATTCATTCATTTTATAAGAGAGGTGCATGGGAAGTTTCAAACGAGTGTATTTGGGGCGGTTCAAAATGGACAAAATTCTCAGCAAATCGCCTTCATGCGCCAGCTTCAGCGTGAAATGAAAGCAGAGGAGACGTTATCGATACCATTAGACGATCTGAATGTCGTTGTATTTGATATCGAAACGACTGGCTTTTTTCCAGAGCAGGGGAATGAAATCATCTCGATCGGAGCAGTAAAAGTGAAAGGGCGCCACCTTCAGGAGGAGGATATTTTCTATTCGCTTGTCAGGCATGAAAATAGGCTATCAGACGAAATAAGTGAACTGACAGGAATCAGTAATGAAGATTTAAAGGACGCTCCGCCTCTTGAAGAAGCATTGATTCAGTTTTATCAATTTGTAAAAGGCGACACTCTTGTTGCCCACCATTCTTCACATGAAAAAAACTTTATGCAGCATGCAAGCTGGAAGCTGTTTCGGGCACCTTTTAAGCACCGGATTGTTGACACTTCTTTTTTATCCCGCATTGCAGAGCCGAATGCGGAATATGTAAGGCTTGAAGATTGGTGTGAGCATAAAGAGATACCCGTTGTAGATCGTCATCATGCATTGGGAGATGCGATTTTGACCGCGAAACTTTGGTGTAAATATGTGGATGAGGTTAAGGGGCAGGGCTGCAGGAATTTGAGAGATATTTATGAGAGAATTGCCATCATGTAAAGAGAAGCATTACTTCGGGTTAAAGGAGTAATGTTTTTTTGTGGAAATAGGGTTCAATCCTGTCAATATAAGGGTAAGGGAGAATATAGACCAGTGAAGTCAAGGGGGATATAGTGTGAAGCAGGCGATGTTAATTGTTAATCCATCTTCAGGCAAGGAAAAGGGGATTGAATATACAGATTACGCTTTAGATACAATGAGAAAAATGGGATACGAAACGGAACTGAGAGAAACAAAGGGTGCGGGAGATGCGATGCATTTTGCTCGTGAAGCATGTGATCGCAAGCTTGATTTTGTTGCGGCGATGGGCGGCGATGGAACGATAAACGAAGCAATTAATGGAATGGCTGAGCAAGAGCATCGCCCGTTATTCGGCTTAATTCCGCTTGGTACAGTTAATGATTTTGCCAGAGCGCTGAATATTCCCTTAGATCCCGAAGAAGCAATTGCCATTTTAGAGCATCAGCATTCAAGAAGAATTGATGTTGGAAAAATAAATAACCGTTACTTTATAAATATCGTAGCTGTAGGAGCTTTAGCTGAAGCATCGTTTTCCACCCCTGTTGAACAAAAAACAAAACTTGGTCCACTAGCTTATATCCTAGAGGGTTTGAAGAAGATGAAGGAGAAGCAGCCTTTCGAACTTAGGGTTCAGTCTGACGAAGGTGTCTGGGAAGGTGAGGCGCTGCTGATGCTTGTTGCACTCACAAATTCTGTGGGCGGCTTTGAAACCATTGCTCCTGAAGCAGAGGTGAATGATGGAAAGCTTCATGTCATGATCATAAAGGACATTGCCTTGCCTCAATTTCTGCTGCTGCTTCCTAAAATCATGACCGGAGATCTTAGCAAAAGTGAACATGTTGAGTATTTAAAGGTACCATATCTTGAAGCGTCGTCCACTTATAAAATGATTGCGAACATAGACGGGGATGAAGGGAATAAACTTCCTATAAAAGCAGAAAATCTTAATAGGCACCTTGAAATTTACGTTCCAAAAGAACAATAGGAGGCATGTTTTATGAATTTGACGCTGACAGAGCAGGCAAAAGAAAAACTCCGTGAAATCCCTGGTGATAAAATGATTCACTTATCTTTTGACAGAGGAAGCTGTGATATCGTGAACACGCTGTATGAGATGAAGGTCATTAATATCAGAGAAACAGAATCCTATGAAAAGATCATTCAGTCTGAACAGCTCGATTTCATCGTGGATGATGATTTTGAAGATTCGTATGATCATGAATTGACGATCGATTATAAAAACAACTTTTTTGTTTTCAAAAATAAGAATCAAACGTTTAATAACAGAATAGGGCTCCGATACGTTTGAGAGAAGGGTGAAACAATGCCCTTCTCTTTTTAATTAATGCAATTACCAAAGACAGCTAGAATCTTGATTTTGGTGTTCAAAATGCAGACTGGCGAGTGAAAAGACAGTTCTAGCTTGTTGGATGGGGAAGTCGGCTTGTTGGAGAACTGTTTTGGCTCGTTGGAATGGAATATCGGCTTGTTGGCAGTTTTGGAACAGAATATGATGTTCCAAACGGAAATTCGGACTTATTATCCGAAAAGCTAGATTTATTTCTGCTGAACCTCGGGAGCCGGACTGATCGCTTATTATCCTTACCGGAAATTAAATCATTTCCAGTTGAAATACAAACTGCAATTGGCCATTCCATCTAGTTTCTGCTGATATTCATTCATCGTATTCTGGCTAGCCGATGCGATACACTCAGTCCGTTTTATATTTAGTTAATGCTAATTCACAATGTTTTTTTAGCTGCTGCAGCAGCGACAGCGCCAATTTTTCTGTCAGCTTGCTTGATAGCCTTCCCATTATTTTTGCCATTGTGGATAAATAAATAACATCATAGGTTTGGGTAACATTTGTTTCACCTTGTAAATCCTCAAGCTGATAAGAAATGATCATCTTGAAAGCTTTTCCCTCCAATGAATAAGAGTATGTGGAAGGTTCTAGAGCGGACAAATTTTTCCCGTGAAAAGAAGTTCGCATCGCACCTTCTTTTTGCACTTGGACAAAAGCTGCACCCTCCTTTTTTTCTTCTGCAGGCTGTTCGTATTGAATCTTTTCAATTTCCTTCGTCCATGACTCGCGTGCGGAAGGGGTTGAAATCTGTTCAAAAACAAATCCAATAGGTGCTCCAATAGTGACTGTATGACTCAAGATAGATTATCCTCCCATTTTTTTGAATGAAGAGCTTGCTCTAAATTCAAAAGTGCTGATGTTTCTAATCGTTTTATTTCCTCAATTAATCCAGCCAGGTGGAAAAATAGCTCCTTGCGAACGGACTCTGAAAACTCAAGATGTTCACTGGCTTCTGCTTTTAAATCCAATATTTCTGCAGTCATTTTTTTATATTCTTCTAAGTTAAATCTCTGACAATAAAAATACTCATTCAGCTCCTGAAATTTGTCTTTCATTAAGCGGAATTCAGGATAATCGCTGTTTAATGAATCCTCAGCAATTTGTCTCCAAATATGGCCTGACTTTTCGTATAGAGAGCTTGTCTCAGCTAATAGCGGCTCATTTATTAATGTACCGATCTGATGTAAAAACCTCGCGTATGAGCTGCGCAGCGCGTATCCATCTGTATTTTGTACAATCCAGTAATACGTATAATAAAGGGCATTCACAAGATGCTTCGTATTGTAGAATAGACGCCCGAAGCTTTGTTTGCTGGAAGATGTCAAACTTGTCATCCACCTGTCCAATGCGGTGATTCCAAAATTGCTCATTCTCGGATTATGTGCACTTTTTATACTGATTTCAATGCCAGCTCTGGCGGCAGCTGCTATTTTTTTAGCCGTCATTTCTTCAGCAGCACCTTTCAAGAAAATCGATTGATTAATCACCTTTCTTGTTGCGAGGTGATCCCGTCCTAAAATGAGGTCTTCAATTGATATTTCAAGCGGTTCCTCTTTTCGTAATGCGATTTTGGCAAGTCCTGTATTTGTATTGATTTCTAGAACGAGACCATACGTTTGATAGCCATTTTTGGTAATCGTATTTCTTCGAAATACATCTTCATTAATTGCGACAATAACCGGGGTACCGTTTGAAACTTGCTTATAGAGCTGATCAAAAGCAGCTTTCCGGTCTTTCGTCTGCTTAACCGAAGGCTTTAAATCCAATGCTTTTAATACGCCGGAAATAAACGCTTCACTGCTTTCCCATAGTGCTCGCGTTCCAAGAAAAAAGCTGGAAAAGTCCTCTTGTTCATAAAAGAATGTAAAGTAGCCGTATCCAGCACCTCCTCCGATTCCAAGCAGCATTTCTTCTGAGAGGAGTTCATGTAAAGGTTCTTTTGAATGATGTTTCAGTAAATTTAATAGTGCACTTGTATCTGAGTGAAATCCCATTTTGTACCTCCGTGGTGTTTGCTATTGCAAACTTTCTTTTACTATATCAATCTGTGTTTGCTATTGCAAACAAAATTTATTATATTTAATGATACAGGAGGGATCACGTTGAATATTGGAAAGTATGTAAAAGAGTTCAGACTGCAGAAAGGCTGGACACTAGCAAAACTCTCCAGTGAATCTGGAGTCTCTAAACCTTATCTTTCACAAATTGAGAATACGCCAAACAAACAAGTTTCCGCAGAGAAGCTTTATCAAATTGCAATTTCCCTTGAGGTAACAATGGGCCAGTTGATGGGAAAAGAAGTCGTGCTGAAACGCGAGGCAGATATTCCTCCAAGTCTGCTTTCTTTTGCAGAGAAAATAAATCTTTATGACGATCAAATTCAAATGCTGGCAAACATTAAATATAGAGGCAAGCAGCCATCTTCTGAAGAGGAATGGGAGAAGCTTTATTTGGCGATCAAAACGACAATTGAGAGTGAAGAGAATGGAATCTAGAGAACTAGCGTTTTCGCGTGCCGAAAAATTGATGGATCAATACTTTGGTTTTGGAGGATCTTTTCCTATCAATATGAAAATGCTAGCATCTATAGCTGGAATATCAGTCCAGGAAAAATTTATGCAGAATGATCAATCAGGCAAGCTTATAATTCAAGGCGGAAAACTAGTTGCTTTCGTGAATATTTTCGATTCGCCGCAGCGGCAGAATTTTACGATCGCCCATGAAATTGCTCATACGTTAATGGATGAATTTGATCATATACAATATAGAAAAAAAGCCGGCGTTCACAACGAATTGGAGATGCTTTGTGATGAAATAGCTTCAGAGCTATTGATACCAGCGAATGAATTTGAGAAACAGCTGGAGAAGCATGGCGAAAATGCAGCTTCGTTTAAGCCGCTTGCCAAGTATTTTCATGCCTCATTAGAAGCCATTGCCGTTAAATTTGCAAACTGTGCTCAAAATCAAGATCGTGTCATTCTGATGATTACTGATTTTCATGGGACTAATCGAAAAGACTTAGCTATTGCCAGTGCGATTCCATTGAAGAATTGGGATATTTTCATTCCCCGAGGGCTGTCAATCGGGAGAGAATCTGCATTAATCGATTCTTTTTACCAAAACAAACCAATCGAGAAAAGAATGACTCTCAATCTGGGCATTATTAAAGGAGACTATCTGATCGAAACGCTTCCTTCCAAATTTCAGCAAAGCGGAAAGCTTTATAATAAAGGGTATATTCTTATAACGAAATGAAAAAAGCTGTTTATTGATCAGCTTTTTTCATTTTACTTTATATTTTAAATAACTGTAGTTGGATGTCGGATTCACTTCAACTGTATTTCCATCAGCATCCTTGAGCACTTCAAATTCCTGATAAGTCTCGACAGAATATCCGTCTATCACTTCAGAGGAAATTTTTTTATTCTCATACATTGTGACAATTACCTGTTCCTCTGCCGAAGTCTCTGTCTCATCTTCAGCAATCATAGGAAAGGTGCTCGTTTCGATGTTACGGGCTTGAAATGAATCTATATAGGCCATTGCGCCAATCAGGATGACGAGAAAAAAAAGAGTGAAGATTTTTGAACTCGTAGTAGAAAGCAAATGAGTGGCTCCTTTCATAAATCATCTTATTTCATATGTACGCACGTCCACCTGGAATATGTCCATTCTTCAAGGAGATAATAAGGATAAAAAGGAAAGGGTGTCTATATGAAAAAGATAATATTCATGTCTATCCTGCTCTGTCTTTCATTTACGATGGAACAATCTGCTGCAGCAAAAGCACCTGATCTTAAGCTATCTGACATGCAGCAGAAAGAACACCATTTAAAACCGCCATACGATCAGCCGGTTATCATAAACTTTTGGGCATCCTGGTGTGGTCCATGCAAAATGGAAGCACCTGATTTAGTGAGACTTTCTGAAAAATATCAAGATCAAGTGAAAATCTATGCCATCAACATGACGAACCAAGACTCAGAAGAAGGTGCCTATATGTTTGCAAAAGATTATGGCTTCCGCTTTCCCGTGTTATTGGATAAGACTGGAGATGCGGCCGCTTTATTCAGAGTCGCTGCGGTTCCTACTACTTTTTTTGTGAATGAAAAGGGTGAAATTGTCAGTGTGCTTACTGGGTATGGCGGGGCGGAACTGCTTGAGAAGAGGATAAGGGGTTTGATAAATCACTAAACGGGGATATCAGTGCGTAGAAGAACAAGCATAAAATCCACAAGTCGAAAAAAAGGTAAGATAGAAGCAACAAATTGCTGCTGAGCGAGCCGAAAATTATAATGGGCATAGAATTGCTAGGATAATACCAACAAATTAAAATCACTCTTAAAAAGCAGCCCTTTTTTTTGGACTGCTTTTTATGCTTTATCAGGATATAAGTCTCCAATTTCAATAATAACGTTTCGATAATAATAGGCAGAACACAGTACAGTATGTACCAGACTGTCATAAGGTTTATTAATAGTCTTATGAAACTTTGATTAAAAAAAGCTTATATCACTATAAAATCAATATTTGGTAATAAGATGTTGACTAAATATCTTAATATTCGTATAATTTTCAAGAATCGAAACGTTTCATTTTCTGACTATGTTTTTTCAAAAAGAGTTAAATAGAATGCGAGTTTGAGATTTTCAATTCATATTTTGTAAGCGCTGTTATTATGGGTAAATTCAATTTATTGGAGGATTAAATATGAAAATTCAATTAACTGAAGAAGAAAAAGCAACCAGACAACTAAACCCTGAAACTCTTGAAATTGCAGTAGAGCAAGTAAAGGTAAATGGTTATATTCTTTTTGACAAGGTTATCTCTGAAGAAAAAATCAGTGCAATTCGGAGTGGATTTGACCCATTATTTGACGAATATATTGAAAGAAAAGGATACAACACGGGAACAAATCGTGCACAAATGTTTTTGCCCTTTACAGAACCTTTCATTGATGAGGATATCATCTGCCATCCTATTGCCACTTCATTGATTGATCAACTGCTTGGTGAGGGAAATCATTGCAACTATTTTGCATCAGATACGCCAATGCCTGGCTCAGATTATCAGAATGCACACTGTGATATTATGCCTTTATTTCCTGATTTAACAATTCCCTTGCCGGTATTCGGTCTCGTTTTAAATATTCCATTAGTAGATGTAACGGAGGAAAATGGCCCCCTTGAAATATGGCCTGGCGGAACACACCAAAATCCTGACCGATCTAATCATGATACATTAAACAATACGGTTAATCCGCACTTGCATATTGTTCGCGCGGCAGAGCACATGTATTCTGAGAAAGTATTTATGTCCGCTGGATCAATTTTAATCAGGGATATTCGCATGTGGCACCGCGGAACTCCTAATCAATCCAATTATCGCCGGACAAATCTTGCGATGATTTTTAACAGAAGCTGGTATGGCGCAGGCTCTTCGATTCAGATTCCACAGCAGACATATGATAATCTGCCTGAAAAAGCAAAAGAATTGTATCGTATGGAGAAAATCGGAAGTCCGATTAAAATGCCTTGGGAATAATGATTAAACTAAGAAATTATCATTCTTTTACTTGCTAATAATAGAAGAATCGTGCAATATAAATTCCACTAAAAGAGTACAAAAAAAGGACCAATCAAAAATAGTAAGCTTTTCTCTTTTAAGGTACCCGCACATATAAAAACACATTTAATAGCAACTATACTAGCAGTCCTCATACGAGACAAGAGATTTGGCTAGAATGTTGTTAGATGTAAATCACAATGCCACTGATGCTTTTATACAGTTGATTAGGAGAAGGTTATCTCCTTTGGAACGTCCTCTAGTTAATGCGAGGGGTGATGGTAAATATATATGCAAACTTCAATCCAGAGTATGCACAGTACGCATTGACAATCTAAAGAGTTTACTTTAATTTCTGTTTGCCTTATAAAACAAAAGATGGAGAAAATCTAACACCGGCACAGACGCTAGGAATAACCGATAAAATATTTGAACTGAAAGATATTATCTATATGCAATAAAAAACAGCGGTGAATGAAGGTTTCCGCTGTTTTTTCGTATTAAGAACTGTTCAATTAGAAACATTACCGTATAAAATTTCATTTATATTAAAACGATATTCTGATGGTAATTCATCTATTTCACGAGAAATCTCTGCCCTTAGACTATTTCTGCCCTTAATAACAATTTCATTTTTCTTTAATTGTATTTTACCTATACTATAAGGTGCATAATAAATATCTAACTTATCTATAGCTACGATTCCAGTCTTATTAGTATTTATTTCTGTTAGTCTTAATTTGAATTCAGCCTTTGTAAGATGACTGTGTGGAACATGGTATACGATTTCAACAAGATAATTTTTATTTTGGGCAGTAGCATAAATTAGTTCCATATCAATTCCATTTTTGGCTATATACTTAATTACACCTTCAATTTTATCTTTTTCTAAATGGTCAAAATCAGCAATCAGCCTTAGACCTTCACACATTGAATGAAACACCATATTAGCTTTACCTTTGTCATCTGCTTGATTATACTCAGATAAATTTAATGTGGAGTAAGTGTATTTAAAAAATTCGTCAATAGCAATTGCTTGTTTCGCTTGTTCCATTGTTTCACCAATACTGAAATAAATCTCTTCGTAGTCAGGTGACTTTAATTCGGCTCTGCTCAATAAATTACTAAATAGTTGAGAGTATATATAATCGTAAGGTGCTAATGTATTCCGTTCAAAATGGTCATATAATCTAACACCAATTATTCGTTTCAATAATGGTCTATGATTACTCTTACACGAATATATCAAGCTATCAACACGTTTGACGGTATTCAAATAATTAATTTCTTTTTCTTTTTTTGCATAATTTTTTAATTCTTCATCAGTTTGTGGAGCATTATTAATAATATTTTTAAGGCTATTTAATAACTTATCTTTATTAAAATCCAGCTCTTCTTTTACCTCTATTTGTGGAACCATATTTATTGCTTCTTCAACTTTCAATAATCCATGTTGAAAATCGGTAATGTTTAACTTCACGTTATTAGTAAAGTTCCCCTCAATTTCAACTTCTGCAATAATTTTATATAGCGATTTTAATTTAAATTTCTTCTTAGGTGGTGCATTGTTAATAAAACGAATTAATATGCTCTCAAAAGTTTGTCCATGAAAATCACCAATTAGATGTTCATTTAAAAATGTATCCAGTACATTTAAAGATTTATTTTTCTCCTCTTTGGAACTGAAATCTTTATATTCAATCAAAAACCGCATAGGCAACTCCCTTGTAATAAAAATTCTTTTTTTGTTATTTTATCAATAATACCTGTTAAACTGAACCGCCACGTTAAGAGAAAATACTGAAAATATAAATGAAAAATTCCCTGGAAAAGGGTAAAAGCAGTGCGATTTCTCATGCGAAATCCACTGCTTTTATACTTGTTTTTATATTTACTTTTTCCTATGAGGGTACTCCAAAAGAGAACGGCTTACAAAAATAGACAGGTCCTTTTCCAATTCAATTAAATCCCAAAATAAATACTAACCCATACCCAACAAAAGATAAGAGCACAGACCCGATTAACCCAGCAATAAGCGGTTTTTTCCCGAGATTTTTAAACGTTAATATGTTTACACTCAAACCTAGTCCGGCCATTGCCATCCCTATTAATAAATATGAAAAAGAAACAATGAGAGCAGCAGCTTCATCTGAAACAATACCGATTGAATGGATTCCGCTAACAAAAAGAAATCCTAGAATAAACCATGGAAACGGCAGGGAAGAGCATTCTTCTTCTGTCTTTTTTTCTCGAAATAGAATTCCTACAATCAATGCAACAGGTACGAGCAAAGCAACTCGTGTTAATTTAACGATAATCGCCAAGTCCTCAGACTCTGTTCCTCCTATTGAAGCAGCTGCAACGACATGGGCAATTTCATGCAGTGTTCCGCCGGAAAAAGCACCATACCCTTGCGGTGATAGATTCAATAGAGAATATGCCAATGTGTAAATCAAAGTGAAAGCCGTACCCAATATGGCGATGGTCCCTGCGCTGACGGCTGTTTCCTCATCACTCGCTTTAACTAGAGGTGCGATTGCTACAACAGCAGCAGCTCCGCATATGGCTGTTCCGCAGGCAGTGAGAATCCCGATTTTTTTATCAACCTTCAGCAAGCGGGTAAGGCCATATACGACAGGAATAGTAATGAGGATGATGATAAATGAAAGAATGAAAACGCCGAGTCCGGCATGGTAGAGATCTGCAAGGTTCAGCCTCATCCCAAGCAAGATAATGCCAAGCCGCAATAATTTCTTACTTGAAAAAGAAGCTCCGGCTAATACGGGTTCGCCTGCTCCAACAGCTGCTCTCCAAAGCATTCCGAGGAGCATGGCAATGACAAGCTGCCCCATGATGGATAAAAAGGGGAAGCCTGCTAAATAGGATGCAAGGAGTGCAAAAAGTAAAGTAAGCAAAATGCCTCGCAAAAAAGGCGCCTGTATCTTTTTTTGTTTTATCTTTATTTGAAAGTCAGTCATGATCTACACTTCCTTAAGCAGTTCTAGCTTCTTTTACTTTAACAATGAGTTAATTATTAGTAAAATATATATAACTGATAACAATCATTGAAAATACTAATATAAAGGAGGTTCTAAATGTATTATGATGCGTTAAAAACGTTTATTGCTGTTGTCGAAGAGAAAAATTTCACAAAAGCGGCTGAGAAACTGCTTATTTCACAGCCAAGCGTCAGTCTGCATATTAAAAATCTCGAGAAAGAATTTCAGACAACGCTTCTGATCAGAACGCCCAAGCATTTAAATTTAACGCCTACAGGAGAAATCCTTTACAATCGGGCGAAGCAAATGGTCCATCTGTATGAACAATCCAAAAAAGAGATATATGAACATCATCATTACATTAAAGGAGATTTAAAAATAGGCGCGAGTTTTACGATTGGTGAGTATATTTTGCCTGGAATCTTGGCGGAACTTCACGCAGAATATCCAGATTTAAATTTGGAAATTATCATTGGAAATACAGAAGAAATCGTCAAACATGTCCGTCTTTTTCAAGTTGATATCGGATTAATCGAGGGACAGACAAATGAAAAAGAACTTACGATTCAACCATTTATGGAGGATGAATTATGCATCATTGCTCCTCCTGATCATCCGCTCGCAGAAAGAGGGGAAATTGAAATCGAAGAATTGCAAAAGCAGGAGTGGATCTCAAGAGAGAAGGGGTCAGGGACTAGAGAATATTTGGAGCATTTGTTAAGTTCAAATGGTCTTCAGGTAAAGTCCTTACTAACGATCAGCAGCAATCAGGGAGTCAAGGAGTCTGTCATGAATGGACTCGGTCTTTCCATTTTATCGAGGGTTGTTGCAGGCAGAGATGTTCAGCAAAACAATCTCTCCATCCTGCAAATCAAACATCATGAGTTTCGCAGAAAGTTTTCATACCTTTATTCTCCGATTATCAGCCATAAGAAAAACAGAGATATCTTTATAGAAGCTTTAATTAAGAAAAAATAAAAAATATTGGGTATTCAATCAAAGAGCAGAATAATTGAACATGGATATCTAGTTTTAAAGGATGAGAAATTAATAGAAACCTAGGTGATTTTGACATCTACCCAGGTTTTTTAAAATTATATTCCAAGTGCTTTTTTTGTAGCAGGACCAACGATACCATCTACAGAAAGGTTTTTGGATTTTTGGAAAGAACGAACTGCTTTTTCTGTATTGGACCCAAATACCCCGTCTACGCCTTTAGTGTTGTAGCCCTTTGCAGTAAGTGTACTTTGAAGTATTTTTACTCCGGTTCCACGACTGCCCATTTTTATAGTGCCACTGACTGTTCCCGTTGATGGTTTATCAGGTGTTGTCGGTGGCTTTGTTCCATCTAGTGCTTTTCTTGTTGCGGGACCAACGACACCATCCACTGTTAAGCGGCGGGATTTTTGAAACTGACGAACTGCCTGATCTGTATTATTTCCGAACGCTCCATCAATACCTTTTGTGGTAAATCCAAGAGAAGTAAGTTTGCGTTGCAGCTCTTCGACAGCGGGACCTCGGCTGCCCTTTTTAAGAATTGAGCCATTATTCATTGCAGGAACAGAAGGTGAAACTGTACTCGCAGTCGTTTTGTATCCGTTCGATGCAGCAATAGAATCAAATGACTTACCTGAAGAAGTAATAATTACTGGTGTGTTGGTCGGCACTTGGCCGAACAGCCATTCTACTTCATTGTCGAACATTCGAACACAACCACTGCTAACGTATCCGCCAATTGAGTTCGGATTGTTATTGCCATGAATGGCATACGTTGTACCGTGTGTTCCTCTCGCATTTAATCCTAGCCAGCGGTTGCCAAGTGGATTTCGCGGATCACCACCTGGAATGTTGTCCTTGTAGTAAGGTCTGTTCACAATTTTATTCACAATCTTGAATTTTCCTTCGGGTGTGAGTGATTGACTTCTGCCTGTGCCCACCCTAAACACTTTTTTAAGCTGACTGTTTTCATAATATGCAAGCTGATTATTGCTCTTGTTGATGATGATGAATTTGCTTCCAGCTGCAGATGCAGAACTCAAATCTAAACTAAAAATCATAAGAAAAGTTAACACGAAAAAAATAAATATTTTCTTAATCACGGACAACATCCCCCTTATTCACTCTGTATTCAACCTATATAACGAAGGATATTTCAATATTGTTCCATAAAATAACAATATTTTGAAAATAAAAAACGTTAATAAAAGATTGAGTTCATCATTTAATTTAGAAATAATTGGTATTAAGCAATCGGGCAGGATTGGTATAAGGGGTTAGGTTAAAAGGGGAGATAAAACAATGAGATGTTCTGAAGAAAAAACGGATCAAAGAAAGGCAATTATATCTATTTAGGAGCTGCAATCGGGGCTATTATTGGATTAATTGCTTATACAAACAATTGTTTAGGATGAACGAGAAAAACAAGTGCGTTTATCAGGAATCGGGGGCTATTCTTCAATAAGAAGAAGGGCTTTTTATTGCAATATCGGGGAAGGTAGTTTAAATAAGTATTAAAAAATTTAACAGCAAATTATTAAAAAAAGAAAAAGAGGTAATTTACATAAGGCAATAAAAAGGGCTATAGCATATGCTATAACCCTTTTTATTGCCTTGGTCTGACTGTTTTTTGTTCTTTTTGTTTTTTTCTCCATATATTTTTTACCCCACTCTCCCATAATGTTCAGTGCTGGGATAAAGCTTTTCCCTTGTGGTGTTAGCGAGTATTCTACCTTAGGAGGAACTTCTTTATATACTTCTCTGTGAACCATTCCGTCCTCTTCCAATTCTCTCAGCTATCTTGTCAAAATTCCTTTTGAAATGCCTGGTAACAACCAGCATCAAATGAGATTGTTGGTTATTTACCAGGAGAATGAAAACTTGTTCAAGCAACTTAGATGAAGTTCAGCTTTATTCTATTATCGGGCGATTGCAGCACAGTGTGATTCGCTCTTTGGTTATTGAGGACTTGAACAGGATTGGTGTATAAGTCTTACGAAATCATATTTATTAATTGTACTGTTTAGTGAGGTGGATAAACTTTGAGTGATTCCACAAAGTGAAATAAATATTGAGATGAAAAGGAAGATAATTGAATTAGAAAGAAAAGCAGAAATCATTGAAAAAGAACTTCAAGCCATTAAGTTCGAAAATCAAGGCATAGAGAACCTGAGGATTTGGATTTACAGGGACATTGATGGGTATGAAGCAGAAGCCTTTACTTCTGGAAATTGTCTGGAAAAAGAATATCGCTCTCAAATAGCCATTGACTACGGTGGTTCGAAATTTTCTGACAAAAATCTCGAACTAAATAGTAATATTGAAAAAACATCACTCCAATTAAAGAGTGATGTTTTTTCAATTAGCCATTCGCTTTTAATAACGTTTCATTCTCCTTTTCAGCAGGGTAAACGTTCCTGCCATGAAGGAAATAATAAACAGCAAGAAATCCTAAAATAAAAAACGAACTGTAAAAATAAAGTGTACTAAATGCAACTTTTGTTGTAATGACCCCAACAATGAACGATCCGATCCCAATTCCCATATCAAAGATAGACAAAAAGGTTGCTGTTGCAAGCCCTCTTTTTTTGGGTGCTGCAGATTGAAGGGCGATCGTTTGGAAGCTCGGAAATAGTGTTCCCCAGCCTAAGCCGATTAGAGCGGCAGATAATAGAAAGGTAAATGATGTCTCAGACATACTTAGCAGCACCATGCCGGCTGCAAAGCAGAGAATAGCTGGATATATAATGAAATTTGGGCCGTATTTATCAAACCATTTACCGGTAAATGGTCTTGACATCAGCATGACAACGGCATAAACAACAAAGAAATAGCTCGCAGCTTCTGCTAAGCCAATCTCTTTTGCATAAACGGAAACAAAGGACAGAATAGAAGAGTAGACCAAAGCGAATATTCCGCCAACCAAAGCAATTCGAATAGCAGATGCTTCGAATAGCCCTTTTAATCCTCTATTTTCTATCGATGGGATCACTTTGCTTCTGATTTTCATTATTTTTGGGAGCGTGATAAACAGTCCTGTAATCAATGCGGCTAGTGAAGTGAGTATACTGATGCCAAACATTGTTGCGTTTCCCCATTGTTCCATAGCTGTAAGACCCAGAAATGGTCCGATAACCATCGCCAGGTTCATAGACATCGCATAATATCCCATTCCTTCTCCACGTCGTGATTCAGGAATAATATCTGCTACAATTGCACCTGCAACAGTTGTAGCCATACCAAAACCGATGCCATGAAAGAAGCGCAGTAGAAATAATCCATTCATTGTGCTTGTAAAATAATAAAGAAATGATCCTAATGCAAAAATGGAAAGGGAGGCAATCAGCACAATCCGTTTTCCATGGTTTTCAATCCATTTCCCCGCAAAAGGGCGAATGATGATCGCGGCAAGGAGAAAAATAGTCACGATTAACCCAGCCTGAGATGGTTTGCCATCTAAATCATGCAGAGAATAGATTGGTAGAGTAACAAGCAAATAGTAAAAGGTTAAAAATAGAAAAAAACTGCTTAAAGAAACTGATAAAAAATTTTTTGTCCATAGTTTTTGTACTTTCATTCTTTCATCCCCGTTCTGTATTTCTTATGTGCTGAAGCCACTGCTGGATGTATGTTTGGAGAGGTTCTTGCTTTTGATCAGGAATTCCGGATAGTAAATCTTTCTCCATTTCTAAAACGGATTTTTCCCACTGAGGATAGTGTTCCATCGCTTTTTCGGTCAGTTTGATATGTTTTGTCCGCTTATCCGTTCCTGCTATCTGCAGGACATACCCTTGTTTGACTAGTCTTTGAATCGTACGAGTCATCGGAGGAGCTTCGATGGCGAGATAATCGCAGAGCTCAGTTTGTGTGAGAGTTCCGAATTTTTTCAATGTGAATAATACAGTCCATTGCGCACTGAATAAGCCATGCGGCTGCAATACGTCGTTTAGCCGTTTTGTTAATTGGCGTGAAAGCTGCTGAATGGCATGGAAAATATTTTGATGATCATGTACTGACATATAAAATCTCCTTAAATAATAGTTACCTAGGTAATTATAGCATGAAAATAGTTACCTAGGTAAATATTTACAGAACTTCTTTATTGAAATCATTAATTGTGGGAAGATAGAAATGAATCTATCGAACCCGAGGTGTGATCTGGCATGCAGCTGGTTTTTATCATTGTTTCTTTGCTATATGCAATCCTGGCTATATCCTACACGACCTTTTTCATTTTAGCTTTCTCTGAAGGCAAGCGATACAAAGTACAGCATCTTGTTCATATTTTAATATGGTTCATAGGTGCATTTGTATTAGGGATCCTATATTCGGGAACACACCCGTATTGGATCATCTATTTGCTGGTTTCTATATCTATTGCTGTTTCTGCTTTTATTTTAAGTTATTTTCTCGGTCAGAAAACAATCGAAAAGACTGTGTTTCAAATGATGACAAGTCGAACTTATTAATAAAATAATCCCCAAGCATATGCTTGAGGATTTTTTCTGTATTACTATAAGTAATAAAATTGCGCTTGCGCTTTTCTTATACAAACATGCTAAGAACTAAAATGAATATCAGCGCTGCAACTGAGATAATCGTCTCAAGCACTGTCCAAGTTTGCAATGTTTCTTTTACAGTCATTCCGAAATACTCTTTGATCATCCAGAAACCTGAATCGTTGACATGAGATAGGATGAGTGAACCTGCACCTGTAGCTAAAACGAGCAATTCTAAGTTAACACCTGGAACCACAGCTGCAATTGGTGCTACGATACCAGCCGCTGTCATCATGGAAACCGTCGCTGATCCAGTAGCAATACGAATCATCGCGGCAATTCCCCATGCAAGCAGAATTGGTGAAACATTAGATTGTTGTGCAAGTTCAGCAATATAGTCACCAATTCCAGAATCTAGAAGAACTTTATTGAAAGCTCCTCCAGCACCGATTACTAATAGGATTGTAGCTGTAGGTGCCAAGCAATCATTTGTCAGCTTCAAAATTTTATCGCGGTTCATGCCGCGGAAGAATCCAAGACTAAAGAAAGAGTAAACGGTTGCAATCAAAAGGGCAACTACAGGATCGCCAAGGAAGCGGAATACTTCAAATGCTGTGCTTTCTTTTGATAAAAACAGCTCTGCAATTGAAGCAGATAACATTAGGAAAACAGGGATTAAAACAGTAATAACAGTATTTAAAAAGCCAGGAAGTTCTTTTTCATCTTTTTGTTCAGTCAGCTGATCGCCAATTTCCTTTGGAACGGTTTTGTGGATGCGCTTTCCAATCCATTTACCATAAACAGGACCCGCCAAAATAGCTGTTGGAAGACCAACAATGATAGAGTATAGAATAGTAATCCCAACATCTGCTTTAAAGATTCCAACTGCAGCCATTGCTGCCGGGTGTGGAGGAACCAAACCATGCACAACGGATAAACCAGCTACAAGCGGAACACCAAGACTTACGAGTGAAACGCCAGTACGACGTGCAATTGTGAAAACAAGTGGAATCAGCAGAACGAATCCAACTTGGAAAAATACAGGAATACCAACGATGAAAGCGACGAACATCATTGCCCAGTGAACATTTTTTTCTCCAAATCGGGCAATCAGCGTGTTGGCAATGCGCTCAGCTCCGCCAGACTCTGCCATCATTTTCCCAAGCATCGTTCCTAATGCAAGAACAATCGCAAGGAATCCAAGGGTATTTCCCATGCCTGCTTTAATAGAATCAATGATTCCAGGGACTTCAGGATCGGTTGAAATAAGCGGCATTCCAGTTGCCAATCCAACGCCGATAGCGGTTACAATCAGCGCGACAAAAGGGTTTAACTTTGCCACAGTTATGAGTAAAAGAAGAGCAATGATTGCTGCAAATACGATGAGTAATAACATATATAAAATCCTCTCTTGTGAAAATTTGAAAGCACTTTCAACTAGTGGTTTGATTATATGAAAAATATTTTTTAAAATCAATACATTTATGAAAAAATATTTTATTTTTATTTTCCAACAAAAAAAGAGAACGAATAGGCCCTCTTTCTATACTCGTGTTTCAGAAATTGCATCCCGAACTTTTTCCAAGGATTTTTTCGCTTTATCTTTATTTGAGATCATCATATTAACATAAAGTGCATCAATCAGGCTGAGCTGTCCAATTCTTGAAGAGAGTGCCTCTGAACGATATTCCGTTTCTTCAGAGCTTGTAAAGAGGGAAACATCCGCACTTTGTCCGACTGGAGATTTCGGAAACCCTGTGATGCCAATTGTTTTAGCTCCATTTTTTTTAGCTGTATTCATGATCTTAATGGTGTCTTTATTCGTTCCTGAATGGGAAATAACAACAGCAACATCTTTTTCTGTCAATTGTGAAGCTGCCATCAGCTGAAAATGAGAATCGATAAATGCATACGCTGATATGCCTGTCCGAATGAATTTATGATAGGCATCCATTGCAATGATGGCCGATCCTCCGGTCCCGTAAAACTCTGCCCGATTAGCGTTTGACAGGATGGCTGCCGCTTTTTGAATGGATGAATAATCTAAGATTTGCAGTGTATTTTCAAGCGTTCTAATATTTGAATAAAAAACTTTTTCAGCGACCGCTTTTTCATTATCACTTTCACTGATTTCTTCGTGAATCTGCTGGATCGGGCTCATAATTTCAGAGGCAAGTGCAATTTTCATTGCCTGATAGCCTTTAAAATCGATGCGCTTACAAAAACGGAATACAGTTGCTTCAGCAACTCCAAGCGTGTCCGCAACTTCATTTATCGTACTATGAATAATTTCTTTCGGGTTCTCCAAAATATAATTAGCAATCTTTTTTTCTTTTTCACTTAACCGTGCATAATGAGAACGGATACTTCCTAAACAGTTTTGCCCCATGGTATGACCTCGCTTACATATTCTAAAAAAAGTATAGCATAAAATAATTATGAAAAAAAAATTTCTTGAAAACGATTGCAGAAGAAAAAAATTTTCGTATAATGGGTATAGGACAAAAACAAGATAAAAAGGAGTTTTACAAGATGCATGTAGGTTTAATCGGTTTAGGGAAAATGGGGTATAATCTTTCATTGAATTTAATAGATCATAAACATGAAGTTACCGCGTTTGATATCGATTCAGAAGCTGTAGCTAAAATTTCAAATATGGGTGCAGAGGGTTCTACTTCAATTGAAGACCTGGTATCAAAGCTTTCAGCGCCAAGAACGATTTGGATGATGGTGCCAGCAGGTGAAATTACAGAAAACGTTCTTTCTGAATTAAAAGGTCTCTTGCAGAAAGGCGATATCGTGATTGATGGCGGAAATTCAAATTATAAAGAATCGATTCGCCGCGGCAATGAATTAAAAGAACATGGGATCTATTTCTTTGATGTCGGCACAAGCGGGGGAATGGAAGGTGCGAGAAATGGCGCCTGCACGATGATCGGCGGAGAAAAAGAAGTGTTTGCTTCCATCGAACCACTCTTTAAAGATATTTGTGTAGAAGATGGCTATCTCTATGCAGGAGCAATCGGCAGCGGACATTACTTGAAAATGGTTCACAACGGGATTGAATATGGCATGATGCAATCCATTGCAGAAGGATTTGAAGTGCTTGAGAAGAGTCAATTTGATTTTGATTATGAACAAGTAGCAAGAGTTTGGAATAACGGTTCTGTCATCAGATCATGGTTAATGGAATTATCGCAAAATGCATTCTCAAAAGATTCAAGACTAGATGGAATCAAAGGAGTTATGCACTCATCAGGCGAAGGTAAATGGACGGTTGAAGAAGCATTGGACCTGCAGACAGCTACGCCGGTTATCGCATTATCATTAATGATGAGATATCGTTCACTTGATGAAGATACATTCTCTGGAAAAGTGGTTGCTGCACTGCGCAATGAGTTTGGCGGCCATGCAGTTGTAAATAAAGACTAATACGTTTAGAAAATAAAATCGGAAGGGAAGAGGCTTTATAGAGCATCTTCTTTTTCATTGTTTACGAAATAATAAAAGCAATAGGGTGTAGAAAATGAGATAAGTTATCTACGGCAAGCTTCGGCCCCTAGCTCACTGTGAAAAAGACAATTGCTCAGGAGAAGGCAAAAAGCGCCTTTTCCGGTTAAATGGCACTTGATACTCAGGTGCGTTATTTAACCCAGGTCAATTCCTATTTTCTTCGCGAGCTGACCAAGGCGCCTACGCTTTTGTTCTTTCTCAACTAGAAATGATTTGGGCGCAAGGAGGAATTACCATGAATGGTAAATTTGTAATTGGAGTCGATATTGGGACAACTAGTACGAAATCAGTTTTGTTTAAAACAGACGGAACAATCGTTTCGAGCTTTGGGGTGGAGTATCCCTTATATTCTCCGAACCCGGAAACAGCAGAACAGAATCCTGAAGAAATTTTTCAAGCAGTGGTCAAGACGATAAAGGAAGTTATTGAAGTCAGTAAAATTGATGCTGAAGAACTTTTATGTGTATCTTTTAGCTCAGCGATGCATAGTGTAATCGCGGTCGACCGTGATGGGACACCTCTTTCAAATTGCATGACATGGGCAGATAACCGCAGTAAAAAATGGGCGGAGAAAATTTCAAGAGAAATGAATGGCCATGAAATCTATTTGCGGACAGGTACACCGATTCATCCGATGTCACCTCTGTCTAAGATTACTTGGATTCGAAATGAAAAACAGGATTTATTTTTGAAAACGTTTAAATTTATTTCGATAAAAGAATACGTATTTTATAAACTCTTTAAGCGCTATGTAATCGACTATTCGATCGCTTCAGCAACAGGATTGTTCAATCTGAAGTCTCTTGATTGGGATGCAGAAGCACTTGAAGTGGCAGGAATTACGAAAGAACATCTATCGGATCCTGTAAACACGACGTGTTCTTTAACGGGATTAGATGAAATTTTTGCGAAGGAAATGGGGATTTCTTCAACGATTCCTTTTGTAGTCGGTGCCAGTGATGGGGTTCTGTCGAATCTCGGAGTAAATGCGATCCAGCCTGGAGTTGTTGCCGTAACAATCGGTACGAGCGGCGCGATCCGGACAGTTACGGATAAACCTGTGACCGATCCGAAAGGGCGAATTTTCTGCTATGCATTGACTGAGAATCAGTGGGTCATTGGCGGGCCGGTCAATAACGGCGGAATGATCTTCAGATGGGTGCGTGATCAATTAGGCACAGCTGAAATCGAAACGGCAAAGCGATTGGGCAAGGATCCTTATGAAGTGCTGACTGAGATCGCAGCTAATGTGAAACCAGGTTCCGACGGATTGCTGTTCCATCCTTATCTGGCAGGCGAACGGGCTCCATTATGGGATGCCAATGCCAGAGGTTCCTTCTTTGGACTGTCACTGCATCATAAAAAAGAACATATGATACGTTCTGTGCTTGAAGGCGTTATCTTGAATTTATATACGGTGCTGCTTGCCCTTGAAGAACTAATTGGCGAGCCGAAAAAAATTCAGGCTACAGGCGGTTTTGCACGTTCTGAATTATGGCGGCAAATGATGGCAGATATTTTCGATCAGGAGGTTGCTGTTCCTGAAAGTTTTGAAAGCTCATGTTTAGGTGCAGCGATCCTTGGATTATATGGACTTGGACATGTTGAGACTCTTGATGTAGTATCAGAGATGGTTGGTGCTTCTCACCACCACAAGCCAATCGCAGAAAATGTAGCGATTTATAAAGAATTAACACCTATCTATATTCGCCTCTCACGTCTGCTGAAAGAGGAATACGCAAGCATAGCTGCTTTTCAGCATAAGCATATATAGAAAAGAGAAAGAGGGATTGCATGCGCATCGGAGTTCTTGGCATCGACACAATCAATGAAACAAAGGCTATCACTGAGGCTATTGCCAGGTATGCAAGTGAAAATAATGTTCTGACAGAACGATTAGAATGGCAGACTGCTTCATCAGAAGTGAAGGCAGAGGCTATGGAAAATAGAGTCCGTTCTGTCTCAGAACAGGTTATCATTGAACAAAATGAAAAGTTTAGCATCGCAATGGAAGAATACGATTCTGTTATCGTACTAGGCGGCAGCAAAAAGGTTGTTGATTTGCTGTCATCGTCGAAAGCGAGATTGCTATTTCTCCCGATTTCAATCTTAAATGACAGGTCTTTAGGGTACGATACAGCATTAAATGAAATTGTGACAAACGTTTTAAAAGTTAAAGATACCATCAGCTCGCTTTTATATATGAAGCAAAGAGTCTGCTGTGTTCAGCTCCCGGGTCATGAAGTATCTGATTTAATGCGGGATGCGGCTGCCGCTGTTGGAGGACTTGTTGTAACTGGTGCGGAAGCCGGCTGGATTCATGCTGCTGATTATCTGAAAGAAAAAGATCAAAAAGGGGTAACGTATTCCTTCTTAATCATCAGCGAAGACATTCGCACGGAACAGCTTGGAACATTTTTAGCGAGCCAGATGGATCTTGATTTCAAAGAACTGAAGCTGGATGAATCGCAGTGTATGAGCTCACGGCCGACCGCAACTGATCGGATCATCGAAAGAAATCTGGCTCAAGCAGTTTATGAGTGGCTGAAGAATCCTTCGGAAACGAAACAGCTTTTGATTAAAGATAGACAGGTTAAGTAGATTAAAAGTTGAACCCTGCAGCTGAATTGCTGCAGGGTTTTTCTTGTTGAGCCGTGCAAAATGAAGTCTTGGAATTAGGGGATAAATGGCCAACCGAGCATAAAAACGTGTGACCGGGCACAAATTCATAAAGTGTCATTTCAGGCGCCCGAGTTTGGGGCAAATACAAGTCCCGAGTACAACCAATCACAAAAAAGGGGTATTTATGGTTAAAAACGTAACAAAAAACCTGCAATAAAACGCAGGTTCTTTTGTTACAAACTCTTTGTCATCAGAACATTCAGCCCTTTTGAAGGGAGATGAAAGCGATGTTCGCTCGCTTTGAATCCCAGGTGCTCGTAATAGTCCACATTGTTTATGCTTGTTGTACACCACAGCAGCTTTGCATCAAGCTGTGTCAGTTTATTTTCTGCAAATAAAAGCAGCGTCTGACCTCTGAGCTGATTGCGATGTTCAGGATCAATCGCCAGTCCTCTCAGCCGGTACACATTCTTCTCTTTCAAAGTTTCATGCCGTTCCTTGAAAAAGGAGGCAGTTCCAATCAGATTTTCTTCTTTAAATGCTCCAATGTGAAGCGTTTCTTTCTTTTTATCACGGGAATATCCGCATTCTTCAATTGCATGGTCGGGCATTAGCACTTTTTGTCTTAAAGCGTATGTATGGTCAGCTTCAATTTGTTTGATTTCAAACATATAAAATCCCTCACTTTGGTGTTCAAGAAGTTTCATAGAATAAAGACGAAGCTACGTTCAAAAAAGTTTCATATACGGCTGCAGTCCCAGATATAAAGAGGCCTCAGTCCATTCCGTTCTCTCCCATCTTATCGTATCCTCAATATGAATAGAAGTAAACAGGCTATTATTTGTTGATGAGAATGATAGAATCATTATAATAATAGATACAGAGGAAAAGCGGGAACGGAGTTTGAAAAACATGATGAAATTCATTAAACATATGACAGGTTTCATTTTGGTCGTGTTTCTGGCCTTTTTTGTGCTGACCATTTTTTATTCTGCAGAAAAGAAGCAGCCGGTTACAGTGCAAATGGATGCATTTGAAAATGTGAAGAAGTATGAGCCTCTTATTTCAGAGGAACTGGCCGAATATCAACTGGAGGATTACACGCTTTTGGTCCTCGCATTAATGCAGCAAGAAAGCAAGGGGACAGGCGGTGATCCGATGCAGGCCTCAGAATCAGCTGGACTGCCAAGAAATACAATTGTAGACCCTGCAGAAAGCATTGAGCAGGGTGTGAAGTATTTTCATAAAAGCCTGAAGTATGGAAAAGAACGAAATGTGGACGACCTTACTGTGATACAAGCCTATAATATGGGGCTAGGATATATCGACTTTGTCGTAAAAAATGGCGGCAAGCACAGCGAAGAGCTTGCGAAACAATTCTCAATGATACAGGTCAAAAAGCAGCCGGACCTCTATAATTGCGGCGGAGATAAAGGAAACTTCCGCTATCCATATTGCTATGGCGATTTCACTTACAGTACGAAAGTACAGGAAAATGTGAACACACTGACTGAAACCGCAGCTGTAAAAAAGAGCGATCAGATGTAACAAGCTGGATATATATGATGTTATCAATTGCGAGCAAGAGAACGAGATGTTCTCTTGCTTTTATTGTTGCTTAGAAAATTAAAAATAATCACTATAACTCACCAGAAAGAAGAAAGTGCGCCAAAACAGAGTATGCAGCATGAAGATAGCTACCAGCCAGAAGAAATGCGCCAAAACAGAGTATGCAGCACGAAGATAGCTCCCCAGCCAGAAGAAAGTGCGCCAAAACAGAGTATGCAGCACGAAGATAACCCGACAGCCAGAAGAAAGTGCGCCAAAACAGAATATGCAGCACAAAGATAGCTTACCAGCCAGAAGAAAGTGCGCCAAAACAGAATATGCAGCACAAAGATAGCTCACCACCCAGAAGAAAGTGCGCCAAAACAGAATATGCAGCACAAAGATAGCTCACCAGCCAGAAGAAAGTGCGCCAAAACAGAGTATGCAGCACAAAGAAGGCTCTCGCACTGGAAGAAAGTACTTCAAAACGGGTGAATGCAGCAGCAAAACCGCCTCAGGTTAGAGAAAAGTGAATCATAGAATGATCATCAGTACTAGTAGATTTTCCATGCCCTAAAAATTCCCCTAATGTTTTTAATTCAGATTGCCACCCCTAACGGTAAAAAGCCATCATAGTTTTTCATTTACAGGTTATTAATTTTGGAGAATTGAGATCCAGCTTCTGTCAGAGCGGCTCCGCCAAAGACACTTTTGTTCCATCCTTCATTAAGCTTGATGGGGATATAGCTGCATATTTTTTCATTTGCATATTGACACATCAATCATTATAAAATAAAATTTTAATGAAAATGATAATCGTTTTCAATTAGTTCCTGAGATTTTTTTAGATTTATATGATTCTATGCTGATAGGGAGGAAAAACATACATAGAATGAGAGTTTTTGTTCAATGAACAAAATGATATGCCTTTATAGTCTTTTTTTTATCGATATAAATGAGAATGATTATTATTATAAATTGAAATGTGGAGATGAAAAAAATGAAGAAATATAACAGACAATTCTTTTTAAGTATCATAGCCGTTCTATTAGTCGGCTTTTTGGCAGCGTGCGGCAATGATACAAGCGAAAAAACGAGTGCTGAAGGAAAATCAGATTCCGAACCAAAAATGAGAATCTATAAATCTGAAAATGGTGATGTGGAAGTACCTTCTGAACCGAAAAGAATTGCGATGCTTGCTGCTACATATGCCGGAAATCTTCTGGCACTTGGAAATACTCCTATCGCGGTTAATGAATATCCGAAGGCAAATAAATTTTATGAAGGCAAATTGGATAAAGCAGAAGTTATAACAGCAGATTCTTTCGAAAAGCTTCTGGCATTGGAACCGGATTTAATCATTACGTATTCAGATGATAAAAATTTAAAGAAGTACAGTGAGATAGCTCCAACAATTTCGTTGTCTTATGACAAATATGATTATTTGGAACAGCATATCGAAATTGGAAAAATCATCGGTAAAGAAAAAGAAGCTCAGGCATGGGTAGATGAATGGAAGGAAAAAGCGAAAGTCGAAAAAGAAAAGGTTCAAAAAGCAATTGGTGAAGATGCTACCGCTATGGTCTTTGAAACATACGGAAAAGATATGTACGTATATGGACAGAACTGGGGCCGCGGAACAGAAGTCATCTATCAGGCTCTTGGACTTAAAGCTCCGGAAAAAGTGAATAAAGAAGTATTTGGTCCTGGATATAAAGCCATTTCAGCAGAAGTGATCCCGGAATATGCAGGAGATTATATATTTGTAGGAGATGGCGGGGCAGAAGCTAACAATTCCTTCATGGAAACGGCTCTTTGGAAAGAGATTCCTGCCGTTCAAAAAGGAAACGTCATTCCTTTTGAATCCGAATCGTTCTATTTCAATGACCCTATTTCTTTGGAAAAAGAGATGGAATTTATAGTAGATGCATTAACGAAGAGTAAGTAAAAAAGGATAACATTCCTATGACGATACTTGATACCAATCATATAAATGAAAATAAAGCCTTTGCCCGCCCGGTAATTGGCACTGCAATCCTGGTTTTTGGAATTCTGCTGCTTATATTCAGTCTAATGCTGTCTATTTCGGTAGGGGCAGCAAGCATTGATTTTGCTTCTGTTTGGAGATCGGTATTTCAATATGATTCTGCAAGAGAAGCAGATCAAATCATTGGCAGAATCAGACTGCCAAGAGAGCTTGGTGCGGCAGTTGTAGGTGCAGCCTTCGCCGTCAGCGGTGCTATTATGCAGGGGATTACAAGAAATCCTCTTGCAGACCCTGGCTTACTTGGATTGAACGCCGGCGCGAGTCTGTCGCTTTCACTAGTATTTGCTTTTCAAACAGGTTTTTCTTATGCATTTATTATGTTTATGTCTTTTATTGGAGCGGGGCTGGGTGCAAGCATGGTGTTCGGCCTCGGTTCTTTGAGCAGAGGAGGAATGTCCCCTCTCCGCATCACGCTTGCAGGTGCAGCTGTCTCGGCGTTATTAACAGCTTTAGGCGAAGGGATCGCCCTTACTATAAGACATCTCAAAACCTTGCATTTTGGACAGCAGGGGGCGTTTCAGGAACAACTTGGCTTCAATTGAAATTTGTGTTCCCAATCGTTGCGGGAGGAGTCATCCTTGCCATTTTGTTTTCTAGACAGCTGACCATTCTCAGCTTTGGCCAGGAAGTTGCAATCGGATTAGGGCAGCGTACTGGTTTAGCCAAAGCTGTACTAATGCTCATCGTATTGATCTTAGCTGGAGTTGCTGTTTCACTTGCTGGTTCCATTGCTTTTGTTGGATTGATGGTGCCGCATATTGTCCGTTTTCTGGTCGGGACCGATTATCGCTGGATTATCCCCTGCTCTGCAGTCCTTGGAAGTATCCTATTGGTTTTGGCAGATACAGCAGCGAGAATGGTCAATGCTCCGTTTGAAACTCCGCTTGGTGCAATTGTATCTATGGCAGGTTTTCCGTTCTTTCTTTACCTTGCACGAAAGAGAGGAAGAAAACTGGCATGATAAATTCTGATCAGCTTACAAGAGTAAGAATAACTTTGATAGCTTCATTCGTTTTGCTTGTTTCGGCTTTTGTCATAAGTGTAGCATCAGGATATGTATCTTTATCCCCTGCTCAATTGTGGCGCACCATAATTGGACAAGGAACCCCAAAGGAACATTTAATTCTATTCGGCTTCCGCCTCCCGAGAATTTTTGTGACAATTTTGGCAGGAATGGGCCTTGCTGTATCTGGAGCGATTCTTCAAAGCGTTACAAGAAATCCGCTTTCAGACCCTGGTATTTTAGGAATTAATGCAGGAGCCGGGCTGATGGTCGTTTTTTATGTCATGTTTTTTTCGGGAGAATCAAGCATTTATTTATACGCACTGCCGCTTTTTGCTATGTTGGGAGGAATAGCTGCAGCAGCCTTTATTTACCTCATGGCATTTGAAAAAGGAGAGGGAGTTGATCCTGTCAGGCTCGTTTTGATTGGGGTCGGACTTTCGGCAGCTCTTTGTGGCGCCATTCTGACTCTTTCCACAAGGCTTGAACGTGAGCAATATGATTTCTTCGCCAATTGGATAGCAGGCAGAATATGGGGAGACGACTGGGTGTTTGTTCTTGCATTGCTTCCTTGGCTTCTTGTCCTGCTTCCAATCGTGTATGTGAAATCGAGAGTACTGAACACGTTAAATTTAAATGAGCAGGTGTCTGTTGGATTGGGAGTCCATGTGGAGAGGGAAAGGCTGATTCTTATCTTCATTTCTGTGGCACTTGCATCCGTTTCCGTTTCAGTCAGTGGAGGAATTGCATTTGTTGGGCTGATGGCGCCACATATTGCAAGAAGTTTAGTTGGGCCACGGCATCAAAACGTTCTGCCGGTTGCCGCGATTCTTGGGGCCATTCTGCTCTTGGCTGCAGACACAATCGGAAGGGTCGTATTAGACCCAAGCGGAATTCCGGCTGGAGTCATTGTGACAATCATTGGTGCACCTTATTTTATGTACTTAATGGTAAAAAAATAAAGAACGCTTAGGAAAACTTCCTAAGCGTTTTTGATTTGGAAAAAAATCGAATAACCAGCAATTATTTCGACCAGTCCTTCACCCATGTACCGATTTCATCCATAATCGGCTTGATCGCTTTGCCTTTTGGCGTTAATTCATATTCTACCCTTGGGGGGATTTCCGGATAAAGTTTTCTCGTGACAATTTCTTCTGCTTCTAATTCTTTCAGGCGATCGGAAAGCAATCTTCCGCTGATTGCCATTTCTGACTCAAGCTCTGAAAAACGCAGGGGACCATCCAGGAGTTTATACATAATAAGAATCACCCATTTTTTTGCAAGGAGCTCGGTGGCTTTCGTAATAGGGCAAAAAGCTTGTTCTTTCATTGGAAATCACTTCTTTCAAGTAGTTCTGTATTAAGTGTAATACAAATGAATTAATTTCACTAACAATCGAATTCTCCATCATGTTTGGTAAGTAATGGGGTTTTTCTGTATATAGGAAAAATACCTTGACGCTATTCAAAAAGAGAGATAGTATAAAGATAATACTTTATTGCTTAAAAGCATAAACGCTTAAAAGCTAAAAAGAGCCGAGCGCAGCTGAGACATAGCTTAGATTAGGGGAACATAGTGAAGTCAGCAAGAATGACTTCACTGTGTTCCCTTTTAGTATTCTTGCTGGTGTAATGGAAAATATAACTAGTAAAGGTGTTTGTGATGTTAAAGGGAATTGAAACACTAAAGAATATGGTCAAACTAAGCGTTCCGCTGCCGCCCACTTTAGAAGAAAACCAATATCCGATACAGGCGATGTTCCTTATGGCGTAAGATTAAAATCGCCAATTTCTTAAGTGTAAAAACGGCAACATACATTACATTTTGCGGAACGACGCTTGCTGAGACCATTCGAAATGATGTAGCTGTGTTGTTATTAACCTTTTTGACTTCTGTGATCCAATATAGCATTAATTTAAAAAGTTTAATGATTGAAAGAAACAGGATAAAGGTACCGCCATATTTTAGGCCACCGGGACACCCGCAAAATACATAGTCTTTGAAAACTGCGTATTAAGTCCTTTTCCGCAGTTTTTTGCATTGTATAGAAAATTATATTAATTATTAGGCTGTGGATAATGAAAGTAAGTTATCTGCGTCAACTCCGGCGCCTAGCTCACTGTGAAAAAGACAATTGCTCAGGAGAAGGAAAAAGCGCCTTATCCGGTTCATTGATACTTGTTTCTCAATTCGTCAATGAAATGTAATTAACCTCTCATTCTTAATGTGCTTTCCGAATCTTGTCCGACAGGTATATACTGTTGATATGAGGAGGAATGTTCCATGAATAAGGTCATTCTTAGCGTGAAAAATCTAACTAAATCTATAGGCAAAAAACAGCTGCTTCATCAAATTTCATTAGACATTTATGAAGGTGAGATCTATGGGCTTCTGGGACCAAATGGGTCAGGGAAGACGACCTTGATTAGATCTATACTGGGACTTGTTCATATTGATTCAGGTGAAATTGTCATCAATCAGCTTTCCATAGACACACATTTTGAAAAAGCCATTTCAAATATAGGTGCAATTGTTGAGAATCCAGAGTTTTATCCGTTTATGACCGGTTACCAAAATCTTACCCACTACGCAAACATGCATGATGGTGTGACTAATGAGAGAATAGACGAAGTCATTGATCTTGTGAATCTGAAAGATGCTATTTATGATAAGGTTGAAACATATTCACTGGGAATGAGACAGCGGCTTGGAATTGCACAGGCTGTCTTACATAAGCCAAAACTGCTGATACTTGATGAACCCACAAATGGGCTTGACCCTGCAGGCATCCGGGAGCTTAGAACGTATTTAAAGGATCTTTGTGAAAAAGAAAAGGTCTCCGTAATGATCGCTTCACATCTTCTAAAAGAAGTAGAAGACTTGTGCTCAAGGGCTGCGGTCATTCGAGATGGACGAATTCTTGCTGTAAAGGAAATAAAAAAACAGAATGAGGAAATAATTGAGGTCCGCTTTGAAGTAACGGAATCTGAACGTGCTCTGCACATTTTGATGCCAGAATTTAATGCAGTCATACATAAAAACGGCATCACTCTAAAGGCAAAGAAAGAAGATATTCCAAAAATCAATCACATTCTCGTCCAGGAAAAGATGGAAATCTATTCCATTTTGCCTGTGTACAAATCATTGGAAGATTCCTTTATGGAGCTTACGGAGGATATAGTGCATGATGAAGTTAATTAAGAATGAACATATGAAATTGATTTTACAGAAAAGCAGTATGATTCTATTTATTGCAGTAGCTGTTATTAGTATTTTAATGGGGGTCGTTACAAAAAGAATGATGTCTGGTGCAGGTGTGGGAGAAAACGTGCTCGGTTATCTATCCTTCAGTACTGGTTTTTTATTTATCCTGCCATTTTTCGCTCTCGTCATTGCCGGTTCTATTGTAGCAAATGAGTTTAATTGGGGAACGATAAAATTTCTGCTTATTCGGCCTGCCGTTCGGACAAAAGTGCTCTTAGCTAAATACATAACAGCCTTATTATTTGGAATTTACTTTCTGATTTTCTTTTTTGCAGCTGCTATTTTACTTGGCCTTCTTTTATTTGGAACAGCCGGGGCAGCAAATGATACAGCTTTCATAAAAAGCATCGGGTTGAACTATCTGACTGTACTTATTGAGATCATTATGATGTCAACATTCGCTTTTATGATCTCATCTGTATTCAGAAATAGCTCTCTTGCGATTGGCCTATCTATTTTTATTACATTCTCGGGTAAAACATTCGTGCAGCTGCTTGCTCACTATAATTTGGAGTGGGGTAAATATATATTATTTGCCCATACAAATCTTAGTCAGCATCTTGAAGGAAATAGGCCTTTATTTGAAGGAACAACGATGGTCTATTCAACCTTCGTTTTATGTATTTATCTATGTTTATTCCTTGCAGCGTCGTGGTTTGCTTTTACAAAGAGAGATGTATCGATTTAAGAACGGGGAGGTGTAAAGACCTTGATAAAAGCGTTAGCAGTTGACCATAATGGGACACTTGTTCATACGATTGATTTAAAGAATTTTTCACTTGATTCATATAAAATGGTCTGGCTCGATATTTATCCTGAAAAAGATGAGGAAGGGCGAGTGTTAAAGGATCTTTTCAACTTTCATCATCTTGCAATAGAAGACTGTTTTCACTTTTTGCAGCGTCCTAAACTGGATTATTATGAAGGGTATCATTTTTTTGTTCTTCATTCTATTAACAAAGAGACGATGGAGCCGGAAGAATTGGATGTTTTCCTGTCTGAGAAATATATAGTGACCTTTCATTTGAATAAATCGGAAGAAACAGACCTTCTTTATGAAAAAATGAAGCAAACAAAATATATGAAATCTTTGACACCCAATTTTGTATTTTATGAGCTTCTGGATAAACTGGTAGATTTCTATTTTCCTTGTATTACAGAAATGGAAGAAACGCTGAATTCGCTTGAGAGCGGAGAGTTCCGGATTAAACAAATTATGAAGCAGGTATTTGAAACGCGGTCAGGTCTGCTGAAATTAAAGCGGACCATTTATCCGATGCGGGATTTGCTCTACCGCTTATTGAATTCCGAAAGAGTAAATATCCCAAAGAGCGAAAGAACGTATTTCATGGATGTTTATGACCATCTATTAAAGCTGTCAGAACTGATATCTGCCAATATGGATTTTACGGCCGAAATAAGAGAAAATTATATTTCAGTCAATTCATACCGTGCGAATAATGTCATGATGACCCTGACTGTGATTACCACCATTTTTATGCCCCTGACATTTATAGCGGGTGTATATGGAATGAATTTTGACAATATGCCTGAACTAAGGTGGGAGTTCGGTTATTTTTATGTATTGGGCGGAATGGGCTTTTTAAGTTTGATGATGTTTCTTTGGTTTAAACGGAAGGGATGGTTTGATAAAGACCAAATCTAGGTGCCAGAGTGCCTCTGTTTTCATTGCAGCGGCAGTCTGGCATTCTGTTTAATACATCCTCTTTGTATAACTCTCAGCCAAAGACTCGTTCACTGCCTTCTCTGTATATTCCGGAAGCTTTGCATGCGAGGCCATCATTTTTGCCGGTGATGGGAGGTTTTCTTTGTCTTCCCAAGTTGCGGGCTGCCACATGCTTGATCTTTTCAAAGCCTTCGCACAATGAATAAAGCATTCTTCAACCTCGATTACTATTGCCACTTTTGGCAGTTTACCCTGTACTTCAAATAAGTTTAAAAGATTTGAATCCGAAGTGATAGAAGCCTTTCCGTTTATTCTAAGTGTTTCCTCAAGTCCTGGAATGAGAAAAAGCAATCCGGCATGCGGGTTTTCAAAAATATTAAGAATGGAATCAGCTCTTCTGTTCCCCGGGCGTTCTGGAATGACTACATGCTTTTCATCCAGAACATAAACAAATCCTGGCGAATCTCCTCGCGGCGAAGAATCACACATTCCCTTATTATTTGATGTAGACATGATCAGAAAGGGTGACTTCGCAATAAATTCCCGGCAATGCTGATCAATATGCGCAATGACTTTATGTTCTGCCAGTTTTCCGGGATGTCCAATTTCTGCTCTTAGTTCTTCTTCGGTTGTGATGGTTTTCATAAGGTCTCCTTTTTGACTGCGGTTAGCCTCGGTTGTAATGCTGTCTCAGTCCTTCACCGATAAAATTAAAGGTGAAAATGACTAATGTCAGTGCAAGTGCCGGAAAAAACGGGATCCAAAACCCTTTTAAGATATCAGATCTAGCCATTCCAAGAAGGGTAGACCAATTCATGCTCGTGTTTTGAAGTTCACCAAATCCATAGCCGGTCTGAACAAAAACCTGAGAGACAAAAATGGAAAAGATACCGAGCTGTCCTAATAAAAGTGCAACTTTTCCCAGGTCCATAAAAAATTGTACCATGATTTCGGGAAGCAAATTAGGTAAGTAATAGCGTGTAAACATTCCAATAGATGTGTTCCCGACGGTCACTCCTGCTTCAACAAATTGGGAGTGTGAAATGCTGCTCATTGTTTGCTGAATAATATAGGCAACCCGGCCAACATCTGTCAGAGAAAGGAAGATGATGACCCAGATAATCCGATTAGGGCTAAAAGTAAACATAGGCATTGTGATAAACAAAATAGCAGCGAAAATAATCGGCAGACTTGCTGCAAAACCGTTCAAGCCATAGATCAGCAAACGGAACGGACTTTTTTTATTTAGTCCTAAAAAAGTGAGCAGGATGGCTGCAAGATAACGAATGGCAGTAATGGAAAAGATGAGAAGCAGCGTATCTTTTGCTCCTATAATGATGAGACTGAGAATATCCTTTCCATCTTGATCAGATCCAAATGGATATGTCAGAGAAGGAGGAAAAGGTGCCCGTTCGTAGGTTGTACTGTCAACAAACACCATTCTTTGTTCTTTAATCCCTTCTTGTACACTGGGAATGAGAGGGCCAATCAAAGAGAATAATAGAATAGCAGCAAGCATAATGCTGCCTATCATCAGCGGTTTATTTGTCATACTCCTCCCTCCCTCGGATCTACCCATTTCTTTATCAGGTTGCTCATAATCTGAACAACTAAGACAATCAGCATGAAACATGTTCCAAAGACGATAATCACATTTGTCTCGATGGCAGTGTGAAGACCAACGCTTAAAACGGGTGTCACATCAAATGCCTGAAACAAGCGAAAAGCAGCTCCTTTGTAATCGAGCAAGTATTCTACAATTAATAGATTAGATAGAATATAGATCATCATTGACCCTGTATGATTCAAAATTGGAACCACGCTGTTTTTTAGAATATGTTTAAACGTTATAACGTATTGCGGCAATCCTTTAGAATGTGCAACCGTAATATATTGCTTATCTTCTTGTTCTTGGAAAGCGGCAGCAGTAATTCGGCTTATGTAAAGTGCAGGATAAATAGAAACAAGTAAAGCTGGATATAGAAAGCTGTACCAATCATCGTGGCCAAAAATATCAGCAAAATCCCTAAAATAAATAATGAGAACCCACTGAGCACATAGAAAGAGAAAGAAATCGGGAATCGACTGCAGCACCCAAGTGAATCCTTTTCCAAAAATCATTCCGAGCCGATTTGGACGAGCCGCATCATAAATTCCTTTTAAAATACCGAAGAACAAACTCAAGAATAGAGCAGTCACAATGATCTTGATGCTTCTTGAAAAATACAGCGCCGCTTCTTCTTCGACTGGACGCTCAAACTTTGTTAGACCAAAGTTTTTATCATGATAAAGACTGCTGAAAAATGATGTAACATTCTCTTCATAGGCCGACCAAGAAAACTGATAATCATAGATAACAGTTTGAGCTGTGCCTTCTGCCGTTACTTCAACATCCCTTGGAAAAAGAACGACAAGAATAAGGCAGGTCACAATAAATAGAAAGAGCAGGATATGAATACCGATTTCTTTTGCTAAATTCATAAGGAATCCTCACGTTCACTTTTCTGATTATTATAAAAATTTTACCATGACTAAAGAGTGATGAATAGGTATATAAAGGAAAAAAGAAATGTGAAAAACTTCACAATATCTCTTGCGTATTTTTAATTAAGGGAATATAATATGGATACAGGAAACATGTGAAGAACTTCACAATATTATGTGAAAACATTCACAAACATATTTTCAAGGAGGAACTACATTTATGAAAATCGCGGTTATTGGCTGTACACATGCTGGAACAGCAGCAGTATCTAATATGACGAAGCTTTATCCGGAAGCTGAAATTACTGTTTATGAAAAAAATGATAATGTTTCATTCTTATCTTGCGGCATCGCTTTATATGTAGGGGGAGTTGTTCAGGACGCACATGGTTTATTTTACTCCTCACCTCAAGAACTTGAGAACATGGGAGTCACGATGAAAATGAAGCATGCCGTAACCTCTATTGACGCGGAAGCCAAAACGCTGACTGCAAAGAATCTTGCAACAGATGAAATAATTGAGGATACCTATGACAAACTGGTCATGACAACGGGTTCCTGGCCAATTGTCCCGCCGCTCGAAGGGATTAAATTAAATAATATTGTTCTTTCTAAAAACTATAATCATGCAAATAATATCATTGAAAAAGCGAAAGATGCTCAGAAAATTACAGTCGTAGGAGCGGGGTATATCGGAATCGAGCTGGTAGAAGCATTTGAATCATACGGAAAAGACGTGACTTTAATTGATAGCGCAGACCGGATCCTAAGCAAATATTTAGATCCAGAATATACCGAGGTCATTGAAAATGATTTTAAAAACCGCGGCGTCACACTTGCTTTAGGCGAAACCGTCAGCAAATTTGAGGGTGAAAATGGCAATGTTACAAAAGTAGTGACAACGAAAGGCGATTACGAAACAGATCTTGTTGTTCTATGCATCGGATTTAAACCAAATACAGAGCTGCTTAAAGGTCAGGTTGATATGCTTGATAACGGGGCCATCATTGTTAATGAGTATATGCAAACAAGCAACAAGGATATATTTGCAGCAGGCGACAGCTGTGCCATCCTATACAATCCAACCGGTAAGCATGCTTATATTCCTTTAGCTACAAATGCCGTTCGCATGGGTACACTTGCTGCTAAGAATTTAGTTCAGAAATCGATAAAATATATGGGTACGCAAGGAACATCAGGCATCAAAATTTATGACAATAATATTGCTTCAACAGGAATGACAGAAACGGCTGCTTCTTTTTTGGATATGAATGTGAAAAGTATCACAATCTTAGAAAATGATCGTCCAGAATTTATGCCAACTTATGAACAAGTTACATTAAAGGTTGTGTATGAAGAAGACACAGGAAGAATAGTCGGAGCGCAAGTGATGTCAAAAGCAGATCTGACACAGTCTATCAATACATTATCTGTCTGTATCCAAAATGGAATGACAATTGAGGAACTGGGTTTTGTCGACTTCTTCTTCCAGCCTCATTACAACAAACCGTGGAACTTTTTGAATCAGGCTGGATTGCAGGCAATGCAGTAACATATGAAAACAGCGGAATGCGTGGATTCCGCTGTTTTTTTCTTCATCAGCATTGAAAGGTATTCGGCAATAATTAGGAGGCAGATGGAAAAAAGAAAGTATTTCTCTCAAATCGGAAAGTAATGTTCAAATCTTGGCAAGTAATAATGGCATTTCGGCAAGTAATTTCCCTCTCTGGAAAGTAAATCAGGTTTCGAACGGAAAATGAGTTATGAAACTGGCTGATTAAACCCGAATTCAGAATAAAAGCCTGAATAGCCAAATGTACCGATGAAAAAAATGCTAAAACCTAGTTGTTTCGCCGAAAACATTTTTCAGTGCTTTAACTCATAGGATGTATTTGTAAAACCAGTTGAAAGAGCATTTATTTTATTGATAAATAGCTGATCCGCTATCCACAAATTCCTTTGATTTTTGCCTTAGTCCGTCTTCAATTTCTTGATCACGGACTGTGTTTCTTAAGTCATGTGAAATTCTCATCGAGCAGAATTTAGGACCGCACATTGAGCAGAAATGAGCGGTTTTTGCTCCTTCAGCAGGCAGGGTTTCGTCGTGATATTCTTTCGCACGTTCAGGATCAAGGGAAAGATTGAATTGATCTTCCCAGCGGAATTCGAACCTTGCTTTGGACAAAGCGTCGTCTCTATACTGTGCATTTGGATGGCCTTTGGCGAGATCGGCTGCATGGGCCGCAATTTTATAGGCGATGACTCCTTCACGGACATCTTCTTTGTTTGGCAGTCCGAGATGTTCCTTCGGTGTGACATAGCAAAGCATGGCTGTGCCGAACCAGCCTATCATCGCTGCTCCGATCGCTGAGGTGATATGATCGTAGCCTGGTGCGATATCAGTTGTTAAGGGTCCAAGAGTATAAAAAGGTGCTTCCTGGCAAATTTCCTGCTGCTTCTCTACATTTTCACGGATCATGTGCATTGGAACATGTCCAGGACCTTCAATCATCACTTGAACATCATGCTTCCATGCGATTTTCGTCAGCTCTCCAAGTGTTTCAAGCTCAGCAAATTGTGCTTCATCATTTGCATCTGCAATCGATCCGGGGCGAAGGCCATCACCTAAAGAAATAGAAATGTCATATTGCTTTAATATTTCACAAATTTCCTCGAAGTGAGTGTAAAGGAAGTTTTCTTCATGGTGGGCTAAACACCATCCAGCAAGAATCGAACCGCCTCTTGATACGATTCCTGTTGTTCTCTTAATCGTGAGCGGAATATAGCGCAACAAGACCCCGGCGTGAATCGTAAAGTAATCGACTCCTTGTTCTGCTTGTTCGATTAAAGTATCTCGATAAACTTCCCATGTTAGATCTTCTGCAACTCCCTTCACTTTTTCAAGCGCCTGGTAAATAGGAACTGTGCCAACAGGGACAGGGGAATTCCGGATAATCCATTCACGGGTTGTGTGAATGTCCTTGCCTGTTGATAAATCCATGATGTTATCTGCGCCCCATTTGATCGCCCACGTCATTTTTTCCACCTCTTCTTGGATAGAAGAAGTCACGGCTGAATTTCCAATATTGGCATTGATTTTGACATGAAAGTTTTTGCCGATGATCATTGGTTCGCTTTCTGTATGATTGATATTTGCAGGAATGATGGCCCTGCCGCCCGCGACTTCACTTCGAATGAACTCAGGATCCATATTTTCACGAATCGCGATAAACTCCATTTCGGGTGTAATGATTCCTTTTCGTGCATAGTGAAGCTGAGTGACGTTTCTGCCTTTGCGGGCTTTTAGTGCTTTTCTATCAGCGGAAAATACATTCCCTTTATCCGTTTGGTTCACCTGATAGCCATTGTCCTCAGGTTTAATTGTTCGTCCAATGTATTCCTCGGCATCTTCGCGTTCGAGGATCCATTTTCTTCTGATTTCTGGCAGACCTTTATTAATATCAATGATTGCTTTTGAATCTGTATAAGGTCCACTCGTATCATACACAAGTACTGGTTCATTATCCTGTGACAAACTAATTTCCCGAAACGGAACGCGAATGTCCTCTCTTGATCCGATTTTGTACGCTTTTCTGCTGCCATCAAACTGTGTTTTAAATGCGAAATTCAATCTTAACTCCTCCTTGTAAATAGTTAGTAGGGTTTCGATCAAAACCTGCGAAAAGAATAGAAAAAGGGTTCTGCATGAACAGAACCCTTGGGACAGTATGTGTAAAAACCAAAAAGATTGGCCTACGCCACACTGCTTCCCTACGCTGGTATGACCCAGATCAGGTTCAAAGGGTCAAAGAATCATGTTCTTCTCTCAGTCCAGCATCATGGACTCCCCTAGCAGAATGAAAAAATATTCATTTGTTAGCAAATATAACAGCTAAAAGAAAAGGCTGCAAGTGATATTTTTCACAATTTAGAATTCTCCTGATAATATTGGGGTTTGCAATCAGAGGAAACAGCAGCTAAGCTTCAAGCAGCCAAATGCGACTTTTTTGGTATTGACAGAGAGCTTATTGCCTACCATCCAGCTATCTGGAAAAAGGTAAAATGGGACGAAGATTATCAAAATGGCCTGATTGAACCAAAGGTAAGTGTGGAAATAATCCATCATGGTATTATTAATTAAATGGCAATCAGCTCAGTTCAATCATACAATACGGGCCATTCCTATTTTAGGTTACTAGGGACTTCGGGCAGTACCTTATATTTTGAAAATTTGATATATTAAAGGTGTGACTGTATTTGGAGGAGGATGGACACATAATGAAGAATCTGGACCAGAATCATGAAGAGAAAGTCCTTTCTCAGGAAAAACTTGAGGATTTTAGACAGGTCTATCTTAACCAGCTTGAACACTCTCCTACAGCATTTTTGATACATGAAGGCCGGAAATGGAAGTACATAAATTCTGCTGCAATGAAACTATTAAAGATCACCTGTAAAAGTGAACTGATAGGAAAGCCGATTTGGAACCTGATCGATCCCCAATATAGAGAAACAATTGAACAGAGAATTACGGAAACGAATAATGGAGTAACGCCGTCTTCAATGGAACAAATTTGGTACACAAATGAAGGTCTGCCCATTGTTGTGGAAGTGACCAGTTTGCCAAGTGTATGGGGTGACAGCCTTTCAACACAGGTTATCATCAGAGATGCATCAAATAAGAAAAAATTAGAAAAGGAACATGAAGATACTATAAAAAAATTCCGGCTGATAACTGGAAATATGCGGGATATAGTCGGACTGCTTGACGACAATGGACTGTTTACCTACGTTTCACCCTCCTATAAAGAAGTGTTAGGGTATGATCTTTCAGAAACTGTAGGGGACAGTCCATTCCAGTTTGTGCACCCGGAAGATCGTGAACTCATTTCAGGACAATTTTATAAAATGTTCAAGGATCATAGCCAATTAACGGTCGAATATCGGTATTTATGCAAGGATGGTTCTTACGTATGGCTTGAGTCGCATGGGATTCCTGTCGCTGAAAATGAATCCTTAAAGCTTGCTATCGTGATTTCACGCAACATTACAAAGAGAAAACAAACGGAAGAAAAGCTGAGAAAGAGCGAAAGCAAGTATCGGATTATTTTAGAGCACAGCAACGATTTAATTTGCGTTGTCGATTTGGAAGGAAACTATAAATATGCATCACCCTCCTACGAAAAAATTCTTGGATACGATCCTGAGAGTATGGTAGGACAAAACGTATTCACTTATATTCATGAAGATGATAAAAAAATGGCTGAGGAAATTGTAGAACGGCTATTCACAACAAAAGAACCTTTTACAATCCCATATCACAAGGTAAGTAAATCAGGACAAGCTGTTTTGTTTGAGGGAAAGGGAATGGCGGTCCTAAACAAGCATGGGGAGCCGGAAAGCATAGTATTTATTTCAAGAGACATTACAGAAAAAAGAAAAGTTGAGGAGTATATGCGCAATTACGAAAAGCTCTCTGTATTAGGAGAGCTGGCAGCGGGAGTCGCGCATGAAATCCGGAATCCGCTCACATCCATAAAGGGCTTTTTTAAGCTATTAACCGAAAAAGAATGCGATCAGCAGGATCAAGAATACCAGAATGTCATCATAGAAGAGTTAAGCAGGATCGAGCAGATTATCAATGAGTTTATGGCTTTGGCCAGACCGCAGGCGGTTCATCTAAAAGAATCGGCTGATATCGTGCAGCTCCTTAAAGATACGGTTATTCTGTTAAATCCTGAAGCTGCATTAAAGAACGTTCACTTTGATCTGCAATTTGATTCTGATGGTTCTTATATAGAATGCGAAAAAAATCAAATGAAGCAAGTTTTCATAAATGTCATGAAAAATGCTATCGAAGCAATGCCAAATGGGGGTACCCTAAAAATAAAGGGGCAAGAAAAGGAGCTTGTATCGTATCAGCTTACCTTTGAGGATAATGGAACAGGAATCGATGAACACCGATTAAAAAAGTTGGGAACTCCTTTCTTTACAACAAAAGAAAAAGGCATTGGACTTGGGCTTACGATCAGCAATAAAATCATTACAGATCATAAAGGACAATTTAAGATGGAAAGCGAAATTGGCAAAGGGACAAGGGTTATAATTACACTGAAGAAATAATGGGGGTCAGGATAATGAAGCTGTTTACAAACGAACAATTTCATAAAGCTCGTACATTTATGCTTGAAAAAGCACGCAAGGTTGACCGGGCATTATATCTTTTTGAGTTTGAGAATGGGGCAAAAGAAGATGTCATAACAGAATTAGAGGTATTTCAAAATCGTGATGGCGGCTTTGGAAATGGGCTTGAACCAGATTTTAGATGCGAGGAATCATCGGCTATGGCTTCAACAATTGGCTTGCAGTACTTATCAAGAGTCAAAGCAGATGAGGGGGACGCGATTCTTAAAGATGTCATCGCCTATTTCCTTCAGACATACCAAAAGGACATCCCAGGCTGGGAAAAAGTGCCGCCTGAAGTGGAATCAGCACCAAGGGCACCTTGGTGGAACTACCAGCAGGGAGGATCAGATTGGGGAAATCCAAATGCTGAAATCCTCGGCTATTTTTACGAGTATAAGAGTTTGATCCCTGCAAATCGATTATCGGGGCTTACAGATTACGCCATCAGCCATCTTCAAAACCAAAAGGAATATGAATTTCATGAATTGCTGTGCTACCTAAGACTAGCAGATAAAGCATCCCAAGATATTCTCCGTGAAATGACACCTTATTTGGATGAATTTGTAAACAAATGCATTGTCGAGAATCCGGAAAACTGGGGCGGGTATGGGCTGCAGCCTGCAGGCGTTATCCACTCTCCAAACTCCAGATATTATCCGTTATTTGCAGAAAGCACAGAACAAAACATAGATGCCATCATTGACCAGCAAACGGAGGATGGCAGCTTTGAACCAAACTGGTCATGGGGACAATACGAAGACACATGGCTCCTTGCAAAGGAAGAGTGGAAGGGCTGGATCACACTTGAGAAATTAAGACTGCTGCGTGAATTTAACCGAATTGAGGGATTATAAAAAAACTTCAGTGCTTCCGCTGAAGTTTTTTACTTAATACCCCAGCGAGACATAGGGTTCCAAGGATCATCAACCAATATCTCAACAATCCCATTCCGAATGGTGCCCTAGAAACCGGGAAAAGTGAAATGCAGGTCCCCAATAGAGCGATATGGTGCCTTTTCAGACACAGAGAAAGCCCCCGTTTTCCACGGATGTATTTCTAAAATAATTTGATAAACTCCTCATATCCTTCTTTCTCCAGGTCTTCACCAGGTACAAAACGCATTGCAGCTGAATTCATACAATACCTTAGTCCTGTTGGCTTTGCTTGAACGGCAGTACTGCCTGCTGATCTCGTGAATAAAGCTTCTCCGCCCTTGAACAGCACAAATGTAAGAATTGGAATCAGCACGATTGACATGATAATCTTCACACTTCTTTTTTTCAATCATCCCATCCTTTACATGTTTAAAAAGGAAACGTGTCAGCAGTTAAATAGGATCATTTAGTCTTCCTCTTTATCGTACAAAATTTGAGGATTCATGAACAGCTTTAACGCTCCAGACATCTTTGATATGCAGAGGCAGGCATTCAAAAAAACTTGTTTGTGAACACATAAAAAAACGGGTGATAAACGTTGCGTCTATCACCCTGTCCATTAAATGCTTCTTATGTAGCGTATGCTTTTATATGTTTCATTTTTGACATTTCCAAATCTTTCCAGTTCTTCTTGAAAAGTAAAGCCGCGAGCCTCGTAGAATGGAATGCCTAAATCGTTTCCTTTTGCTACAGAGACTCTCTGTTTGGATGCGCCATATTTTTTTTGATCCTCTGTTATGGCGTTTAAAAGAAGGGTTCCGATCCCTTCTCCGCGTCTCTTTGGATCAAGGTAAAGGACATAAAGTTCAGCTGTCGTATCATCAGCCATCCCGCCTCCGCCTGCACCAACCACATGATTATGTTCAATAGCAGCAAACCAGCCATTCCAATAGCGGCTATGCTTGATAACTTCATCAGAAATGCGCTTTTCATTGTAAAACTCTTCAATTACTCTATCAATATAATTAGAGCTGTGTGAGTGTTGGTACGTGTTCCTATACCCATCACTGCAGACTTGGATGATGCCATGGACATGTTCCGGTTTTCCTTTTAGAACCGTAATCACCCATTAATCCTTCACATGGTTTTTTACTCTTCGGGAATAAAAGCTGAAAATAAATACTACCATGGCACAAGCAGAACCTGCCATAACGAACATTCCGTCAAACGTGTTGTGACTGCCTGTTAGTTGCCACAATTTAAATGGAATGACCAGAACGACGATGCTGATAATTATACCTAAATAAATTTTGAGGATATTTTCACTCGTATTTTTACTTGAACCTTTCAGCTTTGCAAGTGAATCTAAAACAAAGACCAAGAGCAGCAATGCTGCTATCAAAATGAAAAAATTTCCCATTATTTCACCTCATTTATAGTTAAACAAACGTTTGATTAAGCTGTGTATTTTCTTGTTGCAGCAAGGACTTTTTTAGTTCGCTCACCGATAGTGCAATGATATCCGGTTCAGCTGAACAGATTTCTTCTTTTGACCCATATCCATACAAAACGCCAATCGATGAGATGTCATTTTGTTTAGCGCCGATTAAATCATGCACACGGTCACCAATCATGACGATCTCGGGTTTTGATATATTCGGATAATGTTTTAAAACCTCTGCGATAATTTCTGATTTAGCTGTTCTTGTGCCATCGAGATGGCTTCCGACAACTCTATCAAAAAAGGAATCCATTTTAAAATGGGAAAGTATTTTTTCCGCAAAGATTGTTGGTTTCGATGTAGCAACAGTGAGGATTATCTTTTCATGCTGCAAGGCTTCAAGCAGGTCAATCATTCCAGGATAAACCTCATTTTCATACATACCCTTCTGCGTAAAATATTCTCGGTAGTATTGAATGGCTTCGCTGGTCCTCTGTTTGTCAAATTTTAATTGTGTTTTGAACGATTCTTGAAGTGGAGGGCCAATAAATGGTTTCAAATCAGCGGGCTGGGGTACTTCACAATTCAAAGCTCTTAATGCGTACATAATGGAATGGATGATTCCTGATCCCGGATCTGTCAGTGTTCCGTCTAAATCAAACATTACGAGCTTATAAGGATGCATGGCCATACCTCCGCCGTTTTTCTATATTTTATCAAAAAAATTGGAAGAGGATAGGGGTCTTAAAAAGGTTTATATGAACTTTTCTTGAATAAAAAGAGTAACGGAAAAAAATACGGAGGTGGACTAAATGGAATTTCGAATTGAAAAGGATACAATGGGCGAGATAAAAGTTCCTGCAGATAAATTTTGGGGAGCACAGACCCAGCGGAGCAAAGAGAACTTTAAAATTGGAGCTGAAAGAATGCCGCAGGAACTGATTGAAGCATTTGCAATATTGAAAAGAAGTGCAGCAAAAGTCAATAAACAACTGGGAAAACTGAGCGAGGAAAAAGAAAAAGCGATTGTAAAGGTTTGTGATGACATTCTCAGCGGTAAGCTGAATGATCATTTTCCCCTAGTTGTTTGGCAAACGGGAAGCGGAACGCAAAGCAATATGAATGTAAATGAAGTGATAGCGAATAGGGGCAATGTTTTCCTTGAAGGCAGCAATCAAGCCATTCATCCTAACGACGATGTGAATATGGGGCAAAGCTCAAATGATACCTTTCCGACTGCGATGCATGTATCAGGAGTGATAGCGGTATTAGATACACTCGTTCCTGCGATTGATAAACTGTATTTAACACTAGCAAACAAAGCGAAGGAAAACGAAGAGGTTGTCAAAATCGGCCGAACCCACCTGCAGGACGCAACACCGCTCACGTTGGGCCAGGAAATAAGCGGCTGGGTCCATATGCTGCAAAAATCAAAGGATATGATCCTCCTGTCGATCGAAAAAATGCGGGATCTTGCTATAGGCGGAACAGCAGTTGGTACAGGGATCAACGCTCATCCTGATTTCGGAAGGCTCGTTGCTGAGGAAATCAGTCTGTATACAGCAACAAAATTCCGTACTTCGGAAAATAAGTTTCACGCACTGACAAGCCATGATGAAATCGTCTTTGTACATGGAGCATTAAAAGGGCTGGCTGCTGATTTAATGAAAATTGCAAACGATGTCAGATGGCTTGCAAGCGGTCCAAGGTGCGGGATCGGTGAAATCACCATTCCTGAAAATGAACCAGGTAGTTCTATTATGCCTGGAAAAGTAAACCCGACGCAAAGTGAAGCGATCACAATGGTAGCTGCACAAGTGATGGGCAATGATGCGACCATCGGATTTGCAGCGAGCCAGGGCAATTTCGAACTGAATGTATTTAAACCTGTCATTATGTACAATTTCCTGCAGTCTGTAAGATTGCTAGCAGATTCCATTCATTCCTTTAATGACCACTGTGCGATCGGGATCAAACCAAATTTGGAAGTGATTGATAAATATTTGAATGAATCACTTATGCTTGTTACAGCTTTAAATCCACATATTGGCTATGCAAATGCAGCGAAAATTGCGAAGGAAGCCCATAAAGATGGGAACACTCTAAAGGAAGCGGCACTAAAACTCAATTTACTGACAGAAGAAGAGTTTGATGAGTATGTGAATCCGCTTGATATGATTGGACCTCGGGGAGAGTAGGCAAAAGGTTATCCACGTTCTGGGTACGCCGAAACATAGGCTGATAAACAAAGAGAGAATGTTTCAACACGTTTCTAATAAGTCTTCTCGTATCCTATGAAAAAACAGCTAACTATTGGAGATTTACCATAAAGGCTTGTCTTCCTCAATATATTCATAATAATAAGGAGACAGCAGGACTGAGATGATTCCAGCAATGAGGATGAGTGTAATTCTCCCGGCGGTTGGCGCACCGATCATCGTTCCAGTTAAACTCGCTGCAACAATAGGAATCACTATGAAGAGAGTACCTTTGGATCCAGAATTAGGTGTCGGATACAGGTTAAAATCCGAGTGAATTTAAGATTGTGATATTATTGTACCATTATTCAGATTTTACAAATTGATATTTTGGTTTTCGCTTATAAACTGATAAAGCCTTGAATTACACTGATAAACTCTGGATTTACACTGATAAAACTTTCAAATAGCCCTATTGCTCTATAAATCAAAGGAAAGAGCCCATCAAGCGGGCCTTTCTGTTTACAAACAGCTATATTTCTTATCTTGCGGGTACTTTTACATAAAACGTACTCATTCCACCCTCATTCACAGCCCAAACGGTTCCATGATGAAGTTCAGCAATTCGTTTTACAATGTTCAATCCCAAGCCGAATTCGCCATCGCTGCCTTTATGGAATGGTTCAAATAAATGCGGCAGGATATTTTCATCAATTGGCGGTCCGTCGTTCCAAATTTTAAGCAGGACATCATTTCCCTTTTTGTTTAACCTTACGCCAATGATGGAATGAGCATATCTAAGCTGATTCTCATACAGGTTTTCGAGAAGTTTTACCCATAGTTCTTCATCGTCGTAAATAACAGCACGTTCAAGGTCTATTTCAAAGTCAAGCTCCTGGCGTGACCATTTCATCCGTTCTATGACATGATGAATCGTAACATTCAGTTCAAATCCTGATTTATTTGAGTTTCTTGATGATAAGTAATCCAGTTTCGTGATATAAAGCAAATCCTTGATTTTTTTCTCAAGGCGTTCTGATTCTTCTTCGATGACGTCCATCGTACTTGCTAAATCACCTTTCGGATAAATGCCGTCATTCACGGATTTTGCATATCCGCGAATGACCATGACAGGAGTTTTTAAGTCATGAGAAATATTTTGCAGCAGGGTCCGTTGGGCTTCATCTTTTTGAACAAGTCTTTTCCTCATATGTTCAATCGTTTCTCCCAGTTTTCCGATTTCATCGCTTCTATCAAGGATAACAGGTTCGTGCCAATCCTCATTCGATATCCGCTTGACATCTTTTTCAAGAGACACCAATGGCCGCGATAAATACTTTGCAAGCCAAATCGAAGGAATCCAGCTGAAAAGAAACACGATGATCATCACTAACACCAGCTGTTTGAATAAAGTCAAAACGAGATCATTTCGGTAGGAATCCCACGCATATGAAAGGAGAAAGGCTGATTCACCATTATATGAAACTTTTTTTATGACAAAAAAGAGCCTTTCATCATTTATCTCTCTTGAATATTCTTCTGTGATAGCTTCCTGCTTCGAAGCTAAAAATTGGGTTTCCTGAAGAAACTTTGTCGGCAATTTTTTCTGGTTATTGATAAATGGTGCACTCTCAGGAAGAATAAGATGCTGAACAGAACGATCCGGAGATAGCTTTTTATTGAATGGATTCATACCGCCATCGCCTTGAAGCTGATATTCAGTTAAAATGTGCTGTTCATTTTCGATTGTCGTATAAATTTCATTTGTGAAAAAATTCCGCAGTGTGGTTGGGAAAATAATCATCAGCAATATAGAAATGACGAGCAGAATTCCTGAAATGACAACCCATATTTGAAACGTCAGTGATTTATTTTTCATTCTCCAGTCAGCATCCTGTATCCATATCCGTAGATGGTTTCGATTTTTAAATCAGGCATCTTTTTCCGCAGGCGCCTGACGAGATCGTCAACTACCCGGTCTGTTCCAAAGTAATCGCTTCCCCAAATGTGCTCAATCATTTGCTCGCGTGAAAAGGCCTGGCCTTTATTGTGTAAAAACAGGAGCAATAAATCAAATTCCTTTGAGGTTAAATTTAAGTTTTCCCCATTTAGGGAGACGGCCCGCACTTTTTCATCAATTGTGTAAGGAGGGAGCTGCACACTTGTTTTTACTGTACTTGATTCGTAAACACGGGTCAGAAGCTTTTGTACACGGATGACTAGTTCTCTGGGAAGGAATGGCTTTGAAATGTAGTCATCACTTCCAAGCTCCAGCCCTAAAACCCGGTCAATATCCGTATCTCTTGCTGAAATAAAAATAACAGGAGTATCTGGTGCAGCTGCTTTTATTTCTTTTATTAATTGATATCCGTCAACATCAGGAATCATAATATCGAGAACCCAAAGATGGGGAGCTTCATGAATGGCCTGGCGTGCTTTTTCCCCATTTGTAAATGAGGTTATATTCCAGCCTTCTTTTTCGAGGTATTTTGTTAATAAATCATTTAAATTCTGTTCGTCTTCTACGAGAAAAATAGAATAAGACAATCTGATTCACACTCCTTCTTACACGTCATTATACAACGTCTTTCCTGATATGGTCATCATTTGACAATTTCCCATAATCTTTTCATCTTTCTCCCAAAAAGATTATTTATAGTAGGGTTAACAAAGAAAATACTAGGAGGAAGTAAAATGGGATATTACGATGATACAGAACGGAAAGATACATTATTGGATAAAGATTCTCGTGAAATCATGGTCAGAACACAGCCGCAAAAAAAGCCATCAAGATGGAAAGGAATTATGTCATCGGTCATCAGCGGTGTTGTCGGCGGAGCGCTTGTGCTTGGAGTTCAGCCTTTCTTTGATGATGAGACAGGCAGCAATGAACCTTCATATTCCATTGATTCTAATACGACAGAAGAAAACGATTCAAATCCAGTGAATACACAGCCGATCAGTCAAACGAGCGATATTGCGGATATGGTGGAAAAACTAACGCCGGCAATCGTCGGGATATCAAATAAACAGCAGCAACAGCAAGGATTTGGCGGCGGAACCCAGGATGCTGAGGCTGGAACGGGGTCAGGTGTTATTTTCAAAAAAGATGGAGATACAGCTTATATCATTACTAATAATCATGTAATTGAAGGTGCAAACAGCATTGAAATCTCTTACTCAGATGGAGAAAAGTCTCAGGCTGAACTTGTTGGGGCCGATCCTTTAACAGATATGGCTGTCCTGAAAATCGACAGCAAATATGCAAAAGCGGTTGCTGACTTTGGTGATTCAGGCCAGCTCCGTGCCGGTGAAAGAGTTGTTGCAATCGGAAACCCGCTAGGTCTTGATTTCTCCCGTACAGTAACAGAAGGCATCATTAGCGGAACAGACCGTACGATTCCAATCTCGACTTCTGAAGGAAATTGGGAGCTAAATGTTATCCAGACAGATGCTGCGATTAATCCGGGTAATAGCGGAGGACCGCTTCTGAATATGAACGGTCAGGTCATTGGAATCAACAGCCTGAAAATCAGCCAGGATGGTGTTGAAGGATTGGGATTTGCGATTCCAAGCAACGACCTGCAGCCCATCGTCGATGAACTATTAGAAAAAGGAAAAATAGACCGCCCATTCTTAGGGGTCGGATTGCTGGACCTAAGCGAAGTGCCGGAGCAATACCGCACAAACACACTTCAGCTGCCAAATGAGGTTACAGAGGGAGTGTTCGTCCAAGGTGTGAGTCCATCTTCACCAGCTTCTGAGGCTGGCATGCAGGAAGGTGATGTCATCGTGTCAATGAACGGCACTGAAATAAAGAATTCAAATGAACTTCGGAAATTCCTCTACTCACAAACAAGCATTGGCGATGAAATCGAAGTTGAATTTTACCGCCAGGGAGAGAAGGTAACCGAGAAAGTGACTCTGTCTCAAAAAGAGGTTGTGAATAGTTAATACAGATTCCAAAGCGGCTTCAAATATCGAAGCCGCTTTTTTCCACTATTTAGAAATAGGGATTGAAAACCGACACTTATGTCGTTTATAATAACGACATAAGTGTCGGTTTTATTTCGAATAGGGAGAGGACAATATGGCAGATGCCAGAGGGTTACTAAAGAACAAATCGTATCTTTACTTGATTTCGTCACAAGCTGTTTCAAGCCTTGGGGATTGGCTTGATATGCTGGCCATTTTTGCTTTGGTCGGATTAAAATGGGAAGCTGGTTCATTTGAGATGGCGATGACAGGAATGGCCATGTTTGCACCAATGATTGTACTTAGTCCATTTTGCGGTGTTCTTGCCGATCGGTATGATCGGAAAAAGCTCATGATTTTTTCAGATGTTATAAGAGCGGCAGTTGTCGTTGGCTTTGTTTTTGCTCCATCGCTGCCTTATCTTCTTGTTCTGCTGGTGATGAAAAGCGGATTTGGAGCCCTGTTTGATCCAGCAAAGAATGGGAAAATAAAGGAGATCGTAGACGGAGATCATATGCAGCAGGCCGTTTCCATTAGCGGAATCATTGAAAATGGAAGTAAAATCATTGGACCAGTGATTAGTGGAATCCTGGTTTCAACAGCAGGAGTTTATTGGGCATTTTACTTAGATGCATTAACGTTCGTTGTTTCTGCTCTCCTGTTAATCAAAGTGCCGAAAAGTAAATTTTTGATGGAAAAGCATGAAGGAGATACTGGCTTTATGCTTTGGAAGCAAATGAAGGAAGGTTTGTTCGTTTTACAAAAAACTAAACTCGTTTTTACAGGTTTATGGATCTTGTGCCTTACCTTGCTTGTTATCCAAATTATTGACACTCAGCTTATGATTCTTTTAAGAGAAATTGAAAATGTGAACCCTGTTTCTCTTTCTGGTATTGCTATCGCGGCAAATGGAATAGGAATGCTCGTTTTCTCCATCTTCCTGACCAGATTGAAAATACCAGCTCTATTGCCCTATCTTGGGATGGGGGCGCTAATTTTAGGAATATGTATTGTAACAATGCCGCTTTCGATTCATCTGCCAATTACTGTGATATGGATCATGTTTCCAATCGGATTTTTCCTGAGCGGAATTGCAGCAGGTGCTATTTTCATTCCCTTTCAGCTCTCTGTTCAAAAAGCTGTGCCGGTAGAGTATACAGGCCGGGTTTTTGGTACAATTGATGGGATGACAACTTTGGCTGCATTGATTGGCATGGTTGGTGGAGGAATACTCGCTGAACGATTCGGTGCTGTGTTTGCTTATCTTTTTTCAGGAACACTCCTCATTGCAGTAGGAACCATTACAATGCTTGCCAAAAATAGACTAGAAGGCGGGAAAGTCAGTGCCAAAGGTGAGCGAAACGTACAAGGAGAAACGCCGGCTTGAACTGCTTCAAAAAGCTGAAAAGGTATTTATAGCAAAAGGCTTCAGTTCTACAACAATGTCAGACATAGTGGAAGCATCGGGTTTGAGCCGCGGCGGAGTCTATCATTATTTTTCCAGCACAGATGAGATCTTCAGAGCCATTATTGAAGAGGATGACAGAGGGGGAAAGCTGTATTTCAGCAATCTTGCTGCCAAACACAAAAGTGTGTGGGAGGCCATTGAACATCATCTTGAGGAATATAAAAAGGCCCTTCAACATGCAGAGGAAGACCTCGGTATCGTGAAAATAGAATATTTTATGATGGGTTGGCGTGATCAAGAAAGAAAAAGCTATATTAGCAAACGATTTGGCCTTTGGAATGAAATGTTTTCTGGCTTGATTCAGACCGGTGTGGAACGCGGAGAATTTAAGCCGCTCCAGCCGGTTGATACGATTGCCTTATTTATGATTAATGTGCTTGATGGCATTCACCTCCAGACTCTGATTATTGGACATGAACAGTATGAAGCAAAAGGGCAAATAGATTCATTGCGATTCTATTTGAAAACAGCCTTGCAAGTTAATGAGTAAAAATCAGTCCACAGCTAAATGCTGTGGATTTTTGGTATGGTTTTTTAAGAGGTAATTGACAGAGCGGTCAGAAACCCGGTGTAAGCGGTTAAAAACCATTGGGTCATAAATACAAGACAAGCAGTCAGAATTAGGTTCGAACGGTCACAAATTAATTCTGTAATTTTTCACCCATAACTATTCCACAATAATTATCCAGCATTTTCTTTCCGCACCTTCCCTCATAAAACCGGAATCATTTCGAACAAATATGATAACACAAAATCATGGCTCGCAAATAACATTGCAGCTAGTTACATAAAATAATCAAAACATAAATGGATGCCATTATATAAGGAGCACAACGATGAACTTACAACTTTTACTAGGGGAGATCGGTCATCCTGCTAGAACAGAGGGTGGCATGGAAACAGTTGATATAAAAGGAATCGAGGCTAATTCTTCGATGGTTGAAGAAGGCTATTTATTTGTGGCCATTACAGGATATGAAAGAGACGGACATGATTTTATTCAGGACGCAATCAGCAGAGGGGCAGCTGCTATTATTGGGGAGAAAGATATACATGATTTACCGGTTCCTTATACTAAGGTAGAGAATAGCCGGGATGCCCTCGCTAAGCTTGCCGCGGGTTTTTATGATTTTCCTTCAAAGAAACATCTCATGATCGGAATTACGGGCACCAACGGGAAAACAACGACTTCGTTTATGCTGCGGCATATCCTTGAACGTGCCGGCTACTCATGTGCATTGTTTGGAACGGTTCATAATGTGATAAATGGAAAAACGTACGATTCAAAGAATACGACTCCTGATTCACTTGATTTGCAGCGTTTGCTCGCTAAAAGCAATGATGAGATTGTCATTATGGAAGTATCTTCGCACGGCTTGGCACAAAAAAGGCTTGAAGGCATCGAATATGATATCGGCCTGTTTACAAATCTTGCTCATGAGCATTTGGATTTTCATGATACGATTGAAGAATATTTCGAAGTGAAGCAGCTGCTTTTTTCTAAGTTAAAACATGGAGGACAAGCTATCATCAGTACACATGATGAGTGGGGAGTGAAGCTTGCAAGTATATTAAAACAGCGGGATATTCAAGTATCGACTTTTGGGAAATCGCTTGAAGACGATCTTATTTTTGATTCAGACAGTGATGTTCACTGTTCTGATTTTGACTTGAATGAAGGGGGCCATCAGCTTCATTTTCAGATGACGATTCCAGGTCTGCATAATATCTATAATGCATCGATGGCCTATCTTACTGGCAGAAAGATAGGGATTGATTCTGACCGGCTAAGAGAAGCATTCCAATCGTTTCCTGGCGTGCCGGGAAGATTTGAAATGTACAGTCATCCTAAAGATGCAACAGCAGTTATTGATTACGCCCATACGGCAGATGCTTTTTCTTACTGTCTAAAAACAGCAAGGGATTGCGGAGCAAAACGGATTCTTCATGTGTTTGGCTTCAGAGGAGACCGTGATGAAAGCAAACGTGCGGAAATGATGGAGATTTCCTCAGCAATAAGTGACTGCACGTTTTTAACTTTAGATGACCTGAATGGCATCGATAAAGATGAAATGATCGCTGAGTTGGAAAAGTACTGTAAAATGTCAGGGAAAGAGACAAATCAAGTGATACCTGACAGAACGCTTGCGATAAAAAAGGCTTGGGATACCGCCGAAGCTGGAGATTGGATTCTCGTGACAGGAAAAGGGAGTGAATTGTATAAAGAAGAATATGCACTTCCATCCAAATCTGATCAGGAAACCTTCGCATTGTTACTTGATCAAAATAAAATAGCAGCAACCTAAAAAATAAACGCGAAGAGGTTATTCTCTGCGCGTTTATTTTTGTAAAGGGCATTTGACATTCGAAAGTAATGTAAAGCTTCCTATACGTAAAGGGAGCTTTACAAGGGTGGCTGAACAGCATGAAAAACAGGATTAAAGATTTGCGTGCTGTTTGGGGTGTAAGTCCGTGCTGCTGTTATTTTATCAATCATTTTATTGGTTCACTTAGGCGGATGCGCTATTTCTAAAATTATCCTTTCTGTGAAATTAAGCAGCGTGTCAGTTGATGAGAAGCAATACAATGCTTGACTCTCATATACGATAGCTGGATGGAATTGGTGCTGCTATTTTTCTAATGACTTCATTACTTACAGGAGATTGGAAATTTTTCATATTTAGCGTGCCATCCGTCATCATTGTGATTCTCGCGGCAAATTTTTCAAAAGAAGCCCAGAGTATCTTGACATAAATCAGTTTCAATCATACACTAACAGTAGACATTAGTTTATCAGAAAATTCAGTATGAAGTGAGAATAGATATGAGCATACAACCAGATCACCGAATTGGAAAAAATGCAATGCAGCTCGTTCTTCTTGGAGAAGATGATAGTCATTACGGAGAACTGCTGACACAGCAGGGGTTCCAATTTTGTCAGGGAAAAACGGGTTCAATGGAGACGCATAAAGTAGTGGCGGCCATTGAAACTGCGGCAAAGCGTTCTGGCGTTATTTCAGCTGAAGGGTATCGTGAAACACATTCGCTTTATCATGCCATCATGGAAGCGCTTCATGGCGTGACGAGGGGCCAGGTTCAGCTTGGAAGTGTACTGCGGACCGTTGGTTTGAGATTTGCCATCGTAAGAGGAAAGCCTTACGCAGCAGAAGCGGAAGGTGAATGGATTGCAATTGCTCTTTATGGCACAATAGGTGCTCCTGTTAAGGGATCAGAGCATGAGGCAATGGGTTTGGGAATTAATCATATATAAGATGCGCCCATAGTTATGAGATAGCAGGGGGCTGTATCGGTAGAAAACACTGTTTAGAGTGTTTCTATTGGTATGGCCTCCTTTTTGTTTTTCATTTGGCTCTTTTCGGTTGTTGCTTTTCGGGTCGTATTCCGTGCATTCAATTTTTATATCCGAGTCAATTCTAAAAGTTTTAGCAGAAAAGACCGAGGCGTAACGATGCATTTGACGAAAAAATAGCACGCTATTCGAAAAACAGCCATTCATTTTGATCAAAAGAGGAGCAGGCAAATGATTGAATTAACGGGGGATTCACTGACAATTGAAGCTGCGAAAAAGGTTTTATATGAGAAGGCTGTTATTCATATTCCTGAATATGTATGGGAGAAGGTTGAAAAAAGCCGCAAAGCTGTTGAAAACATTGTGGCTCAGAAGAAAGTTGTTTATGGAATCACGACGGGATTTGGAAAATTCAGCGATGTGCTGATTGATGCGGAGCATGCAGAAGAGCTGCAAATCAATTTGATTCGCAGTCATGCATGCGGTGTAGGGGATCCTTTTCCTGAAGAAGTATCAAGGGGAATGCTTTTGCTTCGGCTTAATGCATTGTTAAAAGGATTTTCTGGTATACGCAAAGAGGTTTTATCTTTATTTGTTGAGTTATTAAATCATGAAATTCATCCGGTTGTACCCCAGCAAGGATCACTCGGTGCAAGCGGAGATTTAGCGCCGTTGTCACACATGGCTTTAGTTTTGGTAGGTGAAGGGGAAGTCTTTTATCATGGGCGGCAAATGCATACAGAGGAAGCATTTAAGATGGCGGGGCTGCATCCAGTCACGCTGCAGGCAAAAGAAGGTTTGGCTTTAATCAATGGAACCCAAGCTATGACGTCAATGGGTCTTGTCAATTACATTGAGGCTGAAGCGGTTGCTCTGCAAGCAGATTATATCGCATCGATGACGATTGAAGGTCTCAGGGGAATTATTGATGCGTTTGATGAGGATATTCATATTGCCCGGGGCTATTCAGAGCAAATTCAAATAGCAGAGAGAATCAGGGGGATTTTAAAAGGCAGCTATCTCGTGACACATCAGGGAGAGCTGAGAGTGCAGGATGCGTACTCCTTAAGATGTATTCCTCAGGTTCATGGAGCAAGCCATCAAGTCCTTTCATATGTAAAAGATAAACTTGAAATTGAAATGAACGCTGCAACCGATAATCCGCTGATTTTCGATGAAGGAAAAAAGGTTTTGTCTGGAGGCAATTTTCACGGTCAGCCAATTGCGTTTGCAATGGATTTCTTGAAGGTGGGCATGGCAGAGCTTGCGAATATTTCAGAACGTAGAATTGAAAGGCTGGTCAATCCGCAGCTGAATGATCTGCCTCCGTTTTTAAGCCCGATGCCAGGTCTGCAGTCCGGGGCAATGATCATGCAGTATTGTGCAGCGTCGCTTGTCTCTGAAAATAAGACGCTTGCACACCCGGCTAGTGTTGATTCGATCCCCTCGTCAGCTAATCAGGAAGATCATGTCAGCATGGGGACCATTGCCTCAAGGCACGCCTATCAAATCATACAAAATTGCAGGCGTGTGCTTGCGATTGAAATGATTTGTGCAATGGAAGCAGCAGCTTTCCGCGGAATAGAAAAAATGGCAGAGACAACGAGAACGTTTTATCTTCACGGGAGAAATGTGGTGCCGGCGATAACGAAGGACAGAGTTTTTTCAAAAGATATCGAAGCTGCAGCAGCATGGCTAAAGAAAGCGGACTTAAAGAGACTGGAAAAAGACAATTACGACACGAAGGGGGAAATCGTATCATGAAAACAAAATTTACAGGGGCAAAACGCGGACTTGAATTAGAATGCAAAGGATGGGAGCAGGAGGCAGCACTGCGAATGCTAATGAATAATTTAGATCCTGAGGTTGCAGAGAAGCCTGAGGAGCTTATCGTATATGGCGGAATCGGAAAGGCAGCCCGAAATCAGGAGGCGCTTGAGGGAATCGTCAGGTCATTAAAATCTTTAGAAGATGATGAGACGCTGCTCATTCAATCAGGCAAACCTGTTGGGATTTTTAAAACGCATGAGCATGCACCCCGGGTTCTTCTTTCGAATTCAGTGCTCGTACCGAAATGGGCAGATTGGGAAAATTTCCATGAGCTTGATCAGAAGGGGCTCACGATGTATGGGCAAATGACAGCGGGAAGCTGGATTTACATTGGGACACAGGGCATTCTTCAAGGAACATATGAGACGTTCTCCGCGGTTGCGAAGCAGCATTTTGGCGGAAGCTTAGAAGGCACGATTACTCTTACGGCAGGTCTCGGCGGAATGGGAGGAGCACAGCCGCTTGCTGTCACAATGAACGGCGGAGTTGTCATTGCCGCAGATGCTGATCAAAGCAGGATTGAGAAGAGACTTGCGACTAAGTATTGTGACAAGATGACTCATTCCTTCGATGAAGCGCTGCAATGGGCAATGGATGCTAAGACAGAAGGCAGGGCGCTTTCAATTGGATTAGTTGCAAATGCTGTGGATGTGCTTCATGAAGTTTTAGAGAAAAAGATCGCAATTGATATTCTTACCGACCAGACATCTGCGCATGATCCTCTGAACGGATATTTCCCGCATGGTCTTTCAATAGACGAGGCACTGCAGCTTAAGCAGGATCATCCAGATGTCTATGTCGCGAAAGCAAAAAAATCAATGGCTGAGCATGTACGATGTATGGTTGAACTGCAAAAGAGAGGAACGATTGTGTTTGATTACGGCAATAACATTCGTCAGGTAGCGAAAGATGAAGGGGTAGAAAATGCCTTTGATTTTCCAGGCTTTGTTCCGGCCTACATTCGACCGTTATTCTGCGAAGGAAAAGGTCCATTCAGATGGGCTGCTCTATCTGGAGATCCGGCAGATATCCATCGAACGGATCAGCTTATCAAAGAACTTTTTCCTGAAAATGAAGCACTGCTTCGCTGGATCGACATGGCACATGAGCACGTAGCCTTTCAAGGCCTCCCAGCCCGAATTTGCTGGCTTGGCTATGGTGAACGAGTAAAAATGGGCCTCGCAATTAATGAATTAGTGCGGACGGGCGAATTAAAAGCACCGGTGGTGATTGGACGTGATCACCTTGACTGCGGTTCAGTAGCTTCTCCAAACCGCGAAACAGAGGCGATGAAGGATGGCAGCGATGCAATTGGGGATTGGGCTGTACTGAATGCACTCGTCAATACATCGGCAGGCGCGAGCTGGATATCGTTTCATCATGGGGGCGGAGTTGGAATGGGCTACTCACTTCATTCCGGTATGGTAGTCGTAGCAGACGGGACAGAAACGGCAAAAAGAAAACTAGAGAGAGTTCTCGTGTCAGATCCGGGAATGGGCATTATCCGTCATGCAGATGCTGGATACGAAGTGGCAAAGGATTTTGCTAAAGAAAATAATGTACGAATTCCGATGCAGGAATAGGAGGATTTGTTCATGAAATATGATCTTATTCTTGAAAATATCGGTCAGCTCTTAACAATGGAATATGAAAAAGGCGGGCCTCTCTGCGGCAAGGACATGGATCAGCTGCTTGTTCTTGAAAACAAGGCACTTGCGATTGCTGACGGAAGAATCGCTCTAATCGGCTCAAATGAAGATGCATCCGGGTGGCCAGCTGATAAAAGGATCGATTGTGGAGGGAAGCTTGTCACACCTGGCCTCATTGATCCGCATACCCATTTAGTGTTTGCCGGCTCACGGGAGCATGAAATGGGACTGAAACAGAAAGGTGTGCCTTATTTGGAAATCCTCAAACAAGGCGGCGGCATCCTTTCAACTGTAAACGCAACACGGGCTGCAAGTGAAGCGGTCCTGTTTGAAAAAGCAGCTTATCATCTTGACCGAATGCTTTCTTACGGAATGACGACCGTGGAGGCGAAAAGCGGATACGGACTTAACGCTGAAACAGAGCTGAAGCAGCTTCGTGCTGCGAAAAAATTGAATAACGAGCACCCAGTTGAAATCGTTTCAACCTTTTTGGGCGCACATGCGATTCCTCCAGAATATAAGCACCAGCCAGAGGTATTCTTAAATGAAATGCTTCAATTATTGGATGTCATTCAAAAAGAAGAATTGGCACAATTCGTAGATATTTTCTGTGAAACGGGTGTTTTCACGATTGAACAGTCCAAAGCGTTTTTATCAAAAGCGAAGCAAAAAGGATTTCAATTGAAAATACATGCAGATGAAATTGATCCATTAGGCGGGGCGGAATTAGCATCTGAGCTTGAAGCTATCAGTGCTGAGCACTTAGTTGGAGCATCAGAAGAAGGCATTAAACAGCTGGCTGCATCAGGTGTTATTGCCTGCCTGCTGCCGGGAACGTCCTTTTACCTAAATAAACCCGATCATGCAAAAGCGAGAAAGATGCTGGAAGAGGGAGTGGCAGTGACTTTGGCCACAGATTTTAACCCAGGAAGCTGCCCGACTGAAAATCTGCAGCTGATTATGTCATTTGCAGCGGTTATGTACAAAATGACGGTAAAGGAAATTTGGAATGCCGTGACAGTTAACGCTGCTCATGCAATTGGGTTAGGGGATGAGCGAGGCGTAATTGCTCCAATGAAGCAGGCGGATCTTGTCATTTGGGATGCAGTTAATTACGAGTACATTCCCTATCATTTTGGAGTAAATCACACTCAAACCGTAATTAAAAAAGGCGTTATTGTTTTTGAGAAGGGGGATCACCGTGAGCAGTCTGCCTTTTCTTTCACATGATGCAAAATTTATAGATCGCGGAATTTCGCGTGCAGGTACATTATTAAAAAAACGGGAAAGTGAGATAGCAGAAGGTATAGGATTAATTGGAATTCCTTTATCGAAGCCATCCATCAGTCATTCAGGAGCATCCTTTGCTCCTGATGCGATCCGAAGAATGATGAATGCTTTTACCACTTATTCAGTTCATGAAAAGCTAGATTTAAAAGAAGAGAGAATCATAGATTTTGGCGATATTTTAATGCATGTGACCGACCTTGCAGAATCGCGCCGCAGGATTGAAGAGACGGTTGAAAGAGTTGTAAGTGAACACCCTTTGATGATACCTGTTTTTCTTGGAGGCGATCATTCCGTCACAGCACCGATTGTTACTGCTTTAAAAAAAGCTAAAGAAAAAGTGGGCATCATTCAATTTGATGCACATCATGATCTGCGCAACCTTGAAGATGGCGGGCCATCAAATGGAACTCCCTTTAGACAGCTTATTGAAAAAAGTGCGCTGCAGGGGAAACACCTCCATCAGATTGGCATCCGTGATTTTTCAAATGGGAAAGAATACACTGATTTTGGCAGTAAAAATGGTGTTAATATCTACACAATGCAAGACGTATACACAAGAGGGATTCTCCCAATTTTACAAGAGAGTGTGAGCGAACTCCTGAAAGAAGTTGATGTCATCTACGTATCTCTTGATATGGATGTAATGGATCAGGCGTTTGCACCAGGATGCCCTGCCATTGGTCCAGGCGGGATGGATTCACGCACGCTGATTGAAGCCATTCGATTTTTAGGAGAAGTTCCAGCTGTTGGAGCAATGGATATTGTTGAAATTGACCCGACCCTCGATTTTCGGGATATGACGAGCCGGTTGGCTGCTTACTGTGTCCTAACCTTTTTAACAGGTTATAAAAGCAGAAACTAGTGATATCTATGCTTTCCTAAAAAGGGATTGAGAGTTTGAAAAGTTTTAGCAGTTTGGATAATAAGATCCTAATTTCAGATAGTAAATTCTATTTCCCAGCTAATAAGATTGCTTAAGCGGATAGGAAAAACTCTCATAAACATAAGCGCTCTAAAAAGACTAAATGGCCTTGTTCAGCTAGAAACAGGACATTTAGTCTTTTTTTAGTTTGGCTCTTTTCGTAAAGTTTGTTGCTTTTAGAAAAAATGGTTTATTCCTTTAGTGGATTGCAGTGAAGACACTTGACTCCTCTCGGGAAATAGAGGCTCCCATCCCTCCTCGCGGAAAGCAAGTGCCTGCAGCGTTAATCCACGGGTACAATTAATAACCAAAACCAACATTCAATGCGAAAACAGCCTTTGGTTAAAAAGGAATAATTGATAAGGCAAGAGCTACTAAAATCATAACGGCTGTCGATCCGCAGGCCCATTTCAGGAAAGTGCGCTGCAAGTCCCCGAAATCTTCTCCAACCATTCCGACTAATAGATACGTCGACGGTACTAGCGGACTTAATAGATGGACAGGCAATCCGAGAAGGGATGCGCGTCCAATAAATGCAGGATCAATTCCATATCCGGAGGCAGCCTTAGCCAGCAAGGGCAAAACGCCGTAGTAAAAAGCATCATTGGACATAAAAAATGTAAAGGGGGCACTGAGTATCGCTGTAATAAGAGCTAAATGTGAACCAAAAGCATCAGGAATATGCGTAATCATGGTGTTTGCGATGGCATCTACCATTTTTGTTCCGGAAAGGATTCCGGTAAAAATACCTGCTGCAAAAACCATAGAAATGACAGATAAGGCGTTATCAGCATAGTTTGAAATCCGTGCCTTTTGGTCACTTAGTTTTGGATAATTTATTGTGATAGCAATAGCAAATCCAACCATAAATAAGACGGTAGTAGGGAGAACTTCTCTAATTAGCGCGACTAATAATAAGATCGTTAACAGGTAGTTCACGACAATAAGTCTAGGCCGTTTAATGCTAGCTTCCTCTGCTGAAGCTGCTGTTTGCTGCATGGCCATTGTACTGTAATCAATGTCAATTATCCCTACTCTTTTACGCTCTTTTTTCCCAAGACAATAAGCCATGAATAACACAAATAATATTCCGCCTATCATTGAAGGAATGACCGGAGTAAAAATATCTGACATCTCAAGATTCAATGCTGTCATTGCTCTGGCGGTAGGACCTCCCCATGGAAGGAGGTTCATAACACCTGAAGCAGATACGGCAATACCGGCTAATATGAGTGGTCTCATGCCAATGCGTTTATACAAAGGAAGCATGGCTGAAATTGTAATGATGTAGGTTGTGGTTCCATCACCATCTAAGGAAATCAGAAGAGCGAGGACTGCCGTTCCGATGGCTATCTTTACCGGATCTCCTTTAACAACTTTCAAGATGGTTGAAATAATAGGATCAAATACTCCTGCATCAATCATAATCCCGAAAAAGAGAATGGCAAATAGGATCATGATACCTGTAGGTGCTACACTTTTTATGCCCTCAAGCGCCATGGGCCCAATTTCACTTCCGAATCCGCCGATTAATGCAAAAACAACTGGAACAACCATCAGTGCAATCATAGCCGTTAGCCGTTTTGTCATGATTAAAATCATGAATGTGATTAGCATTAAAAACCCTAATAATGCGAGCATAGTTTTCACCTCTTTTGTTAGTAAATAAAGTGTAAACAAAATATTCTGAAATGAAAACGTTTACAAAATAAAGTTATTAAAGTAAGTTAACTATATTTTGTACATTAAGTTCACAGTAAGGACTATATATACAGCAAAGTTTTAGCGAGCAAGCCAAATTGAAGGTAGGAACTGAATCTTCATTATAAGCCTGATATTTTTTAAAAAAGGGAGGCTGGTTCCTTGTAACGGGTTCAGTTAAAAGATTGTCCATCACCTTTAAAATACTTTCCATAACAAAATACCCAGTTGATTTCTGGATAATCATGAAGATCTTTGAAAATACTTTAAATCAATGATACAGTCGCGGTAATTGAGATGAGGTGCAGACTTTTGCTGTTCATGACAATCGCATCAATTGTAGTCAATCTAATCGTCTGGTTTATGCCCAAGCGACTGACTTTGAAAGAAATGTACTGCACCTGGTTGTTGATGGTGTTTCTTACACGTACCTCTGATCAGCTGTTAGACCTTGTTTTACATCTATATGATCAACTTGGCCCTGGCATCCAATGGCAAGCCGTCGTAATCCAAACTATTTTTTCAGGTGCGGTAGGGATATTAATCCTAAACTTTATGCCAAAGAATAGATTAAAGTTTTTCGCTTATACGATTGGATGTATGCTATTAGCAGTTGTCTTTGAATGGATAACAATACGCGTCGATTATCTGACCTATAATAACTGGTCGCTATGGTATTCTGCAGTAGTGTATATACTTGGGATTATCTTTCTGCGCTGCCATCTTTCTTTTCTACGAAGAAATATTAAAGACGTTATCAAAAAAGGATGAACAAGATCTGATTTTTACATTCAACATACGGGATATTGCTCAAATGATTTGAACAAGGAAGAAAAAGAAATGACCAAAAGAAAAGAAGATGAAAACCATCATCTTCTTTTAGTACTAATTATTTTTCCCATCGAACTTTTCTTTGTAATATAGATAATCAACCTTATGTTTAGCAGCCATTAGTTGTGATGCTAATATCGCTGTATAAATTGTTGTTAAAAGTATTTCCGTTGTTAGCAATGCTTAGTATAGAGTTGCGGTTACTATTGTTACTGCTTGAGGTGTTTGGGTAATATGTGTTGTTGCTAGTCAAATTAATCGCTCCCTTTTTATTTCAATATATAAATTTAAAATAGGCTAATCCATATAATATAGCCCCAACTTGAGCATATTAATAACGATAATATTTGAAAGCGAGATGGGTTAATAATGTCTAAACAAGGTATGCAAAATAAGGATCAAACGAGAGAGCAAACTGAGAAACAGGATAAAAGAAACGATGTCGAATTTGGAAGTGAATATCAAATTGGCAACACAAGCTCACAGAGCCAAAAAAAAAGCGGAAGCCAAGTAAATAAAAAATAACCTCAATCTTCTGAGGTTATTTTTTTCAGTATATCACTTAATACAGATTATTAATTTTTGGCTCTTTTCGAAAAGTTTGCTGCATTTAGAAAAAATGGTTAAATCCACGGGTACAATTAATAACCAATAACAACAATCAATGCGAAAACAGCCTAATTTTTAATTCTTTTATAAATTCAAATTGAGAAATAGACATTGGTGGTAGTGAGTATACTCACTACCTTGCTGGGTAAATACCGCAAATAACTTTACCTGTGCTCCACAAATTACCTAAGAAGATGTTATTGCCAATTTTGCTAAAAAAGCAGCACAATTAAATAAAATCCTATCTAACTGAGAGGAATCATTCCTTTTCTCTTTTTACACCTTAATCGGGAACTTTCAAAGAAGTATATAGTGACGTAGAAAGGATAATAAGTCAATTCTTTTAGGGTTTACACCTTGAAACAGGAACCGTTACTTATTTTCCATAGTTCTATACCTCGGAATAAAGATAGAATAGAGACGTTTTTATTAACAAGCAACGTTTTGAAGTAATTGTCTAATAGTTGACTGAGTCAACTATTAGGATTATACTATTGTTAATTTGAAATTTCTGAATATTAAAGGGGACTATCCATGGAATTAATTCAATATGTAGAAAAAATTCGTAAATTCAACAGGAATTATGCGAATGTTCTAGGCAAAATCGATCAAGAAATCTATAATCAACCTTTTCCATTAACAGAAGCACGGGTAATAACAGAAATCAAGAATCGAAATGGCTGTACTGCAACTGAAGTTAGAGAAAATCTAGGAATTGACCGAGGCTATATGAGCAGAATTGTCCAACGATTTGAGGATGAAAATATCATCGTGAAAAAACAGGTAAAAGAGGACAAAAGACAGTATTCAATCTATCTAACCGAATATGGCAAAAGTATTTATGAGGGCCTCGTTGAAAATGCAAATCGCGGAGTAGATAAAATGATTCAAAATTTTTCGAAAAGCGATCTCTCTAAGCTAGTCACATCCATGGAAACAATCGAATCAATATACTCGAAAGAACGTTCTTTCCATTCAGAAGTCTGCATTCGCCCATTTCAACCCGGAGATGTTGGATACGTCGCACACATTCATGGAAGGTTATATGATAAGACCTATAAGTTCGGACGGATGTTTGAATATTACGTCATGAAAGGTTTAACAGAATTTATGATTGATACGGATGGGGGGGAGCTATGGGTTGCTGAAGTGAATGGTGAAATCGCCGGTTCAATTGCCATTACAAAGTCTAGTGATACAATAGCACAGCTAAGATGGTTTGTTTTAGATGAAAATTATCAAGGCATGGGCATAGGGAAAAAACTCATGGAGACTGCCCTCATCTTCTGTAAAAAACAAAACTATCTGCATGTGTTCTTATGGACGGTAAGCACATTAGAAACGGCTCGCCATCTTTATCAAAAATATAATTTTAGACCAACTGAGGAAAAAAAGAATGAAGAATGGACAGGAACGATATTAATCGAAGAACGATGGGATCTCAGCCTTTCCGATGATAGCAAATATAGTAAATAAGTGAAAAATCAAAATTGGAAAAAGGTTATTATATTTTAATCTACTCTCATCACACTATATCTGATGCTGCTTTATATTCACCATACATAGACAGGGTAATTCTTTCTTAGGGTGACAAGAAACATTTAATCCTCCAGTCAGAAAAAAAGGCGCTTTGAAGAACGAAGGGAACTCTATGTAAGAATGGAGTTCCCTTCGTTTTTTGCAGTCGTTTTAGCATATCTTCACAAAATGACAAAGGAAATAGAACACCAATTAGCGGGACTTGGCTGTTCAACAATGTCCTGCTAATTACTATGCTTATGAAATGTTCCTTGAAAATCAGCTGAATCTACTAGAAACCCTAATAAGCAAACGGCTAAACTAATTGGAGTACTTATTTATGAACTTTTCAACAGAATCCGTTAAGTTTATTATTCATCTCCTTAAACCGGATAATATTTTCTTTCTGGTCTCCCGACAATGCCATACACCACTTCCGCCTTTAATTGATTGACAGAGGAGAGATATTCCAAATATCTGCGTGCAGTGATCCGGGAAGCACCTATTTCCTTAGACACTTCTTCAGCTGAAAGCCCATTTCTATTTGCTTGAAGTACGGCCTTCACTTTACCGAGTGTGATTTCATCAATTCCTTTTGGAAAACCTTTCTCTGAATTTTGATTGTTTTCCTTACTAAAAAGAAGATCGATATAGTTCTGATTCACTTGTTGATCGGATGACAGGAGGGAGTGCTTTTTTATGAATTTTTTAATGATATCGTCAAATCTCTCCCTGCTTACAGGCTTGATCAAGTAATTCTCTACTCCATAGCTCAGTGCTTTTTCGAGAAATATCTTATCTGTTGCAGCAGTTATCATAATGATGCTCACCTTCGGAAACATCTCACGTATGAGGGGAAGCAGCTCAGATCCCATCATATCAGGCAAATACACATCTAATAGAAGTAAGTCAGGTTCTTTCGTCTTCAGCAATTGGAGAGTCTGCTCCCCGTTCAATGATTTTCCAACCACAACGATTTCGTTGAATGTCTTTAAAAACTTTTCATGGATATCGGCGATTCGGAAGTCGTCTTCTGCGATGGCTACTTTTATCATTTCAATGTCTCAGCTCCTTAGGAAGATACACCGTAAATACAGTCCCTGTATCTGTATTGCTTTGTACCTCAATAATCCCGTTCATTTCCTGTACAGCCTCTTCGGCATTCGATAGGCCAAATCCCCTCGGTTCATTTCCGTCTTTAGATGTAAAGCCTCTTTCAAAAAGAAGAGGTATGTCTCTTTCGCGTATTCCTTTGCCATTGTCCTCAATTTCAAAGATGATATCACTTCCGATGTCTGTCACGAAAAGTTTAACCGTCGGGGTTTCCACTCCATATACAGCTTCGAAAGCGTTATCAATTAAGTTGCCAAGAATAACGATCAAGTGGGAAAGTTTAAAGTGCGGCGGCAATTCTTCTAAATAACTGTCAGAAGCTATATCAAACTGCAGCTTCTTTTCTGAAGCTTTTCCCAGCTTTCCCAAAAGGATAGCCTGTACCTTGGTATCTTTGATCTGGTTAAAGACGACTGAATTTTGAAATTGCAGAGCCTGTGTTTCACTTTTTATCATATGAATCGCCTGATCGAATTCACCAAGTTGAAGAAGGCCAGATAACACGTATAATTTATTGGTAAACTCATGTGTTTGGGAACGGAGATCTTCTGAATATCTTTTGACTTCCGATACGGTGTTTATCATCTGCTCAATTTCCGTTTTGTCGCGAAAAGAAGCAACAACACCTCTTATCCCACTTTCATCAAAGAGTGGAGTGCTATTCACGATAACTGTTTTATCTTTCCAAACCATTTCTTGATCAACGTGCGGATTTCCCTGTTTTAAAACTTCATAAAGATAATCGGAAGGAAACAGTCCATCCACTTTCATATGCCTGACAGACCCTTTAATATGAAGGAGCTTCTTAGCCGGCTGATTCATCATTGTAATGTAGCCTTCTTTATCTATAGCTAAAATACCCTCTTTGACCCCATGCAGCACAGCGTTTTTTTCTTTATAAAGAGCAGCAATTTCGTACGGTTCGAGCCCCATAGTGTCCTTGCGGATATTGCTTGACAGCAAAATGCTTCCGAGCACAGATATAAAAAGGGCAAAGAGAGAAACAAGCAGAACTTTAATGAAATTCTTCATGATTTGCTGGTTGATGTCTTCTAATAAAAATCCTGCTGAAACGAGACCGATAATCTCTCCCTGTTTGTTAAAAATAGGAGATTTCCCTCTAAGAGACGGTCCGAGTGATCCGCTCGCTTTTGAAACATAAAACTCCCCTTTAAGAATGGCTCTATCGTTATCTCCTCCCGTCATTTTTTTCCCAATTTCTGACTTCATGGGATGTGAATAACGAATGCCATTTTTATTCCCTACTACAATGAACTCAGCGCCTGTTTGTTTCCTGATCTCTTCTGCTAAAGGCTGGATCGTTTCGGAAGGATTGTCAGATTGAAATGCATCGATAATGGTTGGCATGAGGGCGACGGTTTTTGATAACTCCAGTGCCATCCTTCCTTTATTTTCTTCGATTTGTTTGCTTTCCATATAGCTGAAAAAACCTGTCAGCAGCAGGATCAATAATAACCCCAATAAAAGAACCAGCCCGAGTATTTTAATCTGTAAAGACACTTTTATCGTCTTCAGGCAGCATTCCTCCTACTATTAAATCCTTTTTATCTTAATTTTCTAATCTATTGAACTTATTAAAGAAAGAATACAAGTAAATTCTGCATACGTCAAAGAACCTTGTATTGGTTGTTTTAATTGCTTTTAATTTTCAACAAGTGAGGGAATCTCAAAAAGACCGGGCAAACATTAGCCTGGTCTTCCTGAGATTTAAGAGCCCAATCTAGAAACTTCCTCTTCTATCCGGTTTATATCAATCCGTTCAAATAATGGTTTAACTTGGCTCAGCTCAATTACTGAATCAAGCGGAGTATAGGACCACTTATCAGCTTTCAAGCCCATTAATTCTTGAATTTCTCTGCTCGAAAATGGCAGAAATGGCTGCAGTAAAATAGATAAGTTTGCAATGGCGACAGTGCAGGTGAAGAGTGTATTTTCACAAGCAGCAGCGTTATCTTTAACAGAAATCCAAGGTTTTTGCTCATCAAAATATTTATTCATGCGGCGAATAAAAGAAAAGAGATGGTCGAGGGCTGCTTTAAATTGCCCGCTTTCGATTTGTTTGCCAATCGTTTGATAGAGCTGATTTATGTTGCTTTCTACTTCGCTGTCAAGAACCGCTGGCCTTACTATTGATGAAAAAGACTTTTCGATAAACTTAAATGTCCGATTTACTAGATTCCCATATGCGCCGAGCAGCTCACTGTTATGAGAGTGGATGAACTCACGCCAGGAAAAATCAGTATCTCTTTTTTCAGGAGCATTTACAGTTAAAAAATATCGTATGGAATCAGGATGATAGTTCTCCAATATTTGCGGTACCCAAACTGCCCAGTTCTGGCTTGTTGATAATTTTTTCTTTTCAATTGTGAGGTATTCGCTTGAGATGATATGATCTGGAAGATGCAAGCTGCCAATCCCCATCAAGATGCCAGGCCATATTATTGAGTGAAAGGGGATATTATCCTTACCATGAACATAATAGGCTTTCGTACCTTCACTCCAAAAAGGCTGCCAATCCTGCTGATTTTCCACTGACCATAACTTGCTTGCTGACAAGTAGCCTGAAACAGCTTCGATCCAAACGTAGATTTTTTTCTCCTCATAACCCTTTATAGGAACAGGTACGCCAATCGGAAGATCTCTTGAGGCAGCCCTGTCCTGCAGCCCTTCGGATAAATACCGCTTTGTCAGTTTGATGGCATTATCGCGCCACAGCTGTTTGTTTTCTGCCGATGTTGCATACTTTTCAAGTTTTTCCTGCAGAGCTGATAGTTCAAAGTAGTAATGTCTTGTCAATTTTAAAGCGGGCTCATGAGCGCAAAGCTTGCATGTTTTATTTATGAGATCTAGCGGATCGAGAATACTTGCACAAGCATCACACTGATCCCCTCTTGCATGAGCTGAACAATTCGGACAAGTTCCCTCTACAAACCGATCAGGCAAAAATTGTTTACAGTGACCGCAGTAAGCCTGGAGCGTTTCTTTTTCATAAAGAAAGCCATTATCTAAAAGGGTCATAAAGATTTCCTGCACAGCTTGATGGTGATGCTGGTGATCTGTACGAGTATAACAGTCATAGGTAAATCCAAGTTTTTGAAAAGAATCGGCAAATTCCTTATGATACCGGTCAGCAATGACTTGGGCCGGTACATTTTCCTGCCTTGCTCTGATTGAAATGGGCGTTCCATTGCAATCACTGCCTGAAACGTATAATACCTTTTCCCCTTTCAAACGATAATATCTTGCTAAAATATCACCGGGCAATAGACTTGCGATATGTCCGATATGCAGAGACCCATTTGCGTAAGGCCATGCTCCTCCAATAAAAATAGACATTTCATTATCCTCCTTTTGAACATAAGGTCTGTTTTTGCATAGATTTTTTTTATTCGTATATCGACTAAAGCCGTATATAGGAGGATTTCGTGCTTTTTTCTAATAAATTTTTATAATGAATCTTAGAAAAGAGCCAACAAAAAAACCTCGTCCATAGACTTAATAAGTCTAAGGACGAGGTTTGATTTCGCGGTACCACCTTAGTTTACAGATTACTCACATAACCTGTCTTCATTCGTACGGAACATGAGAAAATGTCGATACGCAGGCTGTTGTAACGTCAGCCACCACGTCACAGCCTACTGATGATGACAGTTGTCATGATGTTCGGTGTGAAGCTCAAAGGTCATTTTCTGTGAAGGATTTCTTGCTTCTTTTCAGCTCCCGAAGCTCTCTGGATAGACGTCCGACTCACATACTTTTCCTTATCAATGCTTTTCATGTTTTATATAGTTTATCCAAAAAGAGGAAAAATGTAAATAGTCAGATTATTCTTCTTTGAAAAGCTCCTTCAAAAATTTCTCGCGGTTTTCCAAAAAGTACTTCGTAATCTGATAATGATCCGTTTCAGTATAATTGATTTCTGCAATACGATCCTCATCGAAATTCAAGATACTTGCCCCAGGATATCCAAGCAAGATGGGGGAATGAGTGGCGATAATAAACTGTGTGTCGCCATCTTTTGTTAAGTCATGCAGGATGCGGAGCAAGGTCAGCTGCCTTGTTGGTGAAAGAGCGGCCTCTGGCTCATCCAATAAGTAGACGGCTTTTGTGCCGAAGCGATTTAGAAAAAGAGATAGAAATGATTCGCCATGTGATTGATGATGAAGGGATTTTCCACCATACGGTCCAAATACATCACCTGACCAGGGATCTTCATTCAGTTCCTCCAAATAAGATGCAAACTGGTAAAACGATTCTGCTCTCAGGAAAAAGCCATTCCTAACCTTAGGCATCCAGGCAAGCCTGATATACCTTCCCAGGTCCGATTGAGAGCTTCTCGTTTCGTAAAGATGGTGGCTGCCGCCCGCGGTATTAAAGCCGCATTGATAAGCAATCGCCTCCATCAAAGTGGATTTGCCCGAGCCATTTTCCCCGACGAAAAAGGTAACTGGACTTTTAATTTTGATCTCATCCAAATTGGAAATGGCAGGAATGGAAAATGGATATTCTTTAATTGAAGGTACTTCTTCTTTGATTAATCGAATTGATTTTAAGAACATTTTATCACCTGTTCTTAGTTTAACAGGAATTATAGCTGCAAGTCATCGGCTTACAGGAATTTCAATTTCCGGATGACAGCACATGCGAATATAATCTGCTGTTTGATTCGCAATAATCTCTTTATCGTAATCCATCGAAGCTACATGATAGGAATTTGTCAGACTGATGATTTGTTTCATTGGGGAAGAAACGGACTCAAAAAGAAAATCAGAGCTTTCCGGCGGAACGACATGATCTTCCTCAGATTTAAAAATAAGAATGGGACATTCTACATCGGCAATTTTTGATTTTGTGAATGTAATCAAGCCTAATAGCTTTTTAACAGCAGTGATAGGAACAGCTGAGTAAGTAATTTCTTCAATTCCCTCCGCTTTTATATCTGGTTTTCCTTCAGGTATGAAGCGCGGCTCTGTCTTATCCCGAAAAAACTCATATCCAGGTACGTCCAAGGCTGCATTAATCGTTATAACGCCGCTAATTTCCTTATGTTTGCCCGCTAATTGAACAGCAAGCGTTCCACCCATGGATTGACCGGCAATAAATACGTTCTTGCAGACTTTTTTCAGCTTTAAATAAGCCTTTTCCAGATCTTCAAACCAATCCAAATAACAGCAATTTTCAAGTTCTTCAGCATGTGTTCCGTGGCCCTTTAGCCTGGGAGCAAGGACAGTAAAACCTTTATCAGCAAGCAATTTGCCAAGTTCCCCGACACTTTGAGGCGTTCCGACAAATCCGTGGCACAGTAAAATTCCAATCTCATTGCCTTTATGAAAAAAACTTTCTGCACCAGGCAGAACAGGGAATATCGTTTTACTCATCTTTCGTTCCTCCAATTCAAGCAATTATAAAAGAAAACCCTCTCTTCCATTGGCAATAAAGAGAGGGTTTTTCTTTATCAACCAAAGCGCGATGCTTTGCTGGTGGGAGCACCTTTTCCGTTCTTACGGTGGTTGCTGTGAAGTCATGGAGCCAGATCTCTCGTTCACTCTTGATAATTTATTTAATTCTGATTGGTTTAGTTGGTTTTAATGATCTTATCACGAGCAGCTTTTAACTGTCAATAGATTATGTGAAAGCGGAAAGCCCGAGAATTTAGTACTTCAATTTGTCGTTTTGGATCAGTGAAAATGGAGAGCTGATTTAGTTAGCTCATCATCCAGAAGAAAGTGCACCAAAGTGGGTGTTTGGTGCACAAAGAGTGCTCTTCAACCATAAGAAAGTGCGTCAAACTGGAGATTGCCGCACAAAGTTAGCTCATCATCCAGAAGAAATTGCGCCAAACCGGAGTTTGCCGCAGAAAGTTAGCTCACCATCCAGAGGAAAGTGCACCAACCGTAGTTTGCCGCACAAAGTTAGCGCATCATCTAGAAGAAAGTGCGCCAAACCGGAGTTTGTCGCACAAAGTTAGCTCATCATCCAGAAGAAAGTGCGCCAAACAGGAGTTTGCCGCAGAAAGTTAGCTCACCATCCAGAGGAAAGTGCGTCAAACCGGAGTTTGCAGCACAAAGTTAGCTCATCATCCAAAAGAAAGTGCGCCAAACCGGAGTTTGCCGCAGAAAGTTAGCTCACCATCCAGAGGAAAGTGCGCCAAATGGAGTTTGTCGCACAAAGTTAGCTCATCATCCAGAAGAAAGTGCGTCAAACCGGAGTTTGCCGCACAAAGTTAGCTCCCCATCCAGAAGAAAATGCGCCAAACAGGGGTTTGCAGCAATTTAGTACCCTAATATGGCATTTTGTGGCCGAGGAGTACCTCATTCATGCATTTTTAGGGCAGTGAAATCGCCCCTGAAGCATTTATCTTCACAAATGACAAAAACAGGAGTAAGATACTTATATTCCAATCAGACAGGTGGGGTTTTATGAAAACAATTCCTAAACCTCTTGTATTAACAAATCAATGGTTTATTGTTTTATCCGTTGCGGCAACCTGGATATCAGGTTTGGGGTGGATTCTTCTTATCCCTCTTATTGCAGGCATTATGGGTCTTCTTTTTAAATTTAATCCGGTTATGAAAACGGCGAAATTGTTTTTGAAGAAGCCTATGTCAGAATATATTCCAGAGGATTTTGATCAGCAGCAGTTTAACCAGGCAATTGCAGTTATTTGCCTTAGTCTTGGATTCATTGGCTACGTTCTTAACTGGATGATCCTTGCATACATTTTTACAGCAATGGTCGCTCTCGCTGCATTCATCGCCATTTTAGGTTTTTGTATTGGCTGCTTTATTCGGTTCCAGTGGCAGCAATATCGTCATCGGAAACTTTCAAAGCAGGCTTAAAAAAAGTGTTGACTTTCTGAAAATACGAGAGTAAAGTAAGACTCACATCGAAAATATGAAACTTCTTATCACGAGAGGTGGAGGGATTTGGCCCTTTGATACCTCGGCAGCAGACTCAGATTTAATGAGAACTGTGCCAACTCCAACAAGCGTGATTTTGCTTGAGAGATAAGAAGAGTGAACGGTCTATTTCTTATGATCATTACCTCTTCTTGGCTTTCAGGAAGAGGTTTTTTATTTTCCTTGACTAAATAGATTTCTTATCCAGAGAAGCGGAGGGACTGGCCTGATGATGCTTCGGCAGCGGACTTTTTAAAAAGTACTGTGCCAATTCCAGCAAGCTGAATATAAGCTTGGGAGATAAGAAGAGACCTGGTAATTCGTTATGAATTCATGCCCTCTTCTTGTCGGATAGAAGAGGGCATTTTTTATGGTCTATTATAGGTGTTTTTACAAATTGAACCTGTTTTCACTGCCAAATCATACGAACTCAAAAAAAGAACAAGCACATAAATATCAGGGGAGGAATCGAAATGATTCAATTTAAAGGCGTTAAGAAGGTGTATAACAGCGGAGGAAAAGAGATTCGGGCTCTTGATGGCATTGATCTTCATGTCGGGCAGGGAGACATATACGGGGTCATCGGTTTCAGCGGCGCAGGCAAAAGTACGCTGATCCGGACAGTAAATTTATTAGAGCGCCCAAGCTCAGGAAATATAATTGTTGACAATCAGGACTTAACCGCTCTTTCTCAAAAGGAAGTACGCCAAGTCAAACGTAAAATAGGAATGGTCTTTCAGCATTTCAATTTATTAAATTCAAAAACCGTATTTGCGAATGTTGCAATGCCGCTTCTTCTTGCAAATGCATCGCAAAAAGTAATCAAAGAAAGAGTAACTGAATTATTGTCTTTTGTCGGCTTGGAGGACAAAGCCAATCAATATCCAGACCAATTATCAGGGGGACAAAAGCAGCGGGTTGGCATAGCAAGAGCACTTGCAACTCAGCCTTCGATTCTGTTATGTGATGAAGCAACATCTGCACTTGATCCGCAAACAACAGGTTCCATCCTTCAGCTACTAAAGAAAATTAATCAGGAATACAAAATTACGATCTTGATGATTACGCATGAAATGTCAGTCATCAGAGAGGTTTGCAATAAGGTTGCTGTGATTGAGGCCGGGAAAATCATCGAGTCAGGCTCCGTTTTTGATGTTTTCTCAAATCCGCAAACAAAAACTGCTTCTAACTTTGTCAGCTCCGTTCTAAACGATAGCATTCCAGAGTCTGTTTTGAAACTAGTGCAGGAGGAGAATAGTCAGGGCCAAATATTTAAAATTAATTTTGTTGGAAAATCATCGGGACAGCCGCTGCTTTCTCAAATTGCAAAGCGATTTGACCTTGATATCAATGTTTTGTTTGGAAACATCACAGAGCTTCAGGGCATCCCATTTGGGCATTTGATTGTTGAACTGCAGGGATCAGAAAGTGAAATTAAACGGGCCTTATTAGTTATGAATCAGGAAAATGTCACAGTGAAAGAGGTGAATGCACATGCTAGTTGATTCACAGCAAATTATTGATGCACTTATAGAAACACTTGCGATGACAGGGTTTTCATTGCTTTTTTCAACCTTAATCGGGCTGCCGCTTGGTGTCTTGCTTGTCATTACGCGCAAAGGGCATTTGTGGGAAAATAAAATCCTTTTTAATATCTTGAACGGGGTCGTAAATCTTTTCCGCTCAGTCCCTTTTATTATTTTGATGGTAGCCATTGTACCACTGACAAGATTGATAGTGGGAACTTCAATCGGTACAGCTGCAGCTGTTGTTCCGCTTGTTTTTTATGCAGGACCTTATATTGCAAGACTGATAGAGAACTCATTATTAGAAGTGGATCCGGGTGTCATTGAGGCTGCAGAAGCGATGGGTGCAACCCCAAACCAAATCATCTTTAAATTCATCGTTCCAGAAGCTTTAAGCTCACTTGTACTAAGTCTGACAATCGCGACGGTTGGTCTTGTCGGAGCATCAGCAATGGCAGGTGCTGTCGGCGGCGGCGGACTCGGCGATCTGGCGATTACATACGGCTATCAGCGCTTTGATACAGTCGTCATGATTATTACCGTTGCCATTCTCGTCATCCTTGTTCAGGGACTTCAGTCATCAGGAAACTTATTATCTAAAAAAATCAGAAGACGCTAAGGAGAGAATCAGAATGAAAAAATTCATCATATTAGGACTAATTCTTGTATTAGGAGCTTTTGCAGCAGGCTGCGGAAATAAAACAGCAAACGGCAAAGAAGAAGTAAATGTGAAAATTGGCGTAAGCGGATCAGACAACCGCATTTGGGATTTCGTTGCAAAGAAAGCCGAAAAAGAAGGCATTAACATTGAAATTGTCACGTTCTCAGATTACGTTCAGCCAAACCTGGCACTTGCTGAAGGAGAGCTTGATGCGAATGCCTTCCAAACGATTTCTTACTTTAACGCCTTCAAAAAGGAGCATAACATTGATCTTTCCCCCATCGGTACGACTGTAATTGCACCACTTGGTCTTTATTCTGAAAAATATAAATCAATTAAAGAGATTCCTGAAGGCGGAAAGATTGCTGTTCCAAACGAAGCGACAAATATGGGCAGAGCATTCCTGCTGCTTCAAGATGCAGGATTGATTGAACTTCCGAAAGACTTTGATGGTAATGGTTCATTGGACAAAATTGTTTCAAATCCGAAGAATTTAAAAATTGTCCCTGTAGTAGCAGGCCAAACTCCGCGTGTATTGCCTGATGTTGCAGGTTCTATTATCAACAATGGCATTGCAGTAGACGCAGGATTTAACCCTGTAAAAGACTCGATTTTCCATGAAGATGACACAGCTACACCTTATATCAACATTATTGCGGCACGTACAGAAGATAAAAACCGCAAAGAATTAAAACGAATTGTCGAGCTATATCAGGAAGAGGATACAGCCAAATTTATTGAAAAAGAATATGACGGAAGCACAATTCCTACTTTTGTTCCGCTTAGCAAAATTGGAGAGTAAACAAAATGGGGTCTGACCCCGCTTCAGTAAAGTGTTAAATCAAAGGAGGCCCCGGCATGAGTATAGTTGTTGAAACATTGAAGGAACAAATCATATCTAATGTGGAAGAAAATGAAAGCAAGTATCTTCAAATCAGCCACTCGATTCATGAAAATCCTGAGATTGGAAATGAAGAGTTTTTCGCATCAAAGCTGCTTGCAGATTTACTTCATTCTGAGGGATTCAGCGTTGAACGAGGAGTAGCAGGCCATGAAACGGCTTTTCTCGCCCGGAAAAAATCTTCTGTCAAAAATGGACCGGTCATAGCTTTTTTAGCGGAATACGATGCACTGCCTGGGTTAGGCCACGCTTGCGGGCATAACATTATCGGCACAACCAGTGCCTCAGCAGCCATTGCTTTAAGCAAAGTTATCGAAGAAACAGGGGGAGAGATTGTTGTCCTCGGAACTCCAGCTGAAGAAGGCGGTCCAAACGGAAGTGCGAAGGGCAGCTTTGTAAAACATGGTCTTTTAGAAGGAATTGATGCAGCATTAATGGTGCATCCTGCTAATGCTACAAGGATAACCGGCAATTCTCTCGCAGTTGATCCACTCGACTTTGAATTTATCGGCAAGCCTGCACATGCAGCGGCAGCTCCCCATCATGGGATCAATGCATTAGACGCTGTTATCCAGCTTTTCAATGGGATTAATGCTTTGCGGCAGCATGTGACAAATGATGTGAAAATTCACGGCATCATTACACATGGCGGCGATGCACCGAACATTGTACCTGAATATGCAAAAGCCCGTTTTTATATACGGGCCGCTACCCGTAAAAAATGCAATGAAGTGACAGAACGTGTAAAAGCAATTGCACAAGGTTCAGCACTTGCGACAGGTGCAAAACTTAATGTTATCGCCTTTCAGAATGAAGTGGATAATCTGGTTTTGAACCGGACGTTTGATGAGGTGTTCAAACATGAGCTTGAGGACCTTGGCGAAAGTGTTGAAACAAGTGAACGTGATGGACTCGGATCCACTGATGCCGGAAATATCAGCCAGGTTGTGCCAACGATCCATCCTTATATTAAAATCGGTCCGGAAAGTTTAATTGGCCATACAGACGAATTCAGGGAAGCAGCAAAATCTAAGCAAGGTGATGAAGCTCTCTTACTTGGTGCAAAAGGACTTGCGCTCACTGGATTAAGGCTGCTTACGGATGAAGCAGTATTGCGTGAAATTAAGGTTGAGTTTGAGGGACGCAAAACCCTTGAAGCTTAATACACGTCTTAAATGAAAGAACCCGTCAACATTCGGGTTCTTTCTGCTTTTTAGGAAGCAGTTTGCGAATAATCACAGATTCCCAAATTCTCCAAGGAAGGACTCTTTTCAAGGATAGTGATAACCAAACTCCTTTTCCTACGGTATATCTTAACTTTGTCTCTTCTTTTTTTTTACATATCTTCTTGATCAGATCTATCACTTCCATCGGATCTCCAAGCTTTTCTCTGCCCCGTTCAAGCTCTTCTTCAATACCGGTCATGTATTCATAATATGGAGAGTCTTCTATCATTGAAAGCGGGGAAACTCTTTTTCCTGATGTCCAAATGTTTGTAGAAAATGAGCCTGGTTCGATTAAAATAACATCAATACCGAATGGCTTTACTTCAAGGCGCAAGCTTTCACTGAAGCCTTCAAGTGCATGCTTTGAAGAAACATAGGGTGATAGACCTGGAAATCCAATTAATCCGCTAATGCTGCTCATGTTGATGATCTTGCCGCTGCGCTGTGATCGCATAATAGGAAGTACAGCCTGTGTAACAGCTATCACGCCAAAGAAGTTTGTTTCAAATTGTTCGCGATATTCATCGACAGTGATTTCTTCCCCGAACCCCCCAAATGCAAAGCCGGCGTTATTAATTAGAATGTCAATTTTTCCTGATTCATTAAGATACTGTTTAAGTGCATGAATAGAATCAGCAGACGTTACGTCCAGGTGAAGAAGAGTCACATTTTCATCTAAGCCATCATTCCTCACTATCTCCTTAAAGTCAGCAGCTTTTTCCATATTTCTCATTGTGGCGATTACGTGATATCCTGTTTTTGCAAGCTTATGTGCAGCAAGCATTCCAAATCCGCTCGACGCACCGGTAATTAGCACCGTCTTATTAGACATTCGGTTTCTCCTTTAATGAAAGTTTAGAATCTATCATTATTATAAGGGCTATCTTTAAAAAGAAGAATGACAAAACATGTGGTGAAGATATGGTTTATCAATCCTGACCGTGCATTGCCGACCTTGGGCGGAATGTTTTTGGGTGCTCAATTACAATGCTGGCATGGGTTTGATTATTGGACTTTATTAAAAATAAAACCATCACTGACAGACTGAGGATTCTCGTCTGTTTTTTATTTCATTCTAGTCTTGACCCTCCTGTGCAGGGGATGGTTTATTATGAAAAAGAACAGAAATCCGGAGGTTGTTCATGTATCGTATTGGCGAATTTTCTAAAATAACGAACTTAACGGTAAAAACATTGAGATACTACGATGAAGAAGGGATTCTACGACCGGCAGTAAGAGATGAAGATACGGGCTACCGGTTTTATGATGCAAGAGACTATGAAAAAGCACAGCTTATTCATCTCTTAAAAACGCTGGAATTCAGCATTGCTGAAATAAAAGATGTTCTGAATCAACATGAGGACGATCTCGATCTCAGTTATTTTATTAAAGAGAAAAAAGAAATGCTGGAAGAAAAGATCAGTCATTTAATAAGTGTTCAAAAGAAAATGGAGGCTTACTTGCTGCCAGAAAAAGGAGATCAGAAGATGAATTATGAGGTAAAAATAAAAGAAACACAGCCGATTAAGGCTGCTTCGCTTCGCTACAGAGGAAAGTATGAGGAAACAGGACACTACCTTGGACAGCTATTTAAAAAGGTTAAGTTTAAAGCGAATGGAAAGCCGTTTAGCTTATATTATGATGCGGATTTTAAGGATTTCGGTGCAGACATTGAAGTGTGCATTCCCGTAAAGTCAGAGGTAAGCGGCAAAGATGTGAAAACTAGGACACTTCCAGAAAGAAAAGTCCTATCAGCCACTCATATTGGTCCATATGAAACCATCTCAAATGCTTATAAAGCATTAACAGATTATGCAAAGGAAAATGAAATTGAATATGAAGTGCCATTCCGAGAAATATATCATAAAACGCCCGGAGTGATTCTAAAGGGAAATCCAAATAAATATGAAACAGAAATACAATTCTTAATAAAGCATTAATCCGTAACATTCAGTCTAAAAAAAGACTGAATTTTTTTCTTTTAAGTGAGAGAATTAGGAAAAAACATCGTCTAATTAGTAAAAGCATCAAAGGGGTGGGTGAATGAACGAACATCATAGAGCAGTAGAGCGTTTGTTTACAGATTATGGTGATGATATTTATCATTTTCTTGTTTACTACAAGGGAACACATGATGTTGAAGATGATGTACAGGAGGTTTTTTTGCGCGCTTTGAAAGGCAGCTTCCGGGGTGAGTCTCATCCGAAAACATGGCTGATCAGCATTGCTAGAAGAATCGTCATCGATCAAAGAAGAAAAATGAGATTTTTTCCATGGCAGCCTATTTTGCATACACAGAAAACTCCGGATGACATTCTGCTTGAAAATGAAGAACTGAAAACTATTTACAATTCCATACATGAGCTAAAAAAAGAATATAGGGATGTAGTCATGCTGAGAATGATTTCTGAACTTTCAGTGGAAGAAACGTCAGAGGTGCTTGGCTGGTCAAAGGAAAAAGTGAGCAGGACATATTACAGGGCGCTTAAGAAATTAAATCAAACGTTACAGGCTCCATTAAAGGGAGGAGGGGCAGAACTTGAATCCTGAGAATCTTAACTTTCCGAAAAAAATATTATCAGACGTTCAGAGAACTAAAATCAGCAAGGTTTTGGCGGAAAAACAATCTGGTGTTTCGATGTCTGTCTGGCACCGAATGTTCCAGCTTTCCGTTACGTTGATTTTCTTAATAGGGATAGGCTTATTTGCTTCCTATTTTATTAACCAGGATGCCGGGGGAAGATCTGCGAATGAAGGCATGCCATATAAAATAAAGCTTCCAGGCAATGTGACGCTTGAGAACGCCGGAAGAAATGAGATGGTTTTTAAACAAGGTGATCGTGTTGTGGGCGGTATTATGCCGAGCTCAATAGAAGAAAAGGAAACCCTTGAGAGCGGCCCTGGAATTTTTGAAAAAAGAGAAGTAACCGAATTGAAATACCCTGCTGTGAGAATTCTTGAGCATGTGAAAACGATGACTGCTACGCAAACGTATCATTATTTTGTTGAAGTAGATGAAAAAACTATGGTTAGAGTGTACTTTCATACTCCATATGTAACAGAAGAACCAGCAGCTGCAGCCATGCGTACATTTGAAGTGAATTGATAAAGAATATTAGGATAGCAGATTGGATGTAAAATGCAAAACAAAAAGGCACATTATTTTGATGTGCCTTTTTTGTGATATCTATACGATCTATTTAATACACCTTATCACCGTTAAAAATAGAATTCTTCACGACAACATAGTCAACATGACGAATGGCTTCCAGATTAGTGCCTCCAGCATAAGAAATAGAGGATTGAAGATCTTGCTCCATTTCATTCAATGTATCTTTTAATGAACCTTTGTGTTCAACAAACATTTTTTTGCCTTCTACATTTTTCTTTTCGCCTTTTTGAAATTCCGATGCTGACCCAAAGTATTCTTTATAGAACTTTCCATCTTTTTCAAATGTTTGTCCTGGGGATTCTTCATGACCGGCAAACAATGAACCAATCATCACCATTGTTGCACCAAATCTGACTGACTTAGCTATATCGCCATGTGTACGAATACCGCCATCAGCAATTATTGGTTTACTTGCTGCCTTCGCGCACCAGCGCAGTGCAGCTAATTGCCAGCCGCCAGTTCCAAATCCGGTTTTAATCTTAGTGATACATACCTTCCCAGGTCCAATGCCGACTTTTGTTGCATCCGCTCCGGCATTTTCTAATTCTCTTACTGCTTCTGGAGTACCTACATTACCTGCAATAACAAAACTATTTGGCAAGTGTTTCTTAATATGCTGAATCATCTCAATTACTGCATTGGAATGACCGTGTGCGATATCAATCGTAATGAAATCTGGTGAAAGCTGCTCATCTGATAATTGTTGGATGAAGCTATATTCTTCAGCTTTGATTCCAACACTTATTGATGTGATTAATCCACGTGATTGCATCTCTTTAATAAAAGAAAGTCTCTTCTCAGGTTCGAAACGATGCATAATATAGAAATAACCATTTTCCGCTAAGTAAATTGCAATCTTTTCGTCTATAATTGTCTGCATGTTTGCAGGCACTACAGGCAATTTAAATGTATGTCCGCCTAATGATACAGTTGTATCACACTCAGATCTACTGTTTACTACACATTTCGCCGGAATTAATTGAATATCTTCATAATCAAACACGTTTTCCATAGTTAACACCCCTAAAAACGAATATTAAATTAATATCTTTTAATAATGTTCGTACATAACGTAATTTACATTATTTTTTCCAATCTGTCAATTTATAATCCACAATCCGTCTATTTAATGGAATAAGTGGAGAGGTCTCTCTCAATTTAATAGACATTCAGATCTATATATTGATAGAATAATCAGAAATATGGTAGAGGTGAATGGAAATGAGAAAAAGGTTAGGATGCTTACATGCACATTATTCGAATATAGAATACATAGAAAATGCGCTTTCCTCTTTTCAGATTGAATTAATACATTTTGTTGACCCAGCATTAATGTATCGAGTTACAGCAGATGATAATTTTCAAGAATCAGACGCTCAAAATAAAGTTAAAGAGCAAATAGAATGGATTAGCCAGTGTAATGTTGATGCGATCCTAATTACTTGCACAAACTATATAGCAATTTTACAAGAAGACCCACTCTCATTATCAGTCCCAATTATTAAAATGGATGAACCTTTCTTTGATTTCATATGCAATATACAGAAGCCGCACACAATTCTTTTTACAAATCCTTCAACTGTTGAGGGTACAGTTGAACGTCTAAGACATTATGCTTATAACCATCAAAAATCTTTAGATTTAGAAGTTATTGTTATAAATGATACTTTTGAATTGATCATGCAAGGACAAAAAGAAGAATACAATCAAGTAATCTCAAAGTTCTTAAATTGCAATATTAAAGATGAAAAGAAAGTGATTTCCGTTGCTCAATTATCTATGGTGGAGGCAGCCCGGCAATTTGAGTATAAAACATCAAAGACTATTATTAACCCATTGAATACATTAGTATCTGCGATTGTTGATCAATTAGAATTAGAGAAGAAAAATCAATCATAAACTGACTTGTCCTGGTTCGATTAAAAGGCGCCACTCATTCATTAGAAATCTCCTTGATATTATGTCAAAAAAATTGTCTTGTTTTCTGACCTAATAATGAAATATAAAGAGTTATGAGGAAAACTAACTAGTATAATACAGATATTTATTTTCAAGGAAAATATACATAAAAAAAGCGAATGTAAGAAAAAGGAGTTTAAATAATCAAGCAGAATAAAAGGAATAAAGGATTTTTATGACAAAGCGGTGGGTCTAATTGAAAAAGAATGCTCCTAATAAAATACATATTATAGGTTCAGTTGGCAGCGGCAAAACAACTGTAGCAAAAGAGTTATCTTTTAAGTTAAATGTTCAATTTTATGAATTGGATAATGTTGTTTGGAAAAGAGAAAAATCTGGAGAAATAAAAAGAACTGAAAAAGAAAGAGAAGAATATTTGAATACTCTTCTAAGTTCAGATGCTTGGATTATTGAAGGAGTTCATAATGAAGAGTGGGTATCTAAAAGTTTTCATAATGCAGAATTAATTATCTTTTTAGATACAAGGTATTCTATAAGAATCTATCGAATTATTAGGAGGTTTATCTTACAAAAAGCCGGATTAGAACATTCAAATTATAAACCAACATTTAAAATATTTTTTAACATGTTTAAATGGAATAAATATTTTGAAGATGTAGGGAAACCAAAATTCTTTGGCGATTTTGAAATGTATAGAGACAAGATAGTAGTTGTAAAAAATAAAAATGAGATTGAAAACTACTTTAACTAAGGAACAGCTTTGATTTTACTTTTTTGAGGTAAGTGATCATTAAAAAAACTGCTAAGGGGATATTTATGGATATTAAAATAGATGATTTAACTGGATCTGAAGTGATTGAATTGGTGAGAGAGCACCTATATGGCATGACCCTGCATTCCCCTCCAGAAAGTATACATGCACTAAATCTTGAGGAATTGCGAAAACCTGAGATTACATTCTGGAGTGTATGGATAGGAGATGAATTAGCTGGATGCGGGGCACTGAAAGAGCTTGATGGTCAACATGGAGAGATAAAATCAATGCGAACGTCTTCTGCACATCTAAGAAAGGGTGTTGCAAAACAACTGCTTCAATACCTAGTTGAAGAAGCTAAGCGACGCGGGTATCGGCGTTTAAGTTTGGAAACGGGATCAATGGATGCTTTCGAACCAGCAAAAAGACTATATGCAAAATTTGGATTCCAATTTTGCAAACCGTTCTCAGATTACATTGAGGACCCAAATAGTGTATTTATGACAAAGGAAATATGAGTTGCTTTTTAACTACTATGATATATGTACCTTTTCCTGAACAGCAGTATTGGAAGTCATAATTTTAGAACACATCCAGTATCTTGAAAGGATAACAATATGATTTCAGATGAGGCGCTACCGTTTAGAGAGTATCATCTAAAAATCAAGGAGGTACATATGTTATGGCAAAAAGTGTTTCAAAAAGCCGTTTATTAACAGCCCGGGTGATGAGCGGACTTGTAATCCTGTTTATGTTATTTGACAGTGTTATGAAATTTATCAAGCCTGCTGAAGTTGTAGAAGGGACCCTTTCGCTTGGTTTTGAGGAGCATCATATTTTTATCATTGGCTTGCTTGGACTTTTATCTGCAATTCTGTATCTTGTACCGCGGACATCTATCTTGGGGGCAGTGCTCCTGACCGGCTACTATGGAGGGGTCATCGTCACACATTTGCGAATGGATGCCCCGCTCTTTTCTCATACACTGTTTCCCGTATATCTAGCTGTCTTGGCATGGGGAGGACTTTGGCTGCGGGATGAAAGCGTGCGCAGTCTTTTCCCGTTTAGAAAGCAGCATTTTGCTGACAAGGGGATTGAATCGGATATTTAAAGATATGGAAAAAATCTGGTCAGCGCTGATGATCAGGTTTTTTCATTTTGCTTTTATATCGGTATTTTAATTGTCACTATTGTCGATTTCGACTTTTGAAAGGCATCAGTTCGTTGCATATATCTCTTCAGTATCCAATTTTATCATCAGGTAAAATCTCATAATTCAAATTCATATTTTTGCTCCTTTTTTAATTCAATCCAACTCCCTGCGGTATAATTTTATTACACTATGACGCGATAAGAAGGACCCCATGTCTATTTAGAAGAAATAGTAAAAGAGTGAACATAGACGCACTATACTATAAAATGACAAAAAAATAGAAAGGTAAAAGAATATGTCTAAATGTCCATTATGTGATAGGAATAACAATTGTGCGATCTCTAAAGGAGAAAAACCTGAGTCTTGCTGGTGCATGAAAGTATATGTTTCAACCAAACTATTTGAAAACATTTCTTTAGAGAAAGATCGCTGCTTTTGTAGAGAATGTATAGAAAGAGCAGATGATAGTTGAGCTGAAAGTTTATTATGGTTGTTAATTGAGTATGTGGCATAAGCAGTTCGAAATTTGTTTAGGGTGACCAAAAGAGAGACTTTTGGAACACCCTCTTTTTTTTAATATTTTTCTCTATATTCATTTTACATTGCTGTTTTCCTCTTTGTATTTCTTAATTGAAACCATTATTTACGGCGAAATGCTTTTTTTCTTCATTATATTCCATTTCAAAAAATAATAGAGCTGCGGAGTTACAATTCCAAGAAGAATCATGGCGATGCCAGCTATTTGTACAGCCGTAACCTGCTCTTTTAAAATGATAATAGAACAGAGAATGGCAGTCGGCAATTCAGCTGCACCTAAAATGGTAGCAATACCTGATCCAATTTTGGGTGTTCCAATGGAAAATAGTACAACCGGTATGAAGACGCCGAAAAAGCCGAGAAGCAATGCGTAAATCCATAAACCTGACTGCATTGAGTCATTTACAAGAAACTCCGGAGAAAATATGACTAATAAAAAGCCTGCAGCACCCAGTGACATAAATAAACTTCGATTTAAAGATGGAAGCTCAGTAGCAACTCTTCCGCTTGCAAAAATAAAAAGCGAAAATGAAACAGCTGATAGCAATCCCCAAATGATTCCTGGATCATTAAGGCTCCAAGCGTCATTCCCGAATATATTTCCCGCCATGAATGTCCCTATCAAAAGAATGCCGGCAGCAAGCACCTTATCAGGACTTGGCATCTTTTTCTCAGCGATCGATTCAATGACAATGCCAATCCATGTAAATTGAAATAATAGAATAATTGCAATCGATGCAGGAATGGTTTGGAGAGACATTCCGTAAAAAATACCAGTCAGACTGGTCGTGATTCCTGTAAAAATTAAGATAAGCGCCTGCTTTAAAGAAGCTTTTTTTCTTGAAAATAAAATGACACAGAACAAGAACATGAAAAACCCAGCTAAATATTGGCTTCCAATCACTTCATTTACGGTAAAGCCCTGAGCGTATGCCAGTTTAATAATCGTAGAGATGACTCCATAGCTGCAGGCGCCAATCAAAACCAGGAATGAGTATTTGAATAATTGGCTCACAAACAAATCTCCTTATGAAACAAGCTTTAATCCAACTGTAGCAGAGATAATCATACTAATAAACAGTATTCTCTTCCAGCTGCTTGAATCCCCGTATAATAAAATTCCGACCAGTGCACTGCCTGCTGAACCAATCCCTGTCCAAACAGAATAGGCTGTTCCGAGTGAGATGGTTTGAAGGGATTGATTCAAGAGAAGAAAGCTGATTGTAAACCCGGCAATCATAATCAGTAAGGGAACAACGCCCTTTGCATCTTTCATTTTGTTGATGCCAATGACTCCGACAACTTCAAAAAGGCCTGCTGTTATCAGTAAAATCCAATCCATTAGTGTGCAGCCTCCTCTTTTTTATCATCTGACAATGTTTTTAAGCCTGTTACACCTGCAACTAAAATCACAATCAGCAATATTTTAATGAGCTGAAATGGCTCATTGAAAAAGAGAATTTCAGAAATAACGGTTCCCGCAGCGCCGAGTCCTGTAAATACGGCATACACCGTACTGACCGGCAGCCTTTTTGTTGCTCCTATCAATAAATAAAAACTCACACATATTGTAATGATCGTTATCAGCCATTCATACCAGCTGTCAGAATATTTTAATCCTGCAACCCAAATGACTTCAATGAAGCCGGCTAAAAATACTTTGATCCAGTCACGATTCATGATGTTCTTCCTTTCAATTACGAGATTCCATTCCAAAAAACGTTCCAGCAGGGAGGGAGTCTCTTATTAAAGCGTTCTTTACCTCCATAAAGCATTTCAACAAGAACCGCATCTACCAGCCCCATATATGCAATTGCAGCTTCTGAAACATTGACTGAAATAACATGTTCATTAGTGAAAATTGCTGTGAGAAGTTCTTCAAAGGTATCGAGATAGCTGTAAACATGGTTCATAACCTCTTCATATAAGTGAGAGGGCGGCAAAAAACAAATGCGCAGCATGAATTTTGTATTGTCATCTTTTTCGTAGCGATTGCTGTACTCTGCAAGATATTGATAGAGGACGTTCTTTAATGGTTTTGTATCAGATGGTACGAAGTATTTTTTAATATACTCGACTTCTTTATTCAAAACTTCTGTCATCACAGCGAGAAACAGTTCATCTTTGCTTTTGAAATGAGTATAAATCGATTGTTTTTTTATCCCGACTTCATTAGCTATTGCAGCTAATGATGCACCTTCAAATCCTTGAGCTGCAAAATGATGGATCGCAGCTTCTTTTATTTGATCAGATGTCATTCATTTATCACCTTCCTGACGTTCGTCAGTTTATTATATTCCCATTGAAATTGGAAGTCAACAACAACTTAAACGGAATGAATATCCGTCTATTTCTATATCTTTACATTGTCATTCGTTATTAGTTGCTGTTATGCTTATTTATGGACTGAAATCAGAATAAATTTTTTATAATAAAATCCATATACAGGAGATTTTCATATATGAAGAAAGCACCTTTGATTCTTGTAGTATGCTTCTTTTTTTCGGCCTTATTATCGACCCAGGCTCGTGCTGAAGAGAAGAATGTAAATGAGCCTGACATTCAAAGTGAATCAGCTGTATTAATAGATGCGAAGTCAGGTCAAATTCTTTATTCGAAAAACAGTGATTCTGCGATGTATCCCGCTAGTGTAACAAAGATTGCAACAGCTATCTACGCGATAGAAAAGGGAAACGTGGAAGATGTTGTGACGGTCAGCAAAAATGCGAGAAGTGCAGATGGGACAAAGGTTTATCTTGAAGAAGGTGAACAAGTCACATTAAAAAAACTCATTCAGGGTCTGCTTATTAATTCAGGAAATGATGCAGGAGTAGCGATTGCTGAACATATAAGCGGGGATGCTGAAACCTTTTCAAAAGAAATGACAGCTTTTCTAAAAGAAGAAGCAGGCTTAAAACAAACGAATTTTAAAAATCCCCACGGTCTTTTTGATCCTGAGCATGTAACGACTGCGGAAGATCTTGCAAAATTGACACAGTACGCTGCAAAAAATGAGCTTTTCAAAGAAATTTTTTCGACAGAAGAGCTAAAGTGGGATGGGGAGTCGTGGGATACTACCCTGCACAATCATCATAAACTTCTCAAGGTCACTCCATATGACGGGATGATTGGCGGGAAAAATGGTTATGTGAGCGAATCCGGTTTTACCTTATCTACTCTTGCTGAAAGAGAAAATATCAGCCTTATTGCAATAACTCTTAAAGCACAAACAGACAGAATTTCTTATAAAGATACCGTGAAATTATTAGATTACGGCTTTTCAAATTTCACATCAGAATCTATTGCAGAAGGCACAGCGTTTGAAGATCAGAGCGGCCAGGAATTTACTCTGAGTGAACCGCTGTATTACGCAAAAAAAACGAATGAAAGCATCTCAACTGACGTTAATCTGGACGGAAAACTAGAAGTCGAAGGGGAGGATGGCAGAGAAATCACTTCCCATGAATTGAAGCCTGTTTTGGGTGATGCAAAAAGTGGCATGAAGCAAACTGTGGCAGAGACTCAGCCGGCTGTTGGACAAAGTATTCTGCATGATCATTTAAAACTGATTGTCATGTCTTCCTTTGCGGTTGTTTTGCTGCTTGTTGGTTATTTCTTTACGCAAGTGAAAGGATTATAAAATTATAAAAAATCCTTTCTCCATTTAAAGGAGAAAGGATTTTTTTTATTTTTCTAAACGGCCAAGTTTGCTGTTCTTTCTGGCGTATAAAAAGTAAATGACTGTTCCAATGCCGATCCAGATGAAGAAAGATATCCACGTAATGGCAGGTAAACTAATCATCAGATAGACGCAGAACAGAGCGCTGATAGCTGGAAGTACCGGAACAAAAGGCACTTTAAAGGCGCGTTCCAAGTTTGGGTGTGTTTTTCTTAACACGATGACTGCGATTGATATTAATGTGAATGCTGCGAGTGTTCCCATGTTCACAAGGTGTGCGAGCGTCGTTAAATCAACAAATCCTGCGATTGCTGCTGCAATGAAACCAGTAATCCATGTGTTTTGGAACGGTGTTTTAAACGATGGGTGTACTTTTGATAAACGTTTCGGAAGCAGTCCATCTCTGCTCATCGCAAATGAAATTCTGACTTGAGCATACATCATAACAAGCAGAACAGTTGTTATTCCTGCAATTGCACCTACTGAAATCAAACCTGCAAGAGAATCTTGTCCTACAAATTGAAGAGCAAAAGATACAGGGTCTGCGACATTTAATTGAGTATATGGAACCATTCCTGTCAAAACAAGCGAAACGATAATGTATAAAGCTGTACAAACTGTCAGTGAAGCGATAATTCCGATTGGAACATCCCGCTGAGGTCTTTTTACTTCCTCAGCGGCAGTTGCTACTGCATCAAATCCTATATAAGCAAAAAAGACTGTAGCTGCACCAGTTACAATACCATCAAATCCAAAGGGTACGAAGGGTGTCCAGTTATCAGGCTTTACATACCAAACGCCTGCAACAATAAATATCACGATTACAGCAAGTTTTACAAATACCATAATGTTATTTACCCGAGTGCTCTCTTTGATTCCCTTTGATAGGAGTGCCGTTATGAGCAGGATAATAATTACTGCGGGCAAATCGACAAATCCGCCTTTTCCAGCCCCAGGTGCTGAAGTAATGACAGCAGGTAGTTCTGCTCCAAACCCTGCTATGAGGGATTGAAAGTAAGCGGACCAGCCTGTGGCAACGGCTGAGGTTGCAAGGAGATACTCAAGCATTAAGTCCCAGCCAATCAGGAACGCAAACAGCTCACCAAGGGTTGCGTATGTGTATGTATAAACACTTCCCGAAATTGGAACCGAAGAAGCAAACTCCGCGTAGCAAAAGGCAGCGAGAGCACAGGCAATTCCAGATAAAATGAACGATAAAATAAGAGCTGGGCCTGCTGTTTCTGCCGCAACGACGCCAGTTAATACGAAAATACCAGTTCCTACAATTGCACCAATCCCAAGCAGAGTTAAATCAAATGCACCCATTGTACGGGCAAGTGATTTTTGCTGGCTTTGTGCTAATAAATCTGTAATAGATTTTTTTCTGAACAAAGAACTCATATGATCCTCCATTAATTTAGTCATGACTAAGAAGTGAACATTTTGTAGTATATTGTCGAATTGAAAGAATGTCAACAATTTTTAGAATATTCTCTTGATTAATATGTAGATATAGTATTGGGAATTAATGTTATTGTTAAATAATTAGTTTTGTTATATTATTTATAAATGTGTTTTATGTTAAATGTTAAAATGGTTTAATTCTAAACTTTTCCAAAGGCCATTTTATTTTTAATAACTAACAAACTAAGGGGTGGATTGAATGAAAAAAATTGGCCTAGCATGGCAAATTTTCATCGGGTTAATTTTGGGTATTGCACTTGGTGCTATTTTTTACGGTAACCCAACCATCGAAAATTATTTACAGCCTATCGGTGATATTTTTATACGCTTAATTAAAATGATTGTCATTCCTATTGTTATTTCAAGTATCATTGTTGGCGTAGCAAGCGTCGGCGATTCAAAAAAACTTGGTAAAATCGGCGGGAAAACACTTTTATATTTTGAAATCATTACAACAATTGCAATTATTGTTGGTTTAGTAGCAGCAAACCTATTTACTCCAGGTGCCGGAGTTGATATGGACAAGCTTGAGAAAACGGATATTAACAGCTATGTGGATACTGCTGAGGATGTAGAATCACATGGGTTTGCAGATACCTTTGTCAATATTGTTCCCAGCAACTTATTTGAATCGATTGTTCAAGGCGACATGCTTCCAATTATTTTCTTCTCCGTTTTATTTGGACTAGGAATTGCTGCTATTGGAGAAAAAGGAAAACCAGTTCTGGCCTTTTTTCAGGGGACAGCTGAGACCATGTTCTATGTAACAAATCTTATTATGAAATTTGCTCCATTTGGTGTTTTTGCATTGATTGGCGTAACCGTATCTAAGTTCGGTTTAGAGTCGCTGATCCCTCTTGGTAAATTAGTTATTCTAGTATACGGAACAATGATTTTCTTTATCGTTGGCGTTTTAGGATTAGTTGCTAAAATGGTTGGAATTAACATTTTCAATATTATCCGTTTGCTCAAGGATGAGTTAATTCTAGCGTATTCTACCGCTAGCTCTGAAACAGTTTTACCTAAAATCATGGAGAAAATGGAGAAGTTCGGCTGTCCAAAAGCCATTACGTCTTTTGTTATTCCGACAGGCTACTCTTTTAACCTTGATGGTTCAACGCTTTATCAAGCATTAGCAGCTGTATTTATCGCTCAAATGTACGGAATCGACTTATCGATCTCTCAGCAAGTATCGTTATTGCTTGTGTTAATGGTAACCTCTAAAGGTATTGCTGGTGTTCCGGGCGTATCATTCGTTGTATTGCTCGCTACATTAGGAACAGTAGGAATTCCGGTTGAGGGATTAGCCTTTATTGCAGGAATTGATCGAATTCTAGACATGGCAAGAACTGCCGTAAACGTTGTAGGAAACTCACTTGCAGCTGTTGTTATCTCCAAGTGGGAAGGCGAGTTTGATGACAAAAAAAATAAAGAGCATATAGCTGCATAAAAGAGAGCCCGATTCGAAAAGAATCGGGTTTTTTATATCATTCAAAACTTCATTTGGTAATTTTCTATCTCCCATAAATGGACTGTATTTCGAATATAACGGTGCAGGTTCAGGATCCAATAACTTTGCCCCTTCAAATGAAGATATGATGAAACGGACGCAAGAATCGATTGATGAATGGAAGAAAAACAACCCTGAAACACAAATCAGCGATGTACCAAATGACCTTTTAACGAATTCAGGTTCCGGGCTGGATCCGCACATCAGCCCGAATGCGGCTTATATACAAAATAAAGAGGATTTCTAATGAAACAGGAATTGAGTCATCAAAACTAGAAGAACTAGTGAAGAAACATAGTCAGGGCAGGGAACTTGGTCTTTTTGGAGAAGAGAGAGTAAACGTTCTTCAATTAAATCTAGATCTAAAAAACTTAATAAATGAATGATGTGTGCCCTCAGCTGAATCAAGCTGAGGTCATTCATCTTCCTGAGGTGATAGGGATGAATAAAAACATCCATACTATAGAAGGAAAACACCGCAAGAACTATTAGATGAAATTGCTGAAGCAAAGCGGGGAAAGCTAAAGCTGTATGTAGGTGCAGCACCCGGCGTTGGAAAATCCTTTAAAATGCTTCAAGATGCCCATGATATGAAGATTGAAGGAATTGATGTGGTCATTGGTCTCATTGAAACACATGGAAGAAAAGAAACCGAGGACCTCATTAAAGACATCGAGATCATTCCCTTAAAGACTATGCAGTATAAAGGCAGCATGTTTAGAGAATTAAATCTGAACGAAATCATTGAAAGAAAGCCAAACACGGTCGTAATTGATGAACTTGCCCATACAAACATTCCGGGTTCAAAAAACAAAAAACGGTATATAGACATTGAAGAGCGATATTGCAAGTCAGCATCATATCACGCAAATCCTGCTGGGGCAATCAGCGAGAACGAGATGGGAAGAAATCAAAAAGGGTTCAATTGTTAATACGATTATGAGGGAAACATCGAATATTGATATCCATATTGTATCAGATGAACGATCATAAAGGAGCTCTATAGAAATGAATATTGCTTTTTTCATCATACCAAAAAAAGAAGTTGTTCATTTAAACATTCATTCAACCATGAGGCAAGCACTCGAACGGATGGAGCATCATCGCTATTCAGCCGTTCCGCTGCTTGATGACGAAGGGAAGTATGTGACAACGTTAACAGAAGGAGACTTATTATGGAAGCTGAAGAACACGCATGACTTGAGTTTTCATAATACAGAAAAAATCCGTTTAACAGATATTCCGTTTCATCGTAAAAATGAACCGATTTTTATTGATGCTGAAATGGAAAATATCATATCGAGAGCGATGGAGCAAAATTTCGTCCCAGTTGTGGATGATCAAGGGATATTTATTGGGATTATAAGGAGAAGAGAAATCATCGAATATTGTGCTAATCAGCTTTTTGGGGTGGAAAAAGAATAGTAAAAACGGCTGCATTTAATATGCAGCCGTTCATCATTATAGTGAACTGGAATCTTGTCTTTTCATATATTTCGTCAAAAATGGATAAATTACAAACCCTGCCAAGAAAAGGCCGACTCCTAATACAAATGTTTTTAAATCAGCTGTTCCAGTCACAATCACCCATACCGAATAAATACAGGCGAATGAGGCAATGATTCCGTCTCTTACACGTGATCCTTTCAGCACATCATATGTTTCTCCTTTAGCAATCAGCTTCAAGAAGAAAATAGAGGATACAAGGTATGGGAAAAGATACGCAAGTGTTGCTGATGTTGTTAAAAATGTATAAGCTTCACTGATAGTTCCCGAAATGGTTGAGAAAATAAAGATTTGAGACATTAAATTTGTAATCAGCAAAGCATTGCTTGGGCTTCCTTTTTTATTTGTCTTAGCAAAGAAAGCAGGGAAGATACCCGATTTTGCCGCTTGAAAAGGCACTTCAGATGAAAGTAAAATCCAGCCGATCGTTGAACCAAACAAGGATACGACAGCTAAAAGCGCCATTGCATTTGCACCTGCATCGCCAATAATCACAGACAGTACATCTACAAATGGTTTGTCAGATGCCTGCAGCTGATCGTGCGGCAGTACACCCATTGTGATAAGTGTGATTATCATATAGATGAACACAGCAATGATTAAGCCAGTAATCGTAGCTCTTTTTACATCACGCTGAGATTTGGCCCGACCTGAAAGAATGACAGCAGACTCAATCCCTACAAATGCCCATAATGTAGATATCGCAGCGAATTGCACTTGATTTGTCAGACCAAAAGTCACGCCAGGCTCTGTTTCTACCGGAAAATAAAATTCTCCAAATGATGCCGATTCCAGTGCAAATAAACCAGCAACAATAAAAAGCATAAATCCAATTACTTTAGAAGCTGTAGCGACAAAGTTCAGTTTGCCAGCTCCATTCATATTCGTTATAAGGATGGTATGAGTGCCCCAAAGCAAGAATGTACAAACAATAAATGTGACTGCTCTTCCTAATTGAATTTCCTGTGAACCGACTGAAAATAAAATCGATTTGTCAGACATAATAGGAAAGAATGTAGAAAGATATCCTGCAAAACTAGTGATGATCGCGACATTGCTTATCCAGTTCGCGACCCAATATCCCCAAACCATACTGAATCCGGCGACTTTGCCTTTTTTAGGTGAATCGAATAATGCTTTTGCATAACTTTGCGGACCAGCCGTAAGATCAGGTCTGCGAATCGATAAGTTTCCGAAAACAAGTGCGATCATTAACACACCAAATCCCGTTACGACCCAAGCGGTAGTGACTCCAAGCGGACTTGCTGTCTGAGCCAATGTGCTTGGAAGCATAAATATCCCTGACCCAACCATGTTTCCAACAACAAACGCTGTTAAAAGCCAAAATCCCCATTTTTTTTGCTTCATTGTAAAACCTCCTATATAGAACCATAAAAATGGCTGCATCATTAGTGTGTGTATTTTTTAGTTAAACCGATCCATTCGGACAAACAAAAAAGCACATGGAACAAGTCCATGCGCAAATACATACACAAAAACTCACGATAATCTCCTGATAGCACTCCGCAGATCAACTCTGCGGCAGTCCAGCACCTATTCGATACTGTCCCAGCATGAAACAAAGCGGTTGTTTCAAACTTCGGCACCAAGTCCTTTCGGATTTGCAGTCAACAGCTCCACTAGCCTCTTGCAATCTACTCATAATTGGCGCAACCTCTACCTCACCGAGATTATAGTGAGGATTTTGATTTATTATTTTAGTAAACTAAAGTTAACAATTCCTCTTAAAGATGTCAAGAGAAACTGCTAATTTCCAAAACTTTCATTTTAAAATAGATCCTGCTGTTACGGAAACTTCATTTTGCAATTCACGGTGATATCGACTATAATTTACAAAGATAGCGTTTTCTTAATATATTCGATTTTCTGTAAAAATTATTATGGAAGAAGGGTTCATGATGAACTTGGGATTCGGCGAAATAATGCTGATCGTCTTTGTTGCATTGCTTCTTTTCGGACCGAAAAAATTGCCTGAATTAGGAAAAGCTGCAGGCAAAACGTTACGGGAGTTTAAGAATGCTACTAAAGGACTTATGGACGATGATGATGCGAAATCAGATAAACAAGTAAAATAAATAAAACTCGTAAAGGCAATGACACATCGTCATGCCTTTTTCTTTTTGCCATTAACCGGTTAAATTGTACAAATTTTTCGTTAATTGTTTTATAATGACAAGTGAGGAATTATTTAGTGTTCCGAAATACATACGAGGGGGAATGGCAATGAAAGCTGCTACATATGTTGAGACATGGGATTTGGATGTGTTTTTTGAGGGTGGAAGCGGGTCAGAAGCCTTCAAAAAATATTTAGAGGAGCTTGCACTGGATGTTCCTGCGTTTAAGGATCAGGCAGAACATCTAAAAGTGCCTCAATCTGCAGCAGATAGCGTCTATTTAGACGAGATACTTGAGAAATTTCAGGGAATTGCCAAACGGATGAGACAGGCAGGGGCCTTTGTCGGCTGTTTACAGGCCCAAAATACAAATGATAAACATGCTTCCATTCTAAGAGGTAAGATTACTCAATTAAGTTCTCAATTTCAAAATGCCCTGGCAATCTTCGATCAAAAGCTTGTACAAGTTGAGGATACTGTTTGGACTGAGCTTGTGAATTCTGAAACATTGGCTGAATTGAAATTTGCACTAAGCGAACGGCGCGGCAAAGCAAAGAACAAGCTGCCGATTGAACAGGAAACGATAATCAATGCGATGTCAGTTGATGGTTATCATGCATGGGGCCAGCTTTATGATACGCTTGTTTCTAAAGTGAAAATACCGTTTGAGGAAGATGGGAAAATGAAAGAGCTGTCAGTTGGCCAGGCGGCTAATAAGTTTTCCAATGGAGATCGTTCTGTTAGACAATCAGTCTTCAATGAATGGGAAAAAGCATGGGGAAGCCAGGCAGACTTATTCGCTCATACGCTTAATCATTTGTCTGGATTCCGTTTAAATGTATATGAAAAGCGGGGCTGGGATGATGTACTGAGTGAACCGCTTGAAATCAACAGAATGAAGCGTGAGACGCTGGATGTGATGTGGAAGGTTATTTCAGAAAATAAACAGCCGCTCGTAAAATATTTGAAACGAAAAGCAGAATTGCTTGGCATCGAGAAACTCAGCTGGTTCGATCTTGATGCACCTATAGGCGGCAGTGAAACCAAGGTGAGCTATCAAGAGGGAGCTGAGTTTATTTTGGATCAGTTCAGCAACTTTGGCGAACAGCTTACCTCGTTTACGGAAAAAGCATTTGCGGACCGCTGGATTGAGGCTGAAGATCGTCCAGGTAAAGCACCAGGCGGATTTTGCACGAGCTTTACTGAGAGCGACCAATCAAGAATCTTTATGACATTCTCAGGAACACCGTCTAACATTGCAACACTTGCCCATGAACTCGGCCATGCGTTTCATCAGCATGCAATGGCTGGAGTCCATCCGCTCAATCGCAACTATGCGATGAACGTGGCTGAAACAGCATCAACCTTTGCTGAAATGATTGTTGCAGATGCTTCAGTTAAAAAAGCAAAAACAGAGGAGGAGCGATTAGCTCTTTTAGAAGACAAGGTTCAAAGAAGTGTTGCCCTTTTGATGAACATTCACGGCCGCTTCTTATTTGAGACCTCTTTTTATGCGGAACGCAAAAAAGGGATTGTCAGTACGGAAAAGCTGAACACATTGATGGAGGATGCTCAGAGAGAAGCTTATTGTGATTCATTAGGCGAGTATCACCCGCATTTCTGGGCCTCCAAGCTGCATTTCTATATTACCGGGGTGCCATTTTATAATTTTCCGTATACCTTTGGCTATTTATTCTCGCTTGGTATTTATGCGAAAGCATTGGAAGAAGGAGCTGCATTTGAAGAAAAGTATATTGCCCTTTTAAAAGATACAGGATCCATGCAGGTTGAAGATCTGGCAATGAAACATCTGGGCGTTGATCTGACTAAAGAAGATTTCTGGAAAAAGGCCGTGCTGCTCACAGTACAGGATGTTGAGGAATTTTTGGAAGCTACTAAGTAAACGATGTTGAACTAAAAAAACGAGAATGGACATTGTTTTGCTGTCCATTCTCGTTTTTTTATGGGTCTGAATTTGTACGAATGGCAGTAGGGATGGATTACCTTCCTACCTTTTTTCAATCCTTTCAATCCAGTTATTGATTTCTCGGATGATTTGATCTTGCTGGACAAATACGTTAATATCCGCTTTGTTATCTCCTTTTTGCTCTCCGTACATGCCAAACTGGGCATGATTTCCGCCATTGATTTTGTGGAAAAAGGTATAATCAGACAAACGATGTTTTGTTTTTTTTATGTCTTCAAGTGTTGATATTCCGTCATGTTCTGCATAAATGGTCAGGATCGGAAAGTCTGTATTTGAAAAATCACTGGAATTAGTTGGGTATGCTGCGAGCAAGAAAAGACCCTTGATTTCTTCTTGATGTTCAAATGCATAAATCGAGGCGGCTGCACCTCCTTGAGAATGTCCGCCGATATACCAGTTGTTGATCTGTTCCAGATTTTTTATGATAGTATCTGCTTTGTCTATCCCAGCTATGGCAAGATTAAAAGGCATTTGCGGAATCACAGTGGTGTATCCTTTTTGAGAAAGCTGATCCGCTAGATAGGCATAGGCTTCTGGCTCTACTTTTGCACCTGGATACAGGATGATCCCCTTATCCGTTTTTTGATTTTCAGGTTCAAAAATCAAATATTCGTTTGTTTCCTTTTGATCCTGCAAATTCGCTGTATTATAGAGCTCTTCTGATGGTGAATAAGTGATTTGCGACCATATGTAAAACCCTCCAAATCCTAGAATGAGGACGGCTAATGCGCCTAATAAAAAATTTTTTATGAATCTTTTCATCGAGTAAAACCCCTTAATTCATGACGTTTTCTGCTAAATTTTATGATTAAATACAGCTAAAAGGCAAATGTTGATGTTTGCAAAATCATTATATTTTCTTTTAGAATAATAGTATAACTTAATAAATATACGCTTAATCCTTAATTGGAGCGGGGGAACCGAACTGTGCCATGCACTGGGGTGAATCCTTATAGTAAAAAAGGTAGGACAGCTCTTCGTCCGAATCCGACAGCTAACCTCGTATGCACTGGAGAGACACATCTGTGGTAAAGTCATAATGATCCAAATTGACGAATACAACCGCGAGAATTCTCTCGCGGTTTTTTGTATTTTTCAAAAAAATCACTTAAATGTGTTTCTCCACCCTTGTATTTAGGGAATAAAACACTATCTTTATATCCATACTATTTTACGGAGGTTTTATATGAAACTAGCAACGAAAATCATCATTGGTCTTATTTTGGGTGCAATTGTAGGTCTTATTCTAAATATTACGGCTCCAGATCTATTTAAACAGCTTGATACGTTTTTATTTACCCCGCTCGGAAAAATATTCTTAAACTTAATTAATATGCTTGTTGTGCCAATCGTTTTCTTCTCTATTACTCTAGGAGTAGCTGGGTTGGGCGATCCGAAAAAACTTGGAAGAATTGGGGTTAAAACCGTATCTTACTTTTTAGTAACGACTGCTGTAGCCATCGTGATTGGCTTAATCCTTGCACTGACAATTCAGCCTGGAAACATCGGTGAATTTGATACAAAGTCCGCTGAATATAAAGCAGAAGAGGCGCCATCTGTTGGGGAAACATTCTTAAACATGATTCCGACGAATCCTATTAAAGCATTTGCTGATGGCAACATGCTGCAAATTATTATTTTCTCAATCTTTGTAGGTCTGGGAATCACGTTCCTCGGCAAAAAAGCCAGTACTTTATATAAGGTAGTCGAACAAGGCAACGATCTGATGATGTATTTAGTAAATGTGGTCATGAAATTTGCTCCATACGGTACGTTCGGTCTTATCGCAACTGCTGTTGGCAGCCAAGGGCTAGACGCTCTTAAAGCAATGGGTTTGTACATGGGTGTTGTTATGCTCGCTCTTGTGATTCATGCTATCGTAACATACGGAGCATCCATCCTTTTCTTGGCGAAGCAAAGTCCGATCTGGTTCTTTAAGAATTTTGCTCCTGCAATGGCAGTAGCTTTCAGTACATCAAGCAGTAATGCAACCCTTCCTGTTTCGATGGAAACGGCGCAAAAACGCCTGAAAGTTCCAGAACCAATCTCAAGTTTTGTTCAGCCTTTAGGTGCAACCATCAATATGGATGGAACGGCCATTATGCAAGGTGTAGCAACAATCTTTATTGCCCAGGTTTACAATATTGACCTTTCCTTCACACAATTGATAACAGTCGTTTTAACAGCTGTTCTTGCATCAATTGGAACAGCCGGGGTACCAGGTGTTGGACTGATCATGCTTGCAATGGTATTAAACTCAGTCGGTCTTCCAGTTGCAGGTATTGCCTTAATCATTGGTATTGACCGTTTGCTTGATATGGCACGTACTGCAGTCAATATCACAGGTGATGCAGCCTGTGCTGTTATTGTAGCTGAAACAGAAAAGAAACACGGAGATTATAAGATTCCAGAGTTTGAAGAAAAATTATCGTAATTAGGAAAGTTGCAGCGCCGTAAAAAAGTCAGGCGCTGGAATCAATAATCTGATCTAAATAGAAAGGCGGCCTGTTAACGGCCGCCTTTTTCTTAAATTTCAACGGAGATGTGCACATCTTTCTGGTAATGTAAAATAAATAGTTCCAATAAGATTTTTTATTTAGGAGTTAAGAAAATGAACAAACTCGCCATAAAGATTGGATTATTATTTTTTACAATTATTCTAGTAGTTGAAACATGTTTATTCTTATTTTTATATCGCAATCTCGTAAACACCCGCGTGGAAGAAGAAATTACGGTCCTTCAGGCAAGAGGCAACAGTCACAGGGATGTTCTATTGAAGCATAATAATGAAATGACACGGGAGCATGTAGTCTTAATGGAATCCGAAGCAGACACAGATGTTGTTTTGACAAATGAAGCAGGAGACGTTCTTCATTCCTCAAAAGAAATACATCCATATATGCAGAGGGTAATCAATCAGAGGGCGAAAGAAAGGGAAAATGCTTCACAGGATTGGCAGGATCATCCGTTTATTTCATCGGTAAGCCCAATCAGTGATAATGGTGAAACAACAGGCTATGTTTTTATGTTCAAAGGAACAGACTCGCTTCAATCAATGATAGCGAGATTAAATGATCACTTTATCTTTATTGGAACGGTGTCTGTTATTTTAACAATTATAGCAGTTGTTTTTCTTTCGAAGATTGTGACAAAACCGCTGCTCTCCATGAAGCAGGCAACTGAACGCTTAAGTGAAGGCGACTTTACAGTAAAACTTCATATGCAAAGAAATGATGAGCTTGGAGAGCTGGGGGATTCCATCCAAAAGCTAGGGAATGATTTATCACATTTAAAGCAAGAAAGAAATGAATTTCTGGCTAGCATTGCACATGAATTACGTACACCCCTTACGTATATTAAAGGGTATGCAGATGTAGCAAAAAGGTCCGAAATCTCTAAAGATGATCAAATGAAATATTTATCCATTATAGGCGAACAAACAGAGCACCTATCATTGCTTGTTGAAGATTTGTTTGAACTTGCAAAGCTTGATCACCATTCTTTTCATGTTGAAAAAGAACGAATTGAACTTGGTTCCTTTCTTAAAAAAATGACTGAAAAGATCAATCCTATCTTAATCAAAGAAAATAGGAAGGTGATTTTCCAGCTTCCTTCCTGCTTCGTGCATCACATGAACGATGCAGCCAGGTTTGAACAAGTGCTGCATAACATCATGGATAATGCGATTCATTATTCGGAAAAGGGTTCATCTATTACAATTAAGCTAACGGATGAAGATGAAAAAATTGAAATTATCATTTCTGATGAAGGGATTGGCATTCCTAAAGAGGACCTGCCTTTTATATTTGACAAATTATATCGCGTTGATAAATCAAGATCCCGTAATAGCGGGGGAACAGGCCTTGGTCTTGCAATTGTAAAAGAAATCGTAGAATCTCTTGGCGGCCAGGTTCAAGCTAAAAGCCAACTCGGAATTGGGACTTCAATTATCATTGTTTTTAGAAAGGATTAAGCTGATGAAAAAAATTTTGCTTGTAGACGATGAAACGCTGATGCTGGATTTGCTTGCCCTTTACTTGGAGCCAGCGGGATATGCGTGCATAAAATCCTCTTCTGGACACGACGCTGTGCATCTTGTTCAAAAAGACGAACCAAATCTCATTATACTTGATGTCATGATGCCAGGTAAGAATGGCTTTGAAGTGTGCAAAGAAATCAGGAACTTTTCAGATGTTCCCATAATCATGGTGACGGCAAGAGGTCAAAAACAGGACATTGTAAAAGGACTGCATACTGGGGCAGATGACTACCTTACAAAACCATTTAACGAGAGTGAATTGCTTGCACGAATTGAAGCGATATTAAGAAGGGTGAAGAATCAAAGTGCAATTGATTTTAAAGGATTAAAATGGGATGAAAGGAGCCAAGAGGCAAGCTATCATGGTGAAACACTTCTTTTTACTCCAAAGGAATTTCAGCTTGCAGGTGTTTTTTTGAAAAATCGAAACAGAGTTTTTAACCGTGAGCATCTCATAACATCAATATGGGGATATGATGCAGATACAGAGGACCGGACGGTAGACTCGCACGTCCGTCACTTACGGGAAAAACTGAGAAAGACAGGCTTTCCAATTGATGATCATCTGCAAACGGTCTGGGGAGCAGGATATAGATGGAATGATGAAATAAAAAACAATTAAAAAATCGTTAGAGGCTTAATGGCTGGAAAAAGACATGATAACCTAATTTTAATTGAATTCTTCCATTCAATCATAAGAATCCAAAATAAACAGCCTGGCTAAGAAAACGAGACTTAAAAGCGCTTAAATGGTTGATTCAGGTCATTTTTAAGATTTTTCAACAGAAATTGACTCTTTACTGTCATATCCAACAGGAGTAAGATACTGACATAAATACATTTCAGATATTCTTAAATCGCTTAATCCATGATGGAGCGGAGGACCCAATTTTGCTGGCTTTTATTGCAGCTTGGGGTGAATCCTTTACAGGTAGGGCTACTCTCATTGCCCGAACCCGACAGCTAACTTCGCAAGCGTTCTTGAGAGAGGATTATGAAACATATTGTGATGAGAAAATTCAGACACAGTGGTTCATGGGACCTCTGTGTCTTTTTGTGTGCAAAAATCAGTATTGAAAGAAGGAAACTCTGTTGAAAAAGCAATTTGCTGTGTTTGGTCTTGGCCGATTTGGAGGAAGCCTAGTTAAGGAATTTCATGATTTGGGTATTGAAGTATTAGCGGTTGATAAGGATGAAGAGAAAGTCCAGTATTACTCTCAATATGCCACACTTGCAGTAAAAGCAAATGCGATTGATGAAGCGACACTGAAGCAGCTCGGCGTGCGTAACGTAGATCACGCCTTTGTGTCGTTTGGAGATAATATTGAAGCAAGCATTTTGACATCACTTCTGCTGAAAGAACTCGAGATACCCCAAGTATGGGCAAAAGCTCAAAATGACTACCATCAGAAGGTTTTAGACAAAATAGGTGTAAATAAAGTCATCCATCCTGAACGTGATATGGCAAAGCGCATTGCACATCATATTATTTCAGAAAAAATGATTGATTATATTGAGCTTTCAAAGGAATACAGCATGGTAGAGCTTATTGCTTCAGCAAAAATACACCGAAAAACATTAATTGATCTAGATATTAGGGCAAGATATGGTTGTAACATTGTCGGGATTCAGCGCGAGGAAGAAATGATTGTTTCTCCCCCTGCGGAAGAGTCCATTAAATCAGGAGATATTTTACTAGTCATTGGACGCAACAAGGACATCAGCCGTTTCGAGGAGGAGGGTATGTAGGTGATGAATGGGCAAAAGCTGCAAAAAATGATTCGGTTTAATCCTTCTCAGCTGCTGGTTATTATTTTTGCTGTTGGAATAATTGTGGGATCTGCATTATTAATGCTGCCATTTTCAACTCACGAGCCGATAAGATGGATTGATGCGCTATTCGTCGCTACATCAGCAATGACTGTAACAGGACTTTCGCCAGTCGATCCTGGATCAACCTTTACTTTTACAGGTCAGTTTATCATTGCTATGCTTATCCAGCTTGGCGGATTAGGAATCATGTCATTTGGCGTTTTGATTTATATGATGCTTGGCAAGAAAATTGGGATAAAAGAAAGATTAGTTATGCAAACCGCGCTAAATCAAACTTCAATTGGCGGAGTCATTAATTTAGTGAAGTATGTGTTTTATTTCTCCCTTTCTATCGAGTTTATTGCAATGATCTTCTTATCCTTCAGGTGGGTTCCTGAGTATGGATGGTCTAAAGGTCTTTTTTACAGCTTTTTTCACTCAATTTCCGCATTCAATAATGCTGGGTTTGCACTTTGGCCGGATAATTTGATGAGATTTGTAGGTGATCCGCTCGTAAATCTTGTGCTTTCATCTCTGTTTATTATTGGGGGTATAGGTTTTACAGTATTAGTTGATATATGGAGGAAAAGAAGCTTTAAAAAATTTTCCCTGCACACAAAGCTGATGCTTGTCGGTACATTTGCAATTAATATCACTGCGATGTTTATAATCTTTGCTATTGAATACTCCAATCCTGCTACGCTTGGAGACCTATCTTCTGGAAGCAAGCTATTAGCCTCTTACTTTCAGGCTGTTTCTCCAAGAACCGCCGGGTTTAATACACTGGATATGGCAAGCTTAGAAGATACAACTCTTTTTTTAATGATCATTCTTATGTTCATTGGAGCGGGAAGTGCGTCGACTGGCGGAGGAATTAAGTTAACAACAGCTATTATTATCCTCTTGGCAACCATTACTTTTTTGCGCGGAAGAGAAGATATAAGTATTACAAATCGTTCAATCAACTCTAGATTTATCGTTAAAGCCCTTGCTATTACGGTGGCAAGTCTGCTTTTTGTACTAGCAGCTGTATTTATTTTAACCTTATCGGAAGATCTTACCTTTATGGAAATCGTGTTTGAAGTTGTTTCTGCTTTTGGTACAGTGGGACTTTCCATGTCTGTTACTCCCAAATTAACCGATATAGGGAAAGAAGTAATCATTTTTATTATGTTCTTAGGTAAAGTGGGTCCTTTGACACTGCT